>DAWEIC010000001.1:0-405 GCA_052364855.1 Collinsella sp.
ATCGAGCAGGCAGGTTAGACCCTTGCGGTCGACGTGCATCGGACGATGCTCGGAGCTCATGGCAATGCAGTGCTCGTTAAAGTACGCGTACGGGCTGTACTGGAAGCCCCAGCGCTCGTCGTTGAGCTGAATGGGGATAACGCGTAGGTTCTGGCGGGCGGGATGGGCGCCGCCGTCGGCTGCGGCGGAGCGTCCGGGATAGCCCTCGTTCTCGATGCACAGCTGGCAGGCGGGATACTTCTCGCCCGTGTTCTTTGCGGCGCCGGCTGCGGCAATGTCGCGCGGGTCCTTCTCGGGCTTCGACAGGTTGATGGTGATCTCCAGGTCGCCCCAGTTGGTGGGGGTGCTCCATTTGATATTGCGCGCGATGGCGGCGCGGCGCACGTAGCCGGCGTCGCAGCACAG
>DAWEIC010000001.1:415-55229 GCA_052364855.1 Collinsella sp.
GCCCATGATGCGCATGGCGATGCGGTCGCGGCCCGACACTGTGTCTTCGGCAGCACCGTTGGCAACGGCGGCCTCGGAAAGCGCGGCGAGCGTGCCCTCCAGGTCAAAATCGGGCAGGGTATCGGGGTGCAAGAGCGAAATCTTCTCGGTCTTGAGCGCCCAGGCCATGTTGAGCGCGGGGCCCGTGGCGCCGATGCACTCCAGAATGGTGTTGTAGGCCCAGATGCGGTCGTCCTGTCCGATCATCGATCGGTGGATAGCGTACTCGATCAGGTTCTGCGCAGCCTCGCGCGCGTCGGTCATTACAGCCATGCCGCGTAAGCCCCCTTGTCAGAGATAGCGTAGTGACGGGCAGAGCCCTCGCCCAGCCAGCTGTTCATCTTGGTGATAAAGGTGTCGACCAGATCGAGTGGCACAAAGGCCTGGATGGTGCCACCAAAGCCGCCGCCGTGAATACGAACGGCGCCACGGCCGTCGAGCACATGCTCGGCAAGAGCAAGCGCGTACATGGAAGGCTGCTCGGCACCCAGTTTGGCGACGACATTCTGCAGGTACATGGCAGAGCTGGCGCCGGACTCGCGCGTCAGGACCAGGAACTGGTCAATGTCGCCGGCGTTCAGGGCCGCCCAGCGCTTATCGACCAGGCCGTTCTCGTACCAGTAGTGAACGGCACGCAGGCAGGCGCGGTCGCCCAGCTTGGCGCGCAGCTCGGGGAGCTTGGCGTCAAAATCGGCAACGTTTACCTCGCACAGGCGTGCCTTGCCAAACTCGGCGGCGACGTCTTGCATTTCGCGCGGAACGGCGGCGTAGTCATCGGTGGCGGCCACGTGGTCGGCGCCGACCTTAACGAGCACGAGCGCATAGCCGTGATCCTCAAAGTTGAGTTCGAGCTTCTGGGTTTTAGGCTGAGCCTGGTCCTCAAAGTCCATGTAGGCAAGGCCGCCCAGGCACACAGCGGCCTGGTCCATCAGACCGCAGGGCTTGCCGTAGTAGTTGTTCTCGGTGCGCTGGCTCATCTGAGCGAGCGTGACGGGCTCAATGGCGGGCGCGCCCCAGAGCGTCTCCATGGCACGACCGTACGCGGCCTCGACGGCGGCAGAGCTGGAAAGGCCGCCGCCCGAAGGGACGGAGCAGGTAAAGGCGAAGTCGAAGCCCTTGGGCTCAACACCAAGCGCTGCAATCTCGTGGGCCATACCGCGGACGAGGCTTGCGGACGTGCCCTTCTCGGACTCCTGAACATCTAGCGTATCGAGCGTAATCTCAAAGGTGGGGTAGCCCTCGTCGGCAACGCGAACCTTGTTGGTGTCGGTCGCCACGGCGATGCCGTCGACGGCGACATCGAGCGAGCCGGCGATGACGTGGCCGCCCTCGTGGTCGGTATGGTTGCCGCTGATTTCGGAGCGGCCGGGCGCGTGCACATAGAGCACCTGTCGGTCGCCGATGGGGCCAAACTCCTCCTCAAACAGCTTGGTGAGCGTGGCGAGCGTCTTTTCGTCGGGGGTGGTCATGGGGGTCCTTTCCTTGGCGCGTACGGACGATTTTTTGCGTCGTTATGAGTACGTTAACAATTTGAAGCGGCATGAACTCAGCATCCACAATGCCGCACGTTAAGGGCTATGTTAACGTACTCATAACACAACGCTTATCACTTTTTGAGAATCTGGTAATCGGTCGATATTCGGCCGTGAACGGTAGTGCCGTATGGACTTATAGAGCAGAAGGGCTGCAGCCAGAAAAAGTAGAGTACGTTAACATGCGTCCGACGATAGCGGGCCTCGGCGCGGGATGTATTACTGCCCGGGCCGGCATTCACGCTATTCAGATCTCGCAAGGGTGAAGGTGGTCCTGTGGCAAGGCGCCCGTCCAACGATACCAGTTCGCGTCCGGTCTCCATGGCTGACGTCGCCCGCGCTGCCGGCGTTTCGCAGCAGACGGTTTCGCGCGTCGCCAACGGCTTGCCCAACGTTAACGAGCAGACGCGCCAGCGCGTGCAGGCTGCTATGCAAGAGCTCGGCTTTCGTCCGAGTTATGCCGGTCGCTCGCTGCGCGACGGCCGTTACCATTCGGTCGGCCTATGCATCAACGATGTCACCAAGTTTGGCAACCTCTCAATGATCGACGGCATCGCCAGCGCTGCTCGCGAGCATAATTGCGCCATCACGCTGGTCGAGATGTCCAAGACTGAGGAATTCTCGCTTGCCGAGGCCACGCGTCGTATGGCCGCATTGCCGGTGGATGGCATCATCATCGGCATGAGCCGCATGGCGCCCGATTTTGAGACGTTTGATCCACTGCCGGGCATTGGAACGGTCATCGTTACCATGTACGCGCATCCGCGCGTGACTACGGTCGATTCCGACCATTACGGCTGCTCGCTCTTGCTTATGGATCACCTGTTTGAGCTGGGGCACGGGCAGATTCGCTATATTGGCGGCCCGTCGTTCTCGGTCGACGAGCAATTTCGTCGAGCCGGTTGGCAGGATGCGCTCGAGCGTAAACACATCGAGCCGGCAGAGCCGCTCGAGGGCGACTGGTCTGCCAACAGCGGCTACGAGGCCGGCAGGTACCTGGCCGAGCACGACCGCACCATGACGGCGATTTACGCGGCAAACGACCAGATGGCAAATGGCGCGATTGCAGCGCTGCGCGATAGCGGCCTGCGCGTGCCCGAGGACGTGAGCGTGGTGGGTGTCGACGATTCGCTCGATGATTTTGTCGCGCATAACGAGCTCACGACCGTTCGATTCGATTTGCATCAGCGCGGACGCGAGGTATTCGAGCATGCGGTTCCCGAGGCGGGTACGGCGGGCAAAACCGTTGCCATTCGTATTCCCGGCCAGCTCATCGTTCGACATACCACGGCAGCTCATCGCGTATAGTTTTTGCAGGTCAACGGCGGTATATTCCGCCTAAATAACAATCGGTAAGGATGCCGGCAGATAGCTGTGGCTCTAAAGACGAGTGCTATGATAGACGAGCTCTTTTGTCTATCTAGGAGGCTTTGCCTGATGGAGATCACCAAGGATATCCGCTACATTGGCGTCAACGATCACGACATTGACCTGTTCGAGGGCCAGTACGACGTGTCCGAGAACGGTATGGCATACAACAGCTACGTTATCTTGGGCGAAAAGATTGCTGTCGCCGATTCAGTCGACGGCGGTTTTGTCGACGAGTGGCTCGGTAACATCGAAGCCGTGCTCGACGGTCGCACGCCCGATTACCTGGTCGTTCACCATATGGAGCCCGATCACTCCGCTGGCATCGCCGCCTTTATGGAGCGCTATCCCCAGGCGCAGGTTGTGGCCAGCATGGGCGCCTTCCGCATGATGGTCAACTACTTTGGTACCGATTATCCGGAGCGCAAGATGGTCGTCAAAGAGGGCGACGTGCTCGATCTGGGCGGTCACAGCCTAACGTTTGTCGGCGCTCCCAACGTTCACTGGCCCGAGGTGATTTTCTCCTACGAGTCTACCGACAAGGTGCTCTTTAGTGCCGACGGCTTTGGCAAGTTCGGCGCCAACGACATCGAGGACCCGGAAGGCTGGGCTTGCGAAGCGCGTCGTTACTACTTTGGTATCGTGGGCAAGTTCGGCAAGTTCGTGCAGGCCGTGCTTAAGAAGGCCGCCGGTCTGGACATTCAGATTATCTGCCCGCTCCACGGCCCCGTGCTGACCGAGAACCTGGGCTACTACCTCGACACTTACAACACCTGGTCGAGCTATCAGCCCGAGGACGAGGGAATCACCATTGCCTACGCGAGCGTGTATGGCCACCTGAAGGCTGCCGTCGAGGAGCTCGCATCTGCGCTCGAGGCTCGCGGCCAGAAGGTCTCCGTCTTTGACCTGGCTCGCGACGACATGGCCGAGGCCGTTGAGGACGCGTTCCGCTATGACCGTCTGGTGCTCGCTTCCATCACCTATCAGGGCGAGATTTTCCCGTTCATGAGCACCTTCATCCACACGCTCGCTGAGCATGCCTACCAGAACCGCACCGTGGCGCTCGTCGAGGCCGGTTCTTGGGCACCTGTCGCCGCTAAGGTTATGACTAAGGAGCTCGAGGGTATGAAGGACATCACCCTGACGCAGAACAAAGTGACCGTCCTGGGTTCGCTCAACGACGCATCGCGCGCCCAGATCGAGGCCCTCGCCGACGAGCTGTCCAAGTAACAACGGCTCGCTTCTACCGTCAAAACCACCACAAAGGGGACAGGCACCTTTGTGGTGGTTTTTGTTCAAAGAACTCAAGAATGCTCAAGAAACTCAAAGGTGCTCAAAAAACTCAAAGATACTCAAAGAAATCAAGAGCTGTGGGGCATAATGGAATTACGTGAGTTCAAGGGAGGCTTTATGGCGGCGGCGACAGCGTACAGGCAAGCAAATCCGTTCACGCCGATGTTCGGACGTGTACCGGCATACATGGCCGGCCGTGAGCAAATCATTGATGATATGGTGCTGGCGTTTGAAAGCGCCGATTCCGACCCCAACCTATGCTCGATTTTCTACGGAGCGCGCGGGACGGGCAAAACGGCCCTTTTGGCATATCTGTCATACCGCGCCCAGCAAGAAGGCTGGATTACGGCGAATGTGACGGCTTCGGACGGGATGCTCGAAGACATTCTGCAGCGCCTCAACGAATCGGCTGCCCATCTGATCGAAAAGCCCGCTTCTAGGCGTGTGAACAGTGTTGGGATTGCCCCCATAGGTAGTATGAGCTGGGAAAACGTTGATATTGAATTTGAGGGCGCCAACTGGCGTACTAAGATGAACGCTCTGTTTGCTCAGCTTGAAGCGACTGGCACCGGGGTGCTTATCGCCGTTGACGAAGTTGATGCATCGTTTGCTCAAATGACCGAGCTCGTTACCACCTACCAACATTTTGTGAGCGAGAACAAAAAAGTAGCTTTGCTTATGGCGGGGCTGCCGTTTCGCGTGCTGGCGTTGTTGACGGGAAAATCGACATCGTTTCTTCGTCGTGCTGCCCAGCATTCGCTGGGATCTATTTCGCCGACTGAGGTAAAAGAAGCGTTTCGGCTGACGATTGAAGACGGTGGCAAAACGATTTCCGATGAGGCGGTCGACCGTGCTGCCGAGGCAATCGATGGTTTTCCGTTTATGTTCCAGTTGGTGGGATATCGGGCGTGGAACGCTTCGCGCCAGGCGGCTGAGGTTTCCCTTGAAGACGTCGAACGTGGCGCGAAGCTTGCGCAAGAGGAGCTCGAATCGCGCGTTTTTGCCTCGACTGCAGCGGAACTTTCACAGGGGGACTTGGATTTTCTTCGTGCAATGAATCCGGAGGGGACGACGACCAGGCAAGAATTGGCTGCGCGGCTTAAGAAAAGTTCCGGTTCGATCTCGACGTATAAAAAACGTCTAATTGAGGCAGGGGTGATTGAAGAACCCTTACAGGGACGTTTCGAGTTTGCGCTGCCGGGCTTCGGTCGATATGTAGCGTCTCTTTGCTAGAGGGCCACTTCTGCCAAGACCGTTTCGCGTCCAACTGTCTCAATCTGTAACATCTGGGCGGCTAAATCGACTCTATCTGTTACAGGTTTAGATTAAGGGCGGGGGTCGAGCGGAATTATCTCGATCTGTAACAGTTAACTGACTTTTAGGGGTCTAGTTGTTACAGATTGAGACAAACTGGCGGAGCGAACCGCCGTGCCGTTCAAACCACCACAAAGGGGACTCAGGCACCTTTGTGGTGTTTTTTGGTTTTAGGCGGTGGCGATGATGAGGGTTGGGGCGCCGGCGTCGGCGATCTCGGCGATTGAGGCGGCAACGGCACCTTCGGGGTCACGGTCCATCACGATGGTGTCGACATCGGTAAGTTCGGCAAAGCGGTACATGCCGCGCCCGTTGACCTTGCTCGCGTCCATGAGGGCGACGCCTCGGCGCGCGGCGGCGATCATGGCCGTTTTGGTCTCGGCCATCTGCGGGAAGTCGGTGGTAAAGCCACAGCCGGGAACAAAGGCGCCGGGGCACATGACGGCAAGGTCGGCGTGAACCATCTGCAGCGCCTGCATGGCGAGCGGACCGTACAGATAGCGGTGGCCCTTGCGCAGTGCGCCGCCCAGCATGACGACGTCGACCGAGGGCATGCTCTCGTCGATGTAATCGGCGATCGTAATGTCTGCCGTGATGACGGTGATGCCGTCGCGCTGGTCGAGGAGCCGGACAAATTCGAGCGCGGTGGTGCCCGAGTCGACGAGCAGGGTGTCGCCGTCGCTGACGAGCTCAATAGCGCTTTGCGCGATGGCTTGCTTAGCGGCTACGTTGACGTTAATGCGCCGATCCTGCGTGGAGACGGTCAGGCGCTTGTGGAGCGACACAGCGCCACCATGTGTGCGGCGCAGTTTGCCAGTCTCGGCGAGAGCGTCCAGGTCGGCGCGGGCCGTGACGGAGGACACGCCAAAGGTCTGGGCGATTTCTGCTACCTGCACCGAGGCATTATGCTCGAGCATCTCCATGATGGCGGCACGACGCTCATCGGCGAAAGCTCGGGTTGTTGCATGGGCCATAGTTGCTCCATCATCGTCTGAAATTTGCAGGAATTGTGTTGAGTCTATTTTCGTTCATTTTCTTTTTGAGTAAGAAAACGCCTTTCGATTACTTATCTTTTCTATAAAAGAAAGACGCTGAACGCACAAAATTCAATATCGAACATGTCCACTCGGCTCAAATTCCTTCCGTTTGCTTTTCAAAAATGACTGTATTGACCTGCATGGGCTCAATATCTCGCACGTGCAAAGCTGCTGAATTTCATACAATGAGCGCAGCAAAACGCAAGGTAAAATGCCTTGTGAACAACTACGCCCGATGTCCAGATGCGGGCGAGGGAGAGGAGCAAACGCTCATGGCACTTGTTACCACCGAAAAGATGCTCAAGGACGCTCAGGCCGGCCACTACGCTGTTGGCGCTTTCAACGTCGAGAACCTCGAGTTTGTTATGGCCGTTCTGGCCGCTGCCGAGGAGACCAAGTCCCCCGTCATCATGCAGACCACCCCGGGCACCATCAAGACCGCTGGTCTGGACTACTTCTACGGCATGGTCAAGGCTGCCGCCGAGCGCGCTTCCGTGCCCGTCGCTCTGCACCTCGATCACGGCGATGGCTATGACCGCTGCATGCAGGCTTTCCGCACGGGCTACACCTCTGTCATGATCGACGGTTCGCACGAGTCCTTCGAGGACAACATCGCCCTGACCAAGTCCGTCGCCGACGCTGGCCGCGCCATGGGCGTGCCCGTCGAGGCCGAGCTCGGTAAGGTTGGCGGCAAGGAGGACGACGGTCCCGCGGTTGAGGGCGAGAGCCCCTACACCGATCCGGCCGAGGCCAAGGAGTTCGTCGAGCGTACCGGCTGCACCTCCCTCGCAATTGGCGTTGGCACCAGCCACGGTGTGTACACGAGCGATCCGCACATCGAGCAGTCCGTGGTCAAGGCCATTCGCGACGCCGTCGACGTGCCGCTGGTCCTGCACGGCACCTCTGGCGTGCCCGATGAGCAGGTTGCCGAGGCTGTGAAGAACGGCATCTGCAAGGTTAACTACGCCACCGAGCTGCGTCAGGCCTACACCAAGGGCTTCATGGCATACATGGCCGAGAACCCTGCCTGCTTCGACCCCAAGAAGCCGGCCAAGGAGGGCATGCGCGAGATCACCGAGCTGGTTAAGATCCGCATGACCAACCTCAACTCTGTGGGCAAAGCAGAGTAACAGCAAGGGTACTCCGACTCGCTACATATCCCGGGGAGGGACGAGGGCTTAGTTCCCCAATCGTCCTCGGGCATGCAAAAAGCCTCGCTGCGCACTTCGTGCGGCGAGGCTTTTTGCCCCCTGCGGAAAGATTGGGGAACTAAGCCCTCGTCCCTCCCAAGTTGATCTTCTCGAGGCCGTCGCCCTTGTGGCGTTAGGGCGGATAATAATAAGAAGTCTTCGCGCTGCGGAATGATTTTGGAAACTAAGTACGGGACCCGCCCAAACCGTCCTGCTCAATCGCCCTTGTGGCGTTGGGGCTGATAGGGTGGAGCGCGGGGGTTACTTGGTTGTTAGGGTTAGTAGGTCGTTGGGGGTTTTGAGGTTGTAGGTGGCGTTTGGGATGTCTTGGTGTGATCCCCATGCTGCTCGGGCAAAACTGACCCCTGCTGAAGTTGCGCATTGTTCGTCGTAGACGGTGTCGCCAACGTAGATGACGCTGTTGGGGTTTGCGCCCGTACATCGGAGATATTCGAGCATGGGTGCGGGTGCGGGTTTGTGTTCGGTTGTGTCTTCGACAAGGATGATGTGCTCAAAATACGTATCGAAGCCAAGCGGTGCTATTTCTTCTGCGTATTCGTCGCGCGCGCGTGAGGAGACAATGCCAAGATTGCAACCGCTATCGGCGAGTTTTGCGATGACTTCAAGCAAACCTGGAAACACGCTGATGGTGCTTTTAAAGCTGGCGGCAACTTGGCACCAGCGATCCAACGTTGCTTGCGAGTAGATTCCAAGTTTCTCAAGAGCATCCTTGCCGGGTATGCCGAGGGCAAATTCAAGCTCGTTTCGGGGGAGCGTTTTGCCGGTCTCTTCTTGGACAATCTGGGCAAGCGATGACAGAACGCTTTCTTCTGTATCTGCCAATGTTCCATCAACGTCAAACACGATATGGTCAAAGTGCTTCATATGGTTGCTCCTATCTGTTGCTTGCCTGCAAGTTTGATGCAGTGACAAAAGAAGGACTAGCGGGATTTCTGCCTGGTACTATCGAAATTCTGCCTCACTGCTCGATAGCTCGAAGGAGTGCATCCCATTTGTTCTTTAAATACCTGGCCTAGATGGCTTGCTGTCGCAAATCCGCATTGCCGAGCGATTGCCTGCACCGTTCGCGTGGTGTGCGCCAAAAGTTCGCAAGCACGGTTGATGCGGTATACGCGTAGATATGCCGCTGGGGTCGTTCCTGCGCAAGCTTCGATAATGCGGTAACACTCTCTTTCGCTAACGCCGGCTGCAGATGCCATCTGGGGCACATCTATAGTGTCTGCATAGTTTGAGCGGATAAAGTCCAGGATTGCCTTGAACTGTACGTCGCGGTTGGTCATCCAAGAGACGTTGTCGGAGGAAAAGAGCGGTTCGGCCTTGGCGTAAATCTGAATCCAGAGCTCTGACAAGCTATTCCGAAGCGCCATCTCGTTCTGCGGCCGTTGAAGGTCGTGGTTAAAGGAACTCATTAGCAAATCGATAAAGGGCATATCGTCGGGGTTGGTGGGCGACCATTTGAGCACATCGACGCCTCGACATTGCAGCAAAGGATTGATATAGCGCTTTTGAAGGCGTCCCGCGGGATCGCCGAGCATCGACGGCTGAAAGATATGCAACATTTGAATGGCTGGTGCCGAATTGGGTGATTGCAGCGTGCTGTGCAAAACGCCGCCGTTGATAAAGCCGGCGGACCCTTCCTCAAAGCGCACGTGTTCATGAGCCGCGCGCGTTCGATAGTCAATCGCTCCCTGCTCCATGTAGAAAAGCTCAACCTCGGAATGCCAGTGCCAGGGGACGGAATTGCCCGGATAGCGAGCGAATTCTGCGCGTTCGGCAATATAGGGCCAGTCTTCGGCGGTCTCGGGAAATGCTTCCTCGCGTCCTCCGCGGTGCAATTCTATGTGATCCATGTTTCGCATGGCATCAGTATAAAGCGCGATGGGCCTAGATTGCTCTTGCCTGTTCGGGGAACGCCTTGTCTAGGGATGCTTGGAGCTTTTCGAAGGATGCTCGTAAGTTGAGGCTCTGATCGGCTGAGCGCTTGGTTTTTGTGGTGGGGGAGTCGAGGAGACCGTTTCTCTGTGTCGGGGGGAAGGAGAAAAGGTTTGCATGTTTTAGGGATGGCTGCTGTGCTGCGTCATTGGAAGAATGCATGCTTATGCGGCCTCCTCGATGTCCACCAAAAGATTGCGCTCGGGGTATGCTGCTAGGTCCCGTGCGTTGGCAGTATTATGCCGCGGCTGCTGCAAAGAAGCGCTAAAGAAAGGCTTAACCTGGTTTGGTTTTACGATGAAACTGCAGGTCAGAGGTATTGAGTAACACTCTTGAAAGGTTTTGAGCTTAAGGGCTTTCTAAGGTTTGTGGTGCGGATGTGGCTCGCCTGTGTGGGGCGTGTGGACGGCTCGTTCCTAGCGCTGCGGTGCGGCGGCGCGTACTTGTTCGATGACCTTTTCCATCGTGGCGTCGATGCGGTCCTTTTTGAGTTCGCATTCCCAGATGGTTATGGGCGTCCAGCCCATTTCGGTGAGCGCTGCCACGGCGGCACGGTCGCGCTCGACGTTGCGACGGAACTTTGCCTCCCAAAACTCGACATTGCGCTTGGGCTGACTTGGGTTGCATTTGGGGCAGCGGTGCCAAAAGCAGCCGTTGACGAAGATGGCGATCTTGCGGCCGGGGAAGGCGATGTCGGGCTTGCCGGGAACCTTCCATTCCAAGCGGTAACCCGTAAGGCCCGCTGCGCGCAGGTGCTGTCGTACGAGCAGCTCGGGCTTGGTGTTGGCGCGCTTGTTACCCTTCATGGACTTTTTTATAGCGGCACGACGGCGCACGAGCTCACGCTCGTCAGCGGAGAGGTCCGAGGTATCGATGCCGTCGAGCAGACCGGGCTTGGGACGCTTTTTGCTGCGGCGCTTAGGTGCGCGCTTGGGTTTGGCGGCAGATTCGTCGGCCGTGGTGGCCTCGGCATCGTTGGCGACGTTAGCCTCAAGCCGATCTTCCTTTAACTCAATCAGAGCATCAATGAGCCCCTTGTCGGCGGGCATCCATTCTACCGTGGCAAGCGAGGTGCGCGGAATCCAGCGGATATCGAGCTGGCGGTCGTGCTTCTGAGGCTCATCGGATTCATCGGCGAGCGAGCAGTAGTAGCACTCCATGGAGAGATGAAAATCGGGGTAGTCATACTCAACGGTATAGAAATCGCGCAGGTTGGTGACTTTTACCTGCAGCTCTTCCATGAGCTCACGGCGTACGGCGTCTTCGGGTGTCTCGCCGCGCATGAGTTTGCCACCGGGAAACTCCCAAAGTCCCTGCATGTCGCCGTAGCCGCGCTGCACGGCAAGCAGCTCGTCAGATCCTTCCTTGCGAATGATCCCAGCGGCAACATGAACAGTCTTCAACAGGAGTCCTCTCTCAACATCAACGCGTGGCAGGCTAGCTACCCGTACCTTACACAACGGTAAGGCAAGCGTAAGCCATATCGATGGTAGCCGACTCGTCTTCTTGCGACTATAGATGCCGTAGACTAATCGCAAGAAAGGACTCGGTATGCAAACCACGCACATGGCGACCCCGGTACTGGAGGTCGCGCATCTCGAAAAGGTATACGGCGCGTTGGGCAACGTGACCCGCGCGCTCAACGACGTCAGCTTTACCGTCAACCGCGGCGAATTCGTTGGCATCATGGGTGCTTCGGGCTCGGGCAAGTCGACGTTGCTCAACTGCGTCTCGACCATCGATAGCGCCACAAGTGGCACGATCCGCATCAACGGGCAGGACGTAACACGCATGAAGCAGGCTAAGCTTTCGCAGTTCCGCCGCGAGGAGCTTGGCTTTATCTTCCAGGACTCCAACCTGCTCGATACGCTCACGGCACGCGAGAACATCGCCCTGCCGCTCACCATCGCCCGCACAAACTCGGCAGAGATCTCGACCCGCGTGCAGGATGTGGCAGCGCGCCTGTCCATCAGTCAGGTACTCGACAAGTATCCCTACCAGATGTCCGGCGGTCAGCAGCAGCGCGTTGCCGCGGCTCGCGCGCTCGTCACCGACCCCACCATGATCATGGCCGACGAGCCCACCGGCGCCCTCGATTCCAAGAGCGCTCGCCTGCTGCTCGAGAGCCTGGAGGCCCTTAACCGCCGCCTACGCGCCACCGTGCTCATGGTCACGCACGACAGCTTTGCCGCCAGCTACACGAGCCGTGTGCTGTTCATTCGCGACGGCAAGATCTTCACCGAGCTGCGCCGCGGCGACACCGACCGCCGAGAGTTCTTCGACCGCATTATGGAGGTCGTTGCCATGATGGGCGGTGAGGGCTCCGATGCTCTGTAAACTCGCTTGGGGCAACGTCCGCCGCGCCGGCCGCGACTACCTTGTCTACCTTTTGACGCTCACCCTGGGCGTTACGGTCTTCTATGCCTTTAACACCATCTCGATGCAGGTCGACATCGCCGGAATCGATGAAGAGGGCTTGGCACAGGTTATGGGCAGCATGCTCGGCGACCTGACGTACTTTTTGGCCGGTGTCATGGCCTTTTTGATGGTGTATGCCAATAACTTCATCATGAAACGCCGCAAGAAGGAGTTTGGCCTGTACCAGGTGCTCGGCATGGGGCGCGGGCGCGTCGCCACGATCATGGCGCTCGAGACCGTGATCGTCTCGGTCGTGGCCTTTGTCGCCGGCATTGTGCTGGGTATGGGACTCTCCCAGCTCATGACGTTCTTTACGGCCTCGCTCTTTAAGACACAGATTGCCAATTTCCACTTCTTTTTCTCGGTGCATGCGTTCAATCTGACCCTTGCCTGCATGCTCGTAATGTTTGTGCTCACGCTACTGCTGAACCTTCGCGCCGTGCGTCGTACCAAACTCATCGAGCTTATGGGTGCCGAGCGTCGCAACGAGAGTATCAAGACACGCAACCCCTGGATCGCGATTGCCATCTTTGTCGTGGGCGTGGTGCTTGTGGGCATGGCCTATTACCGTCTGCTACGTGATGGGTTCCCGCTAACCGCGACGGACAGCAAGCTGCAAGAGGCCATGAACCAGTTTGGTATTACGACCGCTATGGTTACCGTGGGCACCTTTGCCCTGTTCTGGGGACTCTCGGGCATGCTCATCAAGCTGGTGCAGAGCCTGCGCGGCGTGTATTGGCGCGGCCTCAACATGTTTACCGTGCGCCAGCTTGCGGCCAAGGTCAACACGGTGTGCTTTTCGATGGGCGTTATCGCGATGCTCCTGTTTTTGGCCATCACCTCGGTGACGTGCGGTATGTCGATTGCCAACGTGATGAACGAGAATCTGGAGCGCTATAATCCGGCCGACATGTCGCAGACGTATGTCTATTACACGCCCGATACGCTCGACTTCTACAAAGAGTCTTTCAATCCGTCTGAGGCCGATCGAATGGTGCTGGCCGATAGTACGGTCGATTTGTACTCCGCATGGCACGGCGATCGTATCGATCACGATAACGTTGCAGACGGTATTAAGGGCAAGTCGGCGGACAACAACGACGAGACCGGCAAGAAGGTCAATATCGCCGATGTTGCCGGTGAGCATGTGCAGATCGATTCGTATCTGAGTTACCCGCTTGGCGGCTCGGATCCTTCGGTGACTCCAAGTGAGATGTGCAAGACCATGGGCGAAAAGCTTCCCAAGGCGTTCGGGGGTAGCAATGCCGATACGATGGGTCTGTTTGTGACGCCGGCGAGCCAGTACAACAAACTGCGCCAGATGATGGGCGAGGAGCCGGTGCACATCGGTCACGACCAGTATCTGCTCACGTGTGATATGGGCGGCGAGCTGGTCGACCTGTACACCAAGTATATGGCTGGCGGCCATGCCCTTACCTTGGGCGGGCACACGCTCAAGCCCGCAACCGATAAGTCGGACGAAGATACGGCGGCCATCGCCAACTCGGCGATGGGCAGTAATCCGGGTACCGTCGTCGTTGCCGACGAGCTGTTGTCCCAACTTAATCTGCAGCCGTATTCCAGTAGCCTGCTCGTTAACTACAAACAGGGGATGGATACGACCGAGGCAGACGAGAGCATTAAATACACTGTGCTCGACAATCTGCTCGTTGACGGCAAGGAGTCGGGGTCGTGGGGAACCTTCATCACACGCTCCGAGATGTACACGCAAGCAGCGCAAATGAATGGTCTTATTAGCTACCTAGCCATCTACATCGGCTTTGTATTGGTCGTTGCATGCGCGGCGATTCTGTCGATCCAGCAACTTTCCAACGTGGCCGACGGCAGCCGCAGCTATCGTGTGCTGGCACAGATCGGCTGTGACGACCGCCAGGTTCGCCATTCGGTGATGGCGCAGCAAGCGGTATTCTTCCTGTTCCCGCTGGCAGTGGGCCTGGCGCACTCCTTTGTGGCACTTAAGGTGATCATCGAGCTGGTGAGTACGTTTGGCGACATGAGCATCGGCGGCACGGTGGGCCTCACCTGTGCAATCTTCCTGGCAGCATACGGTGGCTACTTCCTGGTGACCTACCTCATGAGCGCCGGCATGGTACAAGCTGCCATCGCTACCCGCTACAGCGAATAACAAGCGGGCAAAACGGTCGCAAAACCAGCGCTAATAGCCGCCGCGAAGGGAGCCGGATTCCTTTCGCGGCGGTTTTTTGCCCCTATCTGGTGCGTCTTAGATGCAAGTGAGTAGACTTTTTTGGATTTGTCGAGCACATCGCGACAAATGCTCAGTAAAACCCCAGGTCAGAGCGCCGGCGTTTTGGGGCGTGCTCGGCCTCCTGCAAAAAGTCTACTCACTTGGTTTTTTCTGTTAGAAGACCGCCGCGAGGGAAATCAGCTCCCTCACGGCGGTCGACGTTTGTCAAAAACTATTTTGAGGGTTGCTTGAAATATGCCCGTGGGGCTGTTTTTTGCGGAGCTCGCCAGAGGGTAAGGGGTGTAGACGGCTTTTGCTGCCGGTTGCGGCGGGACGGAAAACTGAATGGGGCCTCCCGGCTGAGTCGCGTGCCGGGGGGCCCTTCGCTTGGGTGTGTGCGGGAGCGGATTTCTTACGCGCTGCCTACTTCGCGTCCGTTACGGCCTTGGAGAGCAGGTCCTGGTCCCAGCCTACGGCGATAAAGTTGCCGCCGTAGGTGTTGTCGTATACGCCTTCGGTATCCGCGGACTGGTACGCCTCGATAACCTTGCGGTACACCTCCACCTTCTCGGGGTCCTTCAGGTCCTCGGTGCGCGCGGCGGTGAGGTTCCAGTACTGCTCGTCGCTAATGCTCGTGTCCTCGAAGATGATGTCGTCGTGCGACAGGTTGTTGTCGATGGCGTAGTTGCCGTTCACCACGGCGGCGGCGACGTCGGGCAGCACCGAGGGGATGTTGTTGGCGGCGAGCTGCACGATCTCGATTCCACGTGGGTTGGCGGTGATGTCGGCCACGGTGGGGTTGAAGCCAGCCGCGTCCGAAAGTTGGATGAGCCCCGCGGCTTCGAGAACCTTGAGCGCGCGTCCGCCGTTGGTCACGTCGTCGGGAATGGCCACCTTGGCGCCGTCGGCGATCTCGTCCACGGACGCAACGTTCGCCGAGTACAGGTGCATGGGCTGAACGAACGTGTTGCCGATGTTGGAGAGCTTGTAGCCCTTTTTCTCAAGCTCGGTGGCGAAGAAGATACGGTGCTGGAAGCTGTTGAGGTCGATGTCGCCGTCGGCCAGCGCAGCGTTGGGCGTGGTGTAGTCGGAGAACTGCACGATCTCCAGGTCGATGCCCTCGGCGGCGAGCTTCTTCTTAGCCGGTGCGTAAAGCTCCTCGTAGATGGTGCCGGTAACGCCCATCTTCACGGTCAAGCGCTCGGAGGCGGGCGCGGCGGTGAGCGCGTTTACCGCAAAGTAGAGGCCAAAGCCCACGGCGAGGGCGGCCGCGCCGATGATCACGTTGCGGCGCGCGTGCGAGCCCGTGGTGCCGGTGCCCGTGGCCGTGCCGTTGCCGGCCGCTGCCGCTGCGGCGGCGCGGTGCTCGTCGCTCGAACGCTTGGCCATCGCGTTGCCCACAATCTGGATGAGCGAGACCATGATCACGAGCACCACCACGGTCACGTATATTACGTCGAGCTGGTTGCGGTCCTTGCCGTACTGGATGGCGAAGTTGCCCAGGCCGCCGGCGCCCACGGCTCCGGCCATGGCGGTAAGGTTGAGCAGCGAGATGAGCGTCACGGTGGTTACGCGCGCCAGGCTCGAGACGGATTCGCGCAGGTATACGCGCCAGATGATGTCGAGCGGAGCCAGGCCCATGGCGTCGGCCGCCTCGATGAGCCCGGGGTCAACCTCGGCGAGCGACACCTCAACCTGGCGGGCGAAGAATGGGATGGCGCCCACTACGAGCGGCACGATGGCGCCCGGCACGCCGATGGCGGTTCCCATGATGAGGCGCGAAACGGGGAGCAGCGCCGCCAGCAGGATGATGAACGGGATGGAGCGAAACACGTTGGTCACCTTGTCGAGCACCTGCCACAGCGGGCGGTTCTCCAAGATGCCGCCGGCGCGCGTGACGGTGAGCGCCACGCCCAGCACTCCGCCGAGCACGAACACGAACACGCCGGACCACGCGAGCATGAGCAGCGTCTCCCAAATGGAGGAGATGAACGTGTCCCACTGGGCCACGACGTTGGGAATGAATGCGGAAATGTTAGCGAGCATCAGCGATCACCTCGACGCGAACGTTTTCGTTCTGGGGCAGGTAGGCAAGGGCGGCGTCCACGCGGTCGCGCGTGCCGGAAAGGATGGCGACGGTGCCGCCGATGGGTGCATCGGCCACCACCTCGACGTCGGCGAAGATGATGTTCACGTCGATGTCGAAGCTGCGCGAGATGGAGCTGATGATGGGCTCGTTCACATCGCGGCGCTGGTAGTTGAGGCGCACGAGTACCTCGCCGGGGCGCAGCGCCACCACGGGGCTGCCCTCGGCCACCAGCTCGTTCACGCGGGTGAGCGTGGAGGTGGAGGAGATAAACTCACGCGTGAGCTCGTGCGACGGGTTCGCGAACACGTCGTAGACCGGGCCGGACTCGATCACGCGGCCGCGCTCCATCACCGCCACGCGGTCGCAGATCTCCTTCACCACGTTCATCTGGTGGGTGATGACCACGATGGTGAGCCCCAGGTCGCGGTTGAGCTGCTTGAGCAGGGAGAGGATGGAGTGCGTGGTGGTGGGGTCGAGCGCGCTGGTGGCCTCGTCGCACAGAAGGACGCTGGGGCGCGTGGCGAGCGCGCGGGCGATGGCGACGCGCTGCTTCTGGCCGCCGGAGAGCTGCTCGGGGTAGGCGGCCGCCTTGTCCGAGAGCTCCACAAGCGCGAGCAGCTCGGTCACGCGGGCGTCGATCTCCTCGCGGGAGAGGCCGAGCTTGGCCAGCGGGAACGCGACGTTTTGCGCCACGGTACGCGAGGGAAACAGGTTGAAGTGCTGGAAGATGATGCCGATGCTCTGGCGCTCGCGGCGCAGCTCGGCGTCGGTGAGCGCGGTGATGTCGCGGCCGTCCACGCGCACGGTGCCCGAGGTGGGGCGTTCGAGCAGGTTGATGCAGCGCACGAGCGTGGACTTGCCGGCGCCGGAGTAACCGATGATGCCAAAGACCTCGCCGGTCTGGATGGTGAGCGTCACGTCGTCCACGGCGCGAAACGCCCCGCCCGTCCCTTGGTATTCCTTAACTATGTTGGTGAGTTCTATCACGGTACAGCCTTTCGGTTGAGTGTTGCTGATGGTTGGCGCCCGCGGCATGCCAAACAAAAAGGCGAGGACCCGGCTGCGGGTTCCTCGCCTTGAAGTCCGAGACTATGCGCGGGCTACATCATTCGCGGGCAGCGGGCGCTGCCGGCAGGCGAGGAGACAGGGGGCATCATCATGCCCGCGCACATGCACATCATCATGGAGTTGTTGGAAATGAATCCGTTCATGTTCGCTCCCTTCGCGGTGTAGCTGGACGGCGCGGCATCTCCGCGCTCATTGGTGGAACACCTTACCGTATCTGCACGCGCCGCGCAATACCCATTAACAAAGTAGGTAAAAAGAAATCTCCGCGGAGCTTTTGGTTAGTCGTTGGGGACGTTCTAAAACGACTAGTCATTCAAGAACGTCCTCAACGACTATGAAAAGAGGACGGCATAGACCTTTTGGTCATGCCGTCCTCTTTGAATGACAAGTTGTTCGCTCTCGTGCCCGCGTAACTAAATACGCTCTGCAATCTCGTGGATGAGGTAGTTGGTCTTTTCCCAGCCCAGGCACGGGTCGGTGATGGACTTGCCAAAGACGCCGCCGTCGACTGCCTGGTTACCGTCCTCCAGGTAGGACTCGATCATAAAGCCCTTGACCAGCTTGGAGATGGACTCGTTGCGGCGGCAGCTGTCGAGCACCTCCTTGCAAATGCGGTACTGCTCCAGCGGTCGTTTGCCCGAGTTGTCGTGGTTGCAGTCGATGACCGCAGCCGGGTTGGCGTAGCCGGCGTGTTCGGTGTAGCGCTCGGCCAGGCGCTCCAGGTGCTCGTAGTGATAGTTGGGGTAGGTGCGACCGTCGAGGCCGATATAGCCGCGCATGACGGCATGTGCGAGCGGGTTGCCGTCGCACTCGACTTCCCAGTTGCGGAAGATAAAGCTCTGGTGTGCCTGGGCGGCATAGATGGAGTTGAGCATAACGGTGGTGGAACCGGCGGTGGGGTTTTTCATGCCCACGGGTACCGAAATGCCGCTCGAGACCAGTCGATGCTCCTGGTTCTCGACCGAGCGCGCGCCCACGGCGACATAGCTCAGCAGGTCGACGAGGTACTGGTAGTTGGAGGGATAGAGCATCTCGTCGGCGGTGAAGAAACCCGTCTCCTCAATCACGCGCAAGTGCATGTGGCGGATGGCCTTGACGCCCTCGAGCAGGTCATCCGGCGCCTCGGGGTCGGGGTTGTGCAGCAGACCCTTGTAACCGGTGCCCTTGGTGCGGGGCTTGTTGGTGTAGACGCGCGGGATGATAACGAGCTTGTCTCTGACTTCCTCGGCGACCTTGGCCAGGCGGTTCATGTACTCGAGTACCGAGTCCTCGCGGTCTGCAGAGCACGGGCCGATAATGAGTACCTTGCGTGCGTCCTCGCCGGTAAAGATCTTGGCGACCTCGGCGTCGAACTCCTGCTTTTTGGCGGTGAGCTCGGCTGAAAGCGGCATTTCCTCGCGGATCTCCATGGGGATCGGCAGTCTACGTTTGAATTCCATGGCCATAGGGGCCTCCTCATCTATAGAAAGCTATTGAGCGCATTGTCGAGTGCTCGGCATTATCCGCTGTCGCACGCTAAAGTGCAAGCGAAACCTGCCAAAAAGGGGCAGGTTTATTTAGGCGGGTTTTATCTGGGGAAACGATGACCGCCTTGAGGGAGCTGCTTTCCCTCACAGCAGTCTTCTAACAGAAAAAAACCAAGTGAGTAGACTATTTGCAGGAGGCCGAGCACACCCCGAAACGTCACCGCTCTGACCTGCGGCTTTACTGGGCATTTGTCGCGATGTGCTCGGCAAATCCAAGAAAGTCTACTCACTTGCATCTGAGACGCGCCGGATAGGCAAAAACCGCCGCGAATGGGATCCGTCAAAAGACCCCGAGGAGACATTTCGAGCGCCACGAAACGCAAAAACGGGGGCGCAGGTTGCCCTGCGCCCCCGTTCTCGGGCGTTATTCGTTCCCTGCGGCAGAATTTACGCCGCCTCGTCGAACTGCGAGTTGTACAGGTCGGCGTAGAAGCCACCCTGGGCGAGCAACTCGTCGTGTGTGCCCTTCTCGACGATGTCGCCGTCGCGGATCACCAAGATCACGTCGGCGTTGCGAATCGTGGACAGGCGATGTGCGATAACAAAGCTGGTGCGGCCCTGCATCAGCGCATCCATGGCACGCTGAATAAGCTCCTCGGTACGAGTGTCAACGTTGGAGGTCGCCTCGTCCAAAATCAGCGCCGGACGGTCGGCCAAAATGGCACGGGCGATGGTCACGAGCTGGCGCTGACCCTGCGACAGGTTAGTGCCCTCCTCGTTGATCATAAAGTCGTAGCCGCCGGCGAGCGTATGGATAAAGTGGTCGCAGCGTGCGGCGCGTGCAGCGGCCTCGACCTCGGCATCGCTTGCATCGGGGCGTCCGTAGCGGATGTTCTCGCGGATGGTGCCGTTAAACAGCCAGGTGTCCTGCAGCACCATGGCAAACTCGCCGCGCAGCGCCGCGCGGTCCCAGTCGCGCACGTCGACGCCCTCGACGCGCAGCGAACCGCCGTCCACGTCGTAAAAGCGCTGCAGCAGCTTAATGAGCGTGGTCTTGCCGGCGCCGGTGGGGCCGACGATGGCGATGGTCTGGCCGGGCTGCGCCTCGCAGCTAAAGTCGTGGATGATGGTCTTGTCGGGCGTGTAGCCAAACTTGACATGGTCAAACTCCACGTGGCCGGGGCGCTTCTCGGGAATCTGCGCGTCGGCCTTCTGCTCCTCCTCGGGCGCGGCCAGGAACTCAAAGACACGCTCGGTGGCAGCTGCCATCGACTGCATCGTGTTGCTCACGTTGCCCAGCTGCTGCACGGGTTGCGTAAAGTTGCGAACGTATTGGATAAAGCTCTGAATGTCGCCGGGCGTGGCATTGCCGGTCAGCGCGAGCTGCGCGCCCACCACGACGACGCCCACGTAGCCCATGTTACCCACCAAGCTCATAAGCGGCATCATCAGGCCCGACAGGAACTGCGAGCGCCAGCCGCTAATAAAGAGACGGTCGTTTTGGCGGTCGAACTCCTCGATCGAAGCCTCGGCGCGGTCAAACACCTGAATGACGTTCTGGCCGGCAAAATCCTCCTCGATAATGCCGTTGACGGCGCCTAGGACCTGCTGCTGCTCGCGGAAGTACGGCTGCGAGAAGTGAATCATCACCATTAAGATAATCGCGGCGGCCGGCAGCGTGAGCACGGTGACGCCGGTGAGCGGCAGGCTGATCGACAGCATCATGACGAGCACGCCGATAATCTGCGTCACCGACGTGATGAGCTGCGTCACGCTCTGGTTGAGCGACTGACCCAGCGTATCGACGTCGTTGGTGATGCGGCTGAGTACGTCTCCCTTGCTGTGGCCGTTGAAGTAACTCATCGGCACGACAGCGATCTTGGCGGCGATCTCCTTGCGCATGCGGTAGCAAATCTTTTGCGTGACGCCGGTCATGAGCCAGCCCTGGATGAGGCTGCAGACAGAGCTCGCCAGATACAGACAGAGCAAAAAGCCGAGCGTCTTGGCGATCCAGTCAAAGTCAACGTCGCCGGTGCCGTTGACCTTGGCGACCAGGCCTTCGAACAGCTTGGTCGTAACCTGGCCGAGCACCTTGGGTCCCACAATGTTAAAGATGACCGAGCACACGGCAAAGGCGACGGCGGTAAACACGGCAACCTTGTGCTGGCCGATATAGCCGAGCAGCTGCCGCATGGTGCCCTTAAAGTCCTTGGCCTTTTCGCCGCGGCCCATGCCACCCATACGGCCCATAGGACCGCGCCGGCGGGTTGGCTTGGGAATCTGAGTCTTGGTCTCGTCTGACATTAGTGCTCTCCTCCTTCCATAACGGCTGCAATTTCTTCTTGGGTAAGCCCCAGCTCCTCGGCGGAAAGCTGCGACTGTGCGATCTCCAGGTACGCCGGGCAGCTGCGCAGCAGCTCCTCGTGCGTGCCGGTGCCCACTACGTGGCCGTCATCGAGCACGATGATCTGGTCGGCGTGCATGATGGTCGCGATGCGCTGGGCCACGACCACGAGTGCGGCGTCGGTGACGTTTTTGGCCAGCTCCTCGCGCAGGCGCGCGTCGGTCTTGTAGTCGAGGGCGCTAAACGAGTCATCGAACACCACGACCTCGGGCTTTTTGGCCAACGCGCGGGCGATGGCCAGACGCTGGCGCTGACCACCCGAAACATTGGAGCCGCCCTGGCTGATAGGGGAGTCGTACCCGTCCTCGCGCTCGGCGATAAAGTCCTCCGCCTGGGCGACGCGTGCTGCCTGGCGCATATCCTCGTCACTCACCATGTCGCCGGCAAACTTGAGGTTGCTCTCGACAGTGCCCGAGAACAGGCGACCCTGCTGCGGAATATAACCGATGCGGCGGCGCAGCTCGGAAAGTGTCATGTCGCGCACATCGATGCCGTCGAGCGAAATGCTGCCGCCCGTGACGTCGTACAGGCGCGGAATCAGCTGCACGAGCGTGGACTTGCCCGAGCCCGTGGAGCCGATGATGCCGAGCATCTGACCGGCATGCGTGGTGAAGTTCACGCCGCTGATGACGTCGGCGCGGGCATCGGGATACTGGAAGCTCACGTCGCGGAAGGTGAGCTCGCCGCGCGGCGCGCTGGCCGCGGGCAGTTTGGGCGAGACGGGGTCGTTGATGCTGGTGGGGCAAGTGATGACCTCTTCCACGCGCTCGGCTGCGACCTCGGCACGGGGCAGGATGACCGAAACCATGGTGAGGATCATAAACGCCATGACGATCTGCATGGTGTAGGAGATAAACGCCATCATGTTGCCGACCTGCATCACGCCGTCGGACACGCCCTGCGCGCCAAACCAGACGATAAGCACGGTGATGCAGTTCATGACGAGCATCATGAGCGGCATCATAAAGCTCATGGCGCGGTTGGTGTAGAGCTGCGTGGTCATCAGGTCGAGCGAAGCCTTGTCAAAACGCTTGAGCTCATGTTCCTCGCGGTTGAACGAGCGGATGGGCATAAGGCCGTCGAGCAGCTCGCGGGCGGTAAGGTTCACGCGGTCCACAAAGCTCTGCATCTTTTTGAACTTTGGCATGGTGAGGCCCATGAGCACGCCGACGACGGCCGAGACCGCGATGATGGCCACGGCGATGGTCCACTCCAGGCCGGTGTGGTTGGCCAGGACGCGCATGACGGCGACGATGCCCATGACGGGGGCCATCAGGCACATGCGGATAAACAGGGTTGCGGCCATCTGGATCTGCTGAATGTCGTTGGTGCAGCGGGTAATGAGCGAGGCCTGGCTAAACTTGCCCACCTCGGCCGGCGAGAAGTGCATAACCTTGTTGAAGGTCTCGCGGCGCAGGTCGCGGGCGATGGAGCAGGCGGTGCGCGACGCCACGGCACCGGTCAGGATGGTGGCGACGAGCGACACCAGGCACAGCCCAAACATCGTGGTCGCCATGTGGCTCAGGTAGGCGTTCTGCACGTCGGCGGGGTCGATGCCCTGTGCCTTGTACTCGTCCTGTACATAGCTCACGGCGCGCTGGGTGACGATGGAGCCCGACATGGAGCCCATTTTGTCTGCCATATCGTTGGCGCCCTCGACGAGCTTGCCCTGGTCGATTAGGCCGCCTTCAACGCCTAGACGCAGGCTCTTCATGGTGATCTTGCCACCGTCGGCATCAATCTGCTTTTGCATGTTCTGCGCCGCTGCGGCCTTCTGCTGCATCTCGGCGAGCTGCTCGGGCGTCATCGCCGCCATCTGCTCGGGGGTGGGCATGGCCTGAGCGGCGCCGCCATCGCTTGCCTCGGTGGATGCGCCGGTCATGTCGCCCATGGAGTCGGCGTCGATGCCCTGGTTGAACGAAAGGACGACGGTCTCGGGCAGGCTCATGATGTCGGCAATCTTGCCGCCGTCGGCGCGCTCCTCCTCGGTGCCCTTGTACGTTCGAATGCCGTTATTGTCCGCCTTACTAAACACGGCCTCCACAGCCTTGGCGTCCTTGGCGCTCATAAAGAGTTCGAGGTCGTCGAGCGATTCGGCGCGGATGGTGTCGGGTACGGGCGAGGCGATGCCGCCTTGCTGCACACCCACGTCGACGATGTCGCTCATATAGGTAGGCAGCGCCAGATCGGCGTTGCAGCTGATTACGATAAGCACGATAGCTGCGAACAGTGCCAGGATATGCTTTTTAAAGAGCTTGAGAATCCTCACTCGGCATCTCTCCTTTCTTGATTGCGGTCGATAATTTCGTTGGCACGCCTAAGAAGGCGCACCATCTCTTGGGTATCTGTTTCGCCGAGCTGCTCGAGGAAAGCCGCGGTGCGGGCCTCGAATTCCCGACGTTTGATTTCGAGATCCTGGAATCCCTTGTCGGTCACTATGACGTGTACGCGACGACGGTCAGTCTTTGAGTGCTCGCGCTCGACCCAGCCCTTGGCCTCGAGGGCGCGCAGAATATTGGCGATGCGGGCGCTCGAGACCCAGGCGCGATCGGCGAGTTCGCTCGGCGTGAGCGAACCGCCGGCGAGCATAAGGGCGCGCATGACAGCCATCTCGCCGCTGAGAGCTTTGTCCACAAAGCGCGAAACGCGCTGGTGAATGCCGCCAAACTCGGTAAGGAGCTGACTCCCAAGCTCATGGAAATCGGTATCTTCCACCGAAAACCCCTAACACTAGAAACTATTTTCGGTGAAAGATGATACCCCCATACGCGGGCCTCATACAGTGGGCAATATAAAGAGCGCATAAAGACTTAAAATCATTCAATTGCTGAAGCGTTTTAAAGAACTATCATGCACGCGGTTAGGCGAGGGGTTGTCACCACCATGACGACTGGGACTCATATAATCGCCACGTGCGATGCTCCAACTTCCCGCAAGGAGACACCTTACATAAAGGGGGATGGAGTCATGGCATTTGACTTCACGGGCAAGACCGCGATCGTTACCGGTGGCACTCAGGGCATTGGCCTCGAGATTGCCAAGGGTATCGTTGCGGGCGGCGGACACGTCGCGCTCATCGCAAGGAACGCTGCTAAGGGCGAGGCCGCTGTGGCCGAGCTTGGCGAGGGCAACAAGTTCTATCAGCTCGATGTCGCCGATGCACCCAAGGCGCGCGAGACCGTCGAGCAGATTTTCACCGATCTGCCGCAGACCAACATCCTGATTAACTGCGCTGGCGTCATCAGCACCAAGAAGTTCGACGAGATCGATGACACCGAGTGGCGCCGTACCATCGACATCAACCTCAACGGCACCTTTACCATGATGAACGCCGTGTACCCGCACTTTAAGGCGGCCCATGCCGGCACTATCGTCAACGTGAGCTCTGTCGCTGGCAAGATCGGTGGCGGCCTGCTCGGCACCGCGGCCTACGCGAGCTCTAAGGCCGGTGTCAACGGCCTGACCAAGGCAGTCGCCAAGGAAGGCGGCAAGTTTGGCGTTCGCTGCAACGCTGTATGCCCGTCGCTCACGCTTACCGATATGACCTCGATCCTCTCTGACGAGAACTCTCAGCGCATCATCAACGGTATTCCTCTGGGCCGCGCCGCCCAGGCCAGCGAGCCTGCGCAGATGGTGCTGTTCTTCGCTTCCGACCTCGCCAGCTTCGTGAACGGCGAGATCGGTGACTGCGACGGTGGCATCGTTCTGGACGGGTAATACTCCGCGACGATTATTCGGCGACGGCTCCTGCGACTCGGGACCGTCGCCTTCTTTCTGATATAGGCGCATGCGGCTACGATTCGCATGCATCCAAAGGAGATATATATGAGTGAATCGACTGCGGTGGAGGCGCCGGCGGCAAAGGAGCCGTTCTTTAAGATGTCCTCCATCCCGGGCGCCAATATCTTGGTGCCGCTTCTGTTGGGCTGTCTGCTCAACACGCTATTCCCCGACCTGTTCAAAACGCTCGGCAGCTTTACGCTTGGCATGACCCAGCAGGGCGCTGGCCCGCTCGTGGGCGCTTTTTTGCTCATCGTCGGTACGACGATTTCGTTTAAGAGCGCTCCTGCCGCCGCTGCCCGCGGCGCCATCATCATCGCCGTCAAGCAGATCGTGGTCGTTGCCATGTCGCTGCTCATCCTTTATGTGTTCAACGACAACTTGTTTGGCATCTCTGCCATGGTGATGCTGGCGGCTTGCACCGGCGCCAACAACGCTATGTACGCTGGGCTGATGGGTACCATGGGCAACGAGGCTGAGCGTGGCGCTGTCGCCATCACCACGCTGGTTGTCGGCCCTCCGGTCACGATGATCGTGCTCGGCGCTGCCGGCCAGGCCCCGATCGGCTGGTCGCTCGTGGGCGCCATTCTGCCGATCGTCGTCGGCATTATTCTGGGTAACCTGTTCCCCAGCTTTAAGAAGATGATGGCACCGGCACTTTCCGCCATCATCGTGCTCGTCTTCTTTGCCATGGGCTCGACCATGACTTTTGGCCAGCTTATCAACGGCGGTCTTCCCGGCATCCTGCTCGGCGTGATCTGCTCGGTGATCTTTGCAATTCCCGTCATCGCGGTCGATAAGCTCACGGGTGGTACGGGTGTCGCAGGTGCGGCCATTTCGAGCTGCGCCGGAGCCAATGTGGCCACGCCTGCTGCCATGGCAAGCGTCAACGGGGCCATGTACGGCGGTGCGGTGCTCGCGACGGCTACGGCACAGGTTGCTGCCTGCGCAATCGTTACGGCTATTTTGACCCCGCTGGTCACCAGCTGGTGCTACAAGCATTTTGAGGGCCAGGGCAACGGCGATAGCAAGGCAACGACCGACAAGGCCGCCGCAGCCGCCTAATGCCAAGCGGTAATCAAAGCTAAAAACTAGCTACACCACAGGGCGGCCACGGGGGATCCCGTGGCCGCCATGCAGTTTCTGTAGGGTCTCTGGGACACTTTACCCTGCTAAAGCTGGCATAACAGCTAGAGCGAAGGTCGTACAAAGGCAAGGAAAAATACCAAACAAATCGGTGAACGGTAGTTGTTTGCGCTCGCATTTCCTGCGGGTTTGTAAAAAACGCCATTATGATATAAAAAAAGAAACATATAACAGCCCAGATGGAGAGGGTCGCTATGTTATCCTTCTCAAACGGGTGAAATCTTGGGTTTTTGGGTTGTAGTTCCAAGGTGGACAAACGTTTTTCTCTGCACCAACGTGTGGTGAAGAACGGAAGAAGCCGGTAGTGCAAGCCGAACATTCAAGAATTCAATAAGCAGCGGTGTGAGAGAGCGCCGCATTACACGTAACTAGGAGCGTGGTTACACAATGCAGGAGGCATGGGAAGGCTTCAAGGAAGGCATCTGGACGGGAGAGGTTGACGTCCGAGACTTCATCCAGAAGAACTACACCCCCTACGAGGGCGACGAGTCGTTCCTCGCCGGCCCGACTGAGCGTACCAAGGAGCTGTGGGGCGAGGTTCTCGACCTGCTGCTTAAGGAGCGCGAGCAGGGCGGTGTCCTCGATATGGACACCAAGACCGTCACGGGTATCGTGAGCCACCCCGCTGGCTACATCGATAACGCCCACCGCGAGAAGGAGACCATCGTCGGCCTCCAGACCGACAAGCCGCTCAAGCGCGCGCTGCACGTCAACGGCGGTATCCGCATCGCTTGCCAGGCTGCCAGCCAGCACGGCTATAAGGTCGATGAGAACGTTGTCGAGCGCTACACCTTCGAGCGCAAGACCCACAACGCTGGCGTCTTCGATGTCTACACCCCCGAGATGCGCGCTTGCCGCTCGGCTCACATCATCACCGGTCTGCCCGATGGCTATGGCCGCGGCCGCATCATCGGCGACTACCGTCGTGTTGCCCTGTACGGCGTCGACTACCTGATCAAGGACAAGGAGGCCCAGAAGGCTTCTACCCCGACGGTCATGACCGCCGACAACATCCGCGATCGCGAGGAGCTGCAGGAGCAGATCCGCGCCCTCGGCGAGCTCAAGATGATGGCCGAGACCTATGGTTTCGACATTTCTAACCCTGCTACCAACACGCAGGAGGCCATCCAGTGGATGTACTTCGCCTACCTCGCTGCCGTTAAGGAGCAGAACGGCGCCGCTATGTCCATCGGCCGTACCTCTACGTTCATCGACATCTACGCTGAGCGCGACCTTGCCAACGGTACCTTCACCGAGGAGCAGATCCAGGAGTTCGTGGATCACTTCATCATGAAGCTCCGCATGGTCAAGTTTGCCCGTACCCCCGAGTACCAGGCCCTGTTTACCGGCGACCCGCAGTGGGTCACCGAGTCCATCGGCGGCATGGGTGTCGACGGCCGTACGCTCGTTACCAAGATGAGCTATCGCTACCTGCACACGCTCGAGAACATGGGCACCAGCCCCGAGCCCAACATGACCGTTCTGTGGTCGACCCGTCTGCCCGAGAACTTCAAGAAGTTCTGCGCCAAGACTTCTGTCGCCAGCTCCTCGATCCAGTACGAGAACGACGACCTCATGCGCGTCTATCATGGCGACGACTACGGTATTGCCTGCTGCGTGTCCTCCATGCGCATCGGCAAGGAGATGCAGTTCTTCGGCGCCCGTGCCAACCTGGCCAAGTGCCTGCTGTACGCACTCAACGGCGGCGTCGACGAGGTCTCCAAGAAGCAGGTCGGCCCCAAGTATCGCGCCGTCGAGGGCGATACCCTCGATTACGATGACGTTGTGGCCAAGTACAACGACATGATGAAGTGGCTCGCCGGCGTGTACGTCAACTCGCTGAACATCATTCACTACATGCACGACAAGTATTGCTACGAGCGCATCCAGATGGCTCTGCATGACAAGCACGTGCACCGCTGGTTCGCTACGGGCATCGCTGGCCTTTCCGTCGTGGCTGACTCCCTGTCCGCCATCAAGTACGCCAAGGTCCACCCTGTCCGTGATGAGAACGGCATCATCGTCGACTTCGAGACCGAGGGCGAGTTCCCCAAGTACGGTAACGACGACGACCGCGTCGACCAGATCGCTCACGACGTTGTGCACCAGTTCATGGAGTACATCCGCATGAACGACACCTACCGCAACTCCGTGCCCACGACCTCGGTTCTGACCATTACTTCCAACGTCGTGTACGGCAAGAAGACCGGCTCCACCCCCGACGGCCGCAAGGCTGGCCAGCCGTTCGCCCCGGGTGCTAACCCCATGCACAAGCGCGATAGCCACGGCGCCATCGCTTCGCTGTCTTCGGTTTCCAAGCTCCCGTTCCGCGATGCTCAGGACGGCATTTCCAACACCTTCTCCATCATCCCGAGTGCGCTCGGCAAGGAGGACCAGGTGTTCTTTGGCGATATCGACCTTGATCAGCTGGGCGAGTAACTATTGTTAGTGCTATACTAACAATAACGATTACTGATTAGCGCGCCGGTTTCGGCCGGCGCCTATCAATCGAAGGAGACACATTATGAAGGTTTCTGAAGTTTCCGAGACTCAGGCCGATAACCTGGTCCACATGCTCGACGCTTACGCCGAGAAGGGTGGCCACCACCTGAACATCAACGTCTTCAACCGTGAGACGCTGCTCGACGCTCAGGCTCACCCCGAGAAGTACCCGCAGCTGACCATCCGCGTTTCCGGCTATGCCGTGAACTTCCACACGCTCACCAAGGAGCAGCAGGACGAGGTCATTTCGCGTACCTTCCACGACAAGTTCTAAAAGGATTTAACTCCCGCAGGATCGCCGGGCCGTCTTGGGTTACTTTCCAAAACGTCCTCGGACATGCAAAGGGCTCCGCTGCGCGCTTCGCGCGGCGGAGCCCTTTGCGTCCTGCGGGATGTTTTGGAAAATAACCCAAAACCGGCCATGTGGGGTCCTTTGGAGTCACCCTTTAGGCGGAACTCTCCTAATTATTTGGATGAGTCGTTTACTTGCTTATGCTGTTACCGTCTTCCCGCTGTTGTTGGGGTATGCTTTGTTCGTATGTAAACGTTTGACATGTTGATGGGGGAGGGTGCTATGGCTCGCGAGGGCGCTCGTTCTAAGGATTCTGCTAAGCCTGGCATCAAGGAAGTTGCAGCGGTGGCGGGGGTTTCGCCTACTACGGTATCTCGCGTGCTTAATAATCGCGGCTATATTAGCCAAGAGACCCGCGATAAGGTCCATGCCGCGATGGAGCGCATCAACTATACGCCCAACGATATCGCCCGTGCCATGCTCAACGGTCGCCTGAATCTTATCGGTATGATCGTTCCCTTTGTGAGCAGCCCGTTCCATGCTCAGGTTGTGCAGGCGGTCGAGCGCACGTTAGCGGAAAACGGCTTTAAGATGTTGCTGTGCAACAGCGCCAATCGACCCGATCTTGAGCGTTCCTATATTGACATGCTCCGCCGCAATATGGTCGACGGCGTCATCGTCAACTCCCTCAATATCGGTGCCGAGGCATATGCCGAGATGGGCTTGAGCCTGGTTGGCATCGACTGCGATCTTGGCGAGGGCTCTGTCCAGATTGCAAGTGACAGCTATGGCATTGGCGAGCTCGCCACGCGCCGTCTGATTGATGACGGCTGCAGGCGTATCCTGTGCCTGCGCAGCAATAGCCGCATGCGCATGCCTGCCAATAAGCGTACCGATGCCTACCTCGATGTTGTTGAGCAGGCCGGTTTGTCCGCGCTTGTCTGTGAGGTTGAGTTCGTTAAGCCCGACGACGAAAAGGGCGCGGTCGTTGCGAAGATCCTCGATGAGAACCCCGATATTGACGGCATCTTTGCGGGAGACGATACGATGGCGGCCATCTGTCTCAACGTGATGAAGCAGCGCGGCTTGAGCGCTCCAGACGATATTAAGGTCGTGGGCGCGGATGGTGCCCGCCGAACTATGACGTTTATGCCTGACTTAACAACCGTACGTCAAGATATCGATCGCATCGGAGAGCTCGCGGCGCAATCCATCATCGCTCTTATTAACGGCGATAATCCCGAATCGAATATCAAGCTTCCCGTTGAACTTATTGAGGGCAAAACCGCGTAGTTCATCCCGTGCCAAAAGAATTCCTCAAACGCCTCTGATGACCGTTCACCGGCATATGTCAACCGTTTGCCGACGACTGGAACTGCGAAAAGACGTATTGGTGTGAAAACGTTTGACATATGAAAACGATTGACATATCTTGCCATTGTACCGAGTTAGTATGTCGTGGAAAGGAAGTCTCGGATGCACAAGGTGTATTACCAGCCTGAGGGAATTTGGGTAGGCGACATCATGCCGTACGGCGAGGACGGCACGTTCTATCTCTATCATCAGCGTGACACGCGTAACCCCGAACCTTTCGGAGAGCCGTTTGGCTGGGCACTCGCTACGACCAAGGATTTCGTCAACTACAAGGACTTTGGCGAGAGCCTTGAGCGCGGCGGCGACGAGGAAGTCGACCAGTACATTTATGCCGGCACGGTGTTTAAGGTGGGCGACAAGTACCATGCGCTCTACACTGGTTGCAATCGCGATAAGGTCCGCGCACGTTTGATGAAGCAGGTTCTTCTTCACGCAACGAGCGACGACGCCGTCAAGTGGGAGAAGAACATCGCCGAGACGCTGCTTCCGCCCCAGGAGGGTTACGATGACCGCAACTGGCGCGATCCCTTTGTGCTTTGGGATGAGGAGAACGAGGAGTACATGCTCATCCTCGGCACGCGTGTGGGCGAGGACAAGCGTCTGATGACCGGCCGCCTGGTCAAGTTCACCTCCAAGGATCTGACCAACTGGGAGTTCCAGGGCGACTGGTGGAACCCGGGCCTGTACACCATGTTTGAGATGCCTGATCTCTTTAAGATGGGCGACTGGTGGTACCTCGTCTTTTCCGAGTACAGCGACGGCAACAAGACCCGTTACCGCATGTCCAAGTCCATCAACGGTCCTTGGATTACCCCCGCTGACGACTCCTTCGACGGCCGCGCGTACTACGCCGCTCGCACCGCATTCGATGGCGAGCGTCGCGTTCTCTTTGGTTGGGTTCCTACGCGTGACGAGGGCGGCGACCCCAGCTCTTACCTATGGGGTGGCACCTTTATGCCCCTCGAGATCGTTCAGCGTGCCGACGGAACGCTCGGCACCAAGCTCCCCGACAGCATGCTTGGCGCCTTTGGCGAGGGCAAGGCTGTCGAGACCTTTGAGCTTTCCTGCGAGTCGGGCAAGGTCGAGCAGGTGCTCGCCGCGGATGCCGGCTCCACCTACTTGCTCGATGCCGACATTGAGCTCGGCGGTAACGCTGCCGGCTTCTCGGTCAAGTTCGCTGAGGACGCCGAGACCGGTCTTGCCTATGAGTTCCGCGCCAACCTGCGCGAGGGCAAGCTCGAGTTCACGCCGGCTCCCCAGTACCCGTGGTTCCAGGTCAACAACATGGGCCTCGAGCGTCCGTTGTTCTTTAAGGGCGAGGGCACTCACCATGTGCGTCTGGTCGTCGACGACGACATCGCGACCATCTTTGTCGATGATGTTGCGCTCAACGCTCGCTTCTGCAACAAGCAGGGCCAGGGTGTGGCGCTTACCGTCACCGACGGTGCGCTCAAGTGCGCAAACGCAACGATCGCGTCTCTGTAGCGGCAACGAACCGTTTTATGATTTAGAAAAGGAATGGAGAGGAACATGGACTACAAGGCAGTGTCCCAGCAAGTCGTCGACAACGTCGGCGGACTGGAGAACATCGAGGGCGCCACGCATTGCGTGACCCGTCTGCGTCTGGTGCTCAAGGATACGAGCAAATACAACAAGGCCGAGCTCGAGAACATCGATGGCGTCAAGGGCGTGCTGTACAACAGCGGCCAGCTCATGATCATCTTCGGTACCGGTACCGTCAACAAGGTTTACGATGAGTTTATGGCTCTGACGGGCGTTAAGGAGATCAGTGCTTCCGAGGTCAAGGGCGCCGAGGCGGACAAGAAGGGCAAGTTCTTCTCGGTCCTCAAGGTATTCTCGGACATCTTTATCCCCATCATTCCCGCCTTCGTCGGCGCTGCAATCATCATCGGCCTTAAGTCGTTGATCGTTGCCAACGGCCTCTTTGGCATGGAGGGCAGCCTCGCCGATCACAGCGAGTTCCTCAAGAACCTCGCAAGCTTCTTTGCCATTATCGCCACCACGTTCGACTACCTGCCTGTCCTGGTTATGTACAGCGCAGTCAAGCGTTTTGGCGGTAACCCGATCCTGGGCATCCTCGTCGGTATCGTCATGGTTCACCCGAGCCTTATGAACCGCAACACGTTCGTTATGGACCCGACGGGTGCTGAGTACTGGAACTTTGGTCCGCTCTCCATTCCCATGGTTGCTTTCCAGGGCGGCGTGTTCCCTGCAATTCTGACCGCCTGGTTTATGGCCAAGGTCGAAAAGATTGCCCAGAAGTACATCCCCGAGGTCGTTTCGTTCGTCTTTGTCCCGACCGTTACCCTGATTCTTGCTAACGTCGCCCTGTTCACCGTGTTCGGCCCGCTCGGTAACCTGATCGGTGACGTCCTCGCCGGCGTAATCGATATCCTGTACAACAGGATGGGCGTCTTTGGTGCCTTTGTCTTCGCCGCGTTCCTGCAGCCGCTTGTCGTTACCGGTACGCATCAGTTCATCCAGGGTATCGAGGCAAACCTTGTTGCCACGACTGGCTTCAACTACATCCAGGCCATCTGGTCGGTTTCCATCATCGCCCAGGGCGGCGGCGCCATCGGCATGTACCTCATTCACAAGAAGCATTCCAAAGAGCGCAACATTTGCATGTCGTCCTTTATCCCGACGCTGGTCGGAATCTCCGAGCCCGCTATCTTTGCTGCAAACATGCGCTACTCGATTATTCCGTTCATCTGCGCATGCATCGGTGCAGGCTGCGGCGGTGCCTTCGTCAAGCTCTTTGAGGTGCGCGCTATCGGTCAGGGTCTGACCGGCGTGCTTGGCCTGCTCATCGTCACGCCCGAGACCCTCGTGTGGTATGTGGCTGGCAATCTCATCGCCTTTATCGTGCCGATCGTCTTGATCTTTGCCTACAACAAGGCAAAGGGCGTGCCGACCACCGATGAAGAGGGCGCTGGCGCAGGCTTCGATGTCAGCTTCTAGTTGAGCCATTCAGTGCAATGTGCGGATAAGTCCATTTGAGGAAGGGCGTTCGGCTCGTGTGAGTCGGGCGTCCTTCCCTATAGACGAGAAAGTCAATGGCGATGTTAAATCAAAAAAACAAGGTGATGCGTGCGGACTATGAGCAGTGGCGAGCTGGACAGGATGAGACGGCGGGTCGCATCGCGTCCGACCCCGATAGGCTCCTGTTCCATGTGGAGCCTGAGCTTGGCTGGCTCAACGACCCCAACGGTTTGGTTCAGATTGGTGATACGTATCACATCTATCATCAATACGATCCGTTCGATGCTGCGCATGGCGGTCCAGTGCTTTGGAACCATCTGACGACAAAGGATTTTGTGACGTACGAGAATCACGGCCCCGTGCTGTTCCCCGATTCCGATTTGGATTCGAGCGGAGCGTATTCTGGTTCTGCCTTTGTACGCGATGGCAAGATTCACTACTTCTATACCGGCAACGTCAAGCATTTTGACCGCGATGATTACGACTACGTGTTGACGGGCCGTGAGCAAAACCAGATTCATATGGTTGCCGAGAATCCCGGCGAATTGGGCGAGAAGCGCATAGCTGTTGGACCGGTCGATTACCCCGACGATATCGGTACGCACGTGCGCGACCCCAAGATTCTTGAACACGGCGGTATCTACTACATGGTTCTGGGCGCTCGTACGAAAGACGACCGCGGCTGCGTGCTTGTCTATACCTCGCGCGAACTAGAGGACTGGAACTATGCGACGCGTATTGAGCTGGACGAGAACTTTGGCTTTATGTGGGAGTGCCCCGATCTGTTTGAGCTCGATGGCGAGCTTATTCTCGTTTGCTGTCCGCAGGGTGTGCCTGCCGATGGTTGGCGTTACCGTAATCCGCATCAGTGCGTGTGGTTCCCTATCGAGGCCGATTGGGAGGCGCCGAGCTTTAAAATCGTCGGGCAGGGCATGCCCCCGATGGTCGATGCCGGTTTTGATTTCTATGCTCCGCAGTCCTTTGAGGATGCTGCAGGCCGGCGTTTGATGATCGGATGGTCGGGTTGCCCCGACGCGACAGCAGAAAACCCGACGGTGGCGCGCGGGTGGCAGTGCGCGTTGACGGTGCCGCGAGAGCTGAGCATGCGCGATGGTAAGCTCTGCCAGCAGCCGGCGCACGAGATTGAGAGGATGCGCGGCGGCTGCGTTCGTGCTGTAGGCGAAGAGACCGTCGAGGAGCCGGGACGCCTGTTTGATGTCGTGGTTTCCTGTGAGGGCGCCAAGATGGTTGAGCTCGAGATCCGCAAGGGCGTCTTTGTGCGTTATGCGGAGGGGATGCTTACCCTCGATATGGGTAATGAAGGCTATGGGCGAGACCGGAGGTCGATTGAGCTCAGCGAGCTTCGCGACCTGCGCGTGCTTTCGGACACTACGATGGTCGAGATTTTTGCCAACGGCGGCGAGGCAGCACTTACGAGCCGTACCTATTCGCCGGCGGTACCGGCGTTAGGGTTGCATGCCGAGGGTGCGGCGTCGATGGATTTCTACCGTCTCGCGCATTAACCGTGCGTGGAACACGATTGGACTTGCTGGGCGGAATGTGTCGCAGTTGCCGCAGCGAACTACCGTTTATCGCGTATAGCTACCGTTTGCGGAGTAAGTAACACCTATTAATAAACCGTGTAAAATTTCAGGTAAGCACGGAGTTTTCCAGGGAGACGCTGTCCTTTGTTGTGTGCAAGGGGCGGCGTCTCTTTGGCGCTTTGCGGCCGTTGTGCAACAGTGCGGCGGCGCGTGCCATGTATTAAAAAGCCAATGTCGAGATGGGTCGTGATAAGAATGGGCAAGTACGTAATCGTGGTTGAGTCTGGGTCGGATGTGACGCCGGAGCTCTGCGAGCGCTACGGCATCGTGCGCGTGCCCATGCATGTCACAATTGGTGACGAGACCGTTGAGGACGGCTCCATCGATCCGCTCGAGATTTACTCGCGCTGCAACGAGTTTGGCGTAATGCCCAAGACCAGTGGCTGTGCGCCGGCAGATTTTGCGCACGTATATGACCGTATCCATGCCGAGCAGCCCGATGCGACCATTCTGCATCTTGCGTACTCCGAAGTCACGACTTGCTCGCATCAGTCCTCTAAGATTGCGGCTAAGGGCCGCGACTACGTATTCTCCATGGATACGCGTTTTGTCTCGGTGGGCCAGTCGCTCGTTGCCGTTGAGACCGCCAAATACATCGAGGCTCACCCCGATGCCACCGTCGACGAGATCTTTGCATTTACGAACTCCGTCATGGACCGCGTGCTGCTGGGCTTTGTTCCTACCGACCTGGCCTTTCTTAAGGCGGGCGGTCGTCTGTCCAACGTCGCGTTCCTTGGTGCCCACCTGCTCAAGATTAAGCCCTGCATTGAGGTGACGGGCGGTAAGTTTGTGGCGACCAAGAAGTTCCGCGGCTCTATGCTCAAGTGCGCCCGTGCCTTTATTGACCACATGGTTGCTAAGGGCGAGATTGACTACTCGCACATTGGCCTGGCGTATTCGGTAGGCCTTTCCCAGGAGCTGCGCGACGACATGGAAGTCTATGCGCACGACCTGGGCTTTAAGGACGTTACCTGGACTCAGGTCGGCGGCGTCATCTCGAGCCATTGCGGCCCGACCGCCTTCGGCGCGGTGCTTACGCTTAAGGCGTAAGGCCGCAGGCGAGCGTTCTTCAGCCTGACATCTCGACGTAGACCCCAGCCATGGTGATGGGGGATAGATTAAAACGTGCCATTCTAGCCCGAGACGTTTAAACGCAAGCGCATGGGCTAGAATGGCTCTGGCATTTTAATTGGTTGCATCCAAGGAGAGGCAAGGTAGCGGGAATGGCTGAGATGACGCTTGAGGGTGTGGACGCTCGTCCTGAGGATTCCGCATTTGCCCTAGGCCGCGTGCATTCAATCGAGACGATGGGAACGGTCGACGGACCCGGCATCCGCTTTGTGGTGTTTGTTCAGGGCTGTCCCATGCGCTGTGCGTATTGTCACAACCCCGACACCTGGTCGGTTAACGGCGGCACCATGGTGACCGTCGAGCACCTGATGGACGAGTTCCAGAGCAACCATGAGTTTTACCGCAGCGGTGGCATTACCGTTTCGGGCGGCGAGCCGCTTCTGCAGCCCGAGTTTTTGGCCGACCTGTTCCATGCAATGCACAACAACCCCGATGGTCGTGTGCATACCTGCCTGGATAGCTGTGGCTACGCCTTCGACCCTCAGCATCCCGAGAAGTTCGATGCCGTGCTCAACGAGACCGACATGGTACTGCTCGATATTAAGCATGCCGACCCGGTCGAGCATAAAAAGCTGACCGGTTGTGATCCCGCACGCATCCTGGCGTTTGGCGATGAGCTTGCACGTCGCAATATCAAGGTCGTTATCCGCCACGTGGTTGTGCCGGGCATTACCGACACGGCGGAGGAGTGCGAGAAGCTCGGTCGCCTCATCGCTCCATGGCACAACGTGGTGGGCCTGGAAATGCTGCCGTATCACACGATGGGTGTCGTCAAGTACGAGCAACTGGGCATTCCCTATAAGCTCGAGGGCGTGCCCCAGATGGATACCGCGCGCATGCCCGAGCTGCGCAATGCCGTTATGGCCGGTATGAAAAAGCGCCGTGCGGAGCTCAAAAACGCTATCGGATAGCATGCCATAGCCCTCATATCCCCTCGTTCCCAGCTGAGTTGCGGTGGAATAGTTCTTGTTTTTAGGCCCATGTCGCCCAAACAGGAACCATTTCACCGCAACTTCGTTTTGGGTAGAGATGCGCAACAGAATCGTGCCATTTGGATAAATACGCTTGTGGTTTCTTTAAAGACACCTTAAACGCTGCTGAATATCTTTGGAAAGAAATGCCTGCTCGGTATCATGCTGCTCGTATATAAACGGTGGCAGTCAGGAGGCCACGTGCGAAACATCGCATCGCGGGACGAGTATGTGCCGCAGCATGGCAGCAGATATAAGACGAAGGGCACGTCTTCGCGTGGCCTTGCCGGCGCTCGCATCCGCGTGAGGAAGATTGCCGCTATTGGGATGCTAACGTCGGCGGTTATTATCCTCGGAATTACCGTTAAAACCTACGCCTCGGAGCGAACGGGGCGCCCAGATGCGTCAACGGTACAGCTGCAAAACGAGAAGGTTTCAAAGTCCAAAGCGTCGGCAGATCAAGCTCTGTCGACGGCAGATCTCAAGACGAGACTTTCGAAGGCGGACTTCAACGATATCCCTTCGGGTGATACCGTTCGGACCTTCTCGTTGGTGGATAACAAGACTCCTGCCTTGGAGGATGAGAGCCTTGCCTCGCTCCAGGATGCCCTGTGTCGGGCGCAGGAGCTGGGCGACGTGGGTGTAGTGTTCTACGACCTATCGAGTGGTAGGGGCGTGACGTATAACGCCGATGTTGAGGTGTATGGAGCGAGCAGTTATAAGGCGCTGTATGCACTCTATATTTGCGAGATGTTGGTCGAATCGGGGCAGGTGTCGCTCGATTGGCCTTTAGCAACGTATGGTGGTTACAGCATGGGCTGGCAGACAGTGCGTGACCTTATCGAGGCCGCGGTCGTTAATTCGGACAACGATTCGTTTATCGCGTTGCGTGCGGCGTTTGACCGTGTCGGTTACGAGGATTGGATTGTCGGTCTTGGCGTCGATTACGATACCGCACTCGATCCGATGAGTGATTTTCCCACTTATTGCCCGCGCACCTCGGCCAAGTTGTGGCGCGAGATGAGCGAGTATCTGAGCTGTGGCAGTGAGACCTCCCAGTGGTTATCTGAACTGCTGTCATCAACATCGCGCTCATTTATCCGTGATGGGATTGCCGACGACCAAGCCTTGGTGCGCAACAAGGCAGGCTGGATTAGCGAGGATGGTTGCTATTCGACATGCGATGCGGGCCTTATCGACATCGATGGCCGTACCTATGTCATGAGCATCATGACATCGATGCCGTGGAGCGACCGCTCGAGCGAGGTTACGGCTGCGATTGCAAAGGCTCTGTTTGATACGCGAGCTGTGCTGGCCTAGCGTGTTCGTTTGACGAGGTCAAACAAAATGCTGGTACCATACCGTGGTTGAGAATTTCGTATAGGTTTGGGGAATGGCATGGCTACCATCGCGATTATCGGTGCACTCGAAAAAGAGATCATGCAGATTAAGGAAGAGCTGAGCGACGTTTGCGAGGCACAGGAGGCAGGCTTGACCGTTGTGAGCGGTGAGCTCGACGGCCTGACGCTTGTCGCCACAACGGCGGGCATGGGCACGGTGAACGCCGCTGCTGCGACGCAGCACCTCATTAGCAAGTATGCTCCACAGGCCGTTGTGCTCTCGGGTATCGCGGGCGGTTTGAACCCCAAGCTCCATATCGATGACGTGGTCATCGGCAAACGCCTGCGCTATCTGGATACCGATACCGCGCTTATCGCCGAGTCTGCACCGGGGCTCGAGGAGTTTGGCTCGACGCCTGCGCTGGTCGATATTGCTGCCGATGTGCTTGCTGAGCATGGGTTTGTTGATGCTTCGACAAATGCAGCCGCTTCGAACAAGGGCGCCAAGCAGTTCCTGGTCGGTACGATTGCCACGGGTAACCGCTTTGTGACGGGCACCGCCATGCGCAACGACGCTATCGAGGCGACGCATGCCGATTGTGTCGGCATGGAGGGCGCGGCAATTGCCCATGTCGCAACCAAAAATGGTGTCGATTGCCTGGTGCTGCGCGCTATCAGCGATAATTGTGATGAGGCGTACGATGCGATTTGCGACCGCGAGTTCGACCTGTTCGAGTATGCCCGTACCGCGAGTGGCATTACGCTCGATATCGTTCGCCGTATCGCTGCTATCTATTAGCGCGCTCTTTTGTAAGAACCTACGACCAAGGAGTGTCCATGGCCGATTCCATTAACTACCAGCTTGCCAAGTTCGTTGCCAGCTATGGCAAGGTTTCGCAGATTCCCGAGTCCACCTGCCCCGAGGTGAGCTTCGTCGGCCGCTCCAACGTGGGCAAGTCGTCGATCATGAACAAGCTTTTTGGCCGCAAGAACCTCGTCAAGGTTTCGAGCACGCCGGGCAAGACGAGCAACATCAACTTCTTCGAGGCCGACGACGTGCACTTCGTCGACCTGCCGGGCTATGGTTTCGCCCGTCGTTCCAAGGCCGAGCGTGACCGCTGGGCCGAGCTTATCGGCGACTTCTTCGACTCGGAGCGCAGCTTTAACCTGGTCGTGTCGCTGGTGGATATTCGTCACGACCCGAGCAAACTCGACCATGACGTGATCGACTACCTGCAGGGCAACGAGTTCAACTTTATCGTCTGCCTCACCAAGGCCGACAAGCTCAGCCGCACCCAGCAGGCCCGCCAGGCAGCAGCCATCAAAAAGCAGCTCAACGTCCCGGCCGAAAACGTGATCATCACAAGCTCCCAGACCGGTACCGGCATCGACGAACTCAAAAAGCGCATCGCCGAGGCCTGCCTCTAGTAAGGGCTCTTGGCAGGCAATAGTTTGCATCTATCTATATCACCCCAGTGATAGTTGTTGGTACACTATCACTGGGGTGATATTTGTATTTGGAGGTCACAATGGAACTTTGGCACGGGTCGGAGGTTGTTGTCGAGCATCCGTCGTTGGATAAATGCAGACAATTCAATGACTATGGGTGTGGGTTTTATTGCACGCCACATGAGGAAATGGCAATGGAGTGGGCATGTCGGACTGAGTCTGATGGCATTGCAAATCGATATGAGCTCGATATGGATGGTCTCGCAGTCTTGGATTTGGAGTCCGGGGAGTTTTCAATTCTCAATTGGCTTGCGATTTTGGCTAACAATAGGGAGTTCAATGTTTCGACACCGCTGGCGCGCGAAGGACTTCGCTATCTGCTGGATAACTGCCTGATTGATATTTCTCCCTATGACGTAATTCGAGGTTATCGCGCCGACGACTCCTATTTTTCGTTTGCAAGACAGTTTGTCAGCGGCATGATCTCGCTCAGGCAGCTGCAACGTATCATGCGCTTGGGTGATTTGGGTATCCAATATGCTCTTATGAGCGAGTGCGCATTTTCGGCGATTAGATTCTGCGATTGGAAGCAGGCTTTGGGGTCTGAGTTTTATCCCAAGCGTTTTGAGCGAGAGCAGAATGCTCGACGCAAATACATGGATACGGTTAACGGGTTCGATTCCGAAGGTATCGACATTAGGGATTTAATGGCAGGGAGGGTTGATTTAAATGATCCAAGAGTTAACGGATTGTGGGCCGAGTAGGACATATCCCGTCTACTACCTTGAGGATGCAATGAACAACCTTGGCGACTGCTTTGACTATGCCGTGAACGACTATGGAGCGGAAGGGTCCGAGGTCGCTGAGCTCTTTTGCCTGAGCGGTGTAGCTCGCGAGTTCGAACGCGGCAACGCATGGGTCGTATCGGGAAAATCAGGTGTAGAGCTGTTCGCACTTATCGCCGAAAGGTCGGGATATCAAAGCGGGTCTATACCGGACCGCACCTATCGTTTTGAGAAGACGCCGGAGTATTGGACAGGCTGGATATTGGCATATCTGCAATGGCGTCTGGGCGAGTCTTTCGAAGACCTGCTGCATGTCGTTCCGTTCGATGCGCTGTGCAATATGTATTACCCCTGGCACGAAGCCTCAGAGGAGCGTGTGGCGCGTCTTGTTTGCGATATAGCGAAGAAAACACCTCGTCAAACCAAACTCGCGCTAGCAAGGAAGAGGCTTAAGAAAACCCAGCAAGACCTGGCATACGAATCGGGCGTATCACTCCGCTCAATCCAAATGTACGAACAGCGCCAACGAAACATCAACGAAGCCTCGGTAACAACCGTAAGAGCCATAGCAAAAGCCCTCCACTGCAACATCGAAGATCTCCTAGAGCCAGTCTTCGAATACAAAGAAACAAACGCAGCGTAAACCATGCACACAGCCGGTGCCCGCCTCTAGGAAGTGCTCCAGCCTAGCAAGAGCCCCTACCAATAAAAAGCCAGATTATCAGCCCGGCGACTTTCCAGAGCGTAGGCCCCTGTAGTCGCCGCCGGCGAAGTTAACGTAGGGGAGGCCAGGGGCTTTGCCCCCAAATCTTTCCGCAGGACGGTAGGACCCCCGCCGCACGAAGTGCGCAGCGGGGGTCCTACCATGTCCGAGGACGATTTGGGGGCAAAGCCCCTGGCCTCACCGGCGAGTATACAGGACGGCGACTACAGGTATTCGATCTGGGCGCCTTCCGTGTCGCACGTCAGAATATGCGTGTCACACTTGGGGAACTGTTCACGCAGCTTGACCTGTAGGAACTTTGCCACGATGGTGTCGTCGGTCACAGCCATAAGGGTCGAGCCCGATCCGCTGATCCAGATGGTCTTGGCGCCGCCGTTAAGGCAGGTGTCGCGCACGGCGTTGTAGTCGGGAATCAGACGACGACGATAGGGTTCCTGGATGCGGTCGTCATTGGCGGCGGCAATCAGGTCGAGGTTGCCGGACTCAAGACCGCGCGTCATGCCGGCGATGCGGCCCATCTGCCATACGGCGGTGGAGAGCGGAACCTCCTGCGGCACGACCTTGCGCGCCTCGCTCGTATGCACCTCGTAGGGAGGAATCACGGTAATAAAACGCAGGCGATCGCTCACCTCGTAGCGCAGGCACTGGGGGAGCGAATCGGTCGGCGTAAAGGAGCAGACGGCGCCGCCCAGGATAGCGGGGGCGACGTTATCGGGATGGCCCTCGACCTCGGTGGCAATGCGGACGAGCTCGGCACGGTCGACGGTGTGGCCTGTCAGCGCGGCGGCGGCCATAATGCCGGCGACGACACAGGTGGAGCTGGAGCCCAGGCCGCGGGCGACGGGAACGTCAGTCTGAATGTCGATGGCGACGGGGAAGGCCGGCTCGCCCCATGCGGCCAGTGCATCGACAAAGCTAACGTAGACCAGGTTGTTCTCGTTTTGGAATTCCTCGGGGCAGCCCGTGATGGTGAGCTTGTCGGCGCGCTCAAAGGTAAAGTGCGAGTAGAGGCTGACGGCCATGCCGAGGGTATCGTAGCCGATGCCTAGGTTGGCGCTGGTTGCTGGGACGGTGATCTTGATCATGGGAATCTCCTGGGCGGTCTGGCCGTTTAGTTCGCTGCTCGGGCAGTCCTGGCTCGCTCGGAAAGCACATTAAGTGCTTTCCGGCTCGTGCGGAACTCGCGACGAACTAAACGGCCAGACCCGATCGCATGCTCGTCATCATCCCGAAAGCTAAATAAAAAGAAGGTGCGCCGGCTTTCGCCGGCGCCTTATAAGGGGTTTAGTTGGTTGCTATCTTTTTTGCAGCCTGCTCTACGTAGCTGGCCATGTCGGCTACGTCGCAGACGTCTTCGAAGCGGACGGGCTTGGACTCGAGCTCGGCGAGCTGGACCGGGGCAACCGTGTTGGTTGCCTGCTCGAGCACGCGCATAGCCTCAAAGTCGTCCTCGGGAACGTCGAGCCCCAGGGCGTCGCAGCAGGCGCGCGGGAACTTGTAGGGGCTGGCGGTCGAAAGCAGCACGCGAGCCTTGGCGCCCTCGGTGGGAGCGACCTGCTCAAAGACGTGATAGCCGCAGGCGGTGTGCGGGTCGATCACGTAGCCGTTCGCGTCCCAGCAGCTCTTGATGGCAGTGCGTACCTCGTCCTCGCTGGCCCAACCGCAGCCAAAGACGCTCTGAATCTTTGCCAGCAGGTCGGCGGGAACTTCGTAGCGACCAGTCCGCGCCAGCTGCTCCATAAGGCCGGCAACGAGCTCGCAGTCGCCGTCGGACAGGAAGTAGAGCATGCGCTCCAGGTTGGAGCTGATAAGGATGTCCATCGACGGCGAGATGGTTGTGAAGAACGGGCGGTTGCGGTCGTAGACGCCGGTGGTCAGGAAGTCGGCAAGCACGTTGTTCTTGTCGCTCGCCACGACGAGCTTGGCGACGGGCAGACCCATGCGCTTGGCATAGTAGCCGGCCAGGATATCGCCAAAGTTGCCGGTCGGTACGCAGAACTCCACGGCGTCGCCGGCCTCGATGGCGCCGGCGCGCAGCAGCTGCGCATAGGCGGCAAAGTAGTAGACGACCTGCGGTACCAGACGGCCGACATTGATGGAGTTGGCGCTCGAAAGCACCGTGCCGGCGGCCTCCAGGCGCTCGGCAAGTTCCTTATCGGCAAAGATGCGCTTGACGGCGCTCTGGGCGTCGTCAAAGTTGCCGCGGATGCCGCAGACGGCGACGTTATCGCCCTCCTGCGTGGACATCTGCAGGTTCTGGACGCGGCTGACCTTGCCCTCGGGATAAAAGACGGTGATGCCCGTGCCCGGGGCGTCGGCAAAGCCGGCGAGTGCTGCCTTGCCTGTGTCGCCCGACGTGGCGGTGACGATCATGATGCGCTCGGCGCCGCCGTCCTTGGCGGAAGTGCGGGCCATCAAGCGGGGGAGCATCTGCAGGGCGACGTCCTTGAAGGCGCTCGTGGGACCGCCAAAGAGCTCCATCACATAGGTCTGAGGGGCGTCAGCGCCCGGCGCAGCGTCGAGTTTGACGAGTGGCGTAACCTCTTCACTCGCGAACGTGCCGCGGTATGCCTCGTCGACACACGCCGAAATTTCTTCGGCCGTGTAATCATTCAGTAACATTCCCAACACATCTTGAGCGATTTCAAAGTACGATTTATCTGCAAGCGAGCTGATATCGACCTGCTGGGTGCCGAGCTCGTCCGAGACAAACAAACCCCCGTCGGGAGCGATGCCGGTACGGATTGCCACCTTACTTGAGCACGATAAAGTGCGTCCTCGTGTACTATGATAAGTTCCCATATAACACTGCTCCTCGGATGCCTTGGTCCCAATCGGTGAAACCATGGTATCAGAGCGCGCAAAATAGGTTCGCAGAGGCTTTTTAGAAAGGTAACCTCCAGCCCATGATTAAGATTGCCAAGTTTGGCGGCTCGTCGGTCGCCGACGCCGAACACTTCAAAAAGATCAAGGCCATCGTCGACGCCGACCCTGCCCGCCGTTTTGTGGTGGTTTCCGCCTGCGGCCGCCGCTTTAAGGGCGACACCAAGGTGACCGACCTGCTCTATCTGGTCAATGCGCACGTTAAGTACCACGTGTCGTGTGAGGAGCTGCTCGAGGACATCGGCCAGCGCTATTTTGATATCGCTGATGAGTTGGAGCTCACCTATCCCATCCGTGAGGAGTTCGCGGCCTTTGCCGAGCGCGCCCGCTCGGGCGGCTACTCCACCGAGGAGCTTGTGAGCCGTGGCGAGTACTTTACCGCTCGCCTGATGGCTGAGTACCTGGGCCTACCGTTCCTGGACGCCGCGACGGTTGTGGCGTTCCATCACGACGGTACGCTCAGCATGAATCGCACCTCCGAGCTGGTGCAGGAGTATGGCCAGCAGGGCGGCTTCGTTATGCCTGGCTTCTACGGCGCGACGCGCGAGGGCCAGATCAAGCTGCTCGATCGTGGCGGCGGCGATATCTCGGGCTCGATTTTGACTAAGTGCCTGGGCGCCGACCTATACGAGAACTGGACCGACGTCTCGGGTTTCTATTCTGCGGATCCGCGTATTGTTCCGGAGGCTCAGCCCATTGCGCGCGTTACCTACGAGGAACTGCGCGAGCTTTCGTACATGGGCGCAAGCGTCCTGCACGAGGAAGCCGTGTTTCCCGTGCGCGAGGCAGGCATTCCGCTGGTCATCAAGAACACCAATGCGCCGCAGGACCCCGGCACCATCATTAGCGAGACGGCTGATGAAGGCGAGGCGGAGCCCATCATTACCGGCGTGACCGGCAAGCGCGGTTTTGTCGCCATCAACGTCGCCCGCGACCGCACCAAGCCCCGCGTCGGCTTTATGCGCCGTGCGCTTTCGGTGTTCGAGCGCTATGACGTTTCCGTCGAGCACATGCCCACCGGTGTCGACCGCTTTGGCGCCGTGGTGCAGGAGCAGGATGTGCACGATTCACTGTACTCACTCGTGGGCGACATCCAGCAGGAGGTCGAACCGCTCGAGATCGAGGTTGTCGAGGGCTTGGCGCTCATCGCTACCGTCGGCCGCAACCTGCGCGGTCGTGCAGGTATCTCGGGCCATCTGTTTGGCATGCTCGGCCAGGCCGGCGTGAGCGTGCGTATGATTTCGCAGAGCTGTGACGAGATCAACATCATTATCGGTGTCGAGGAGAAGGACTTCGACCTAGCGATTCGGACCATTTACCGTGCCTTCTCCGATGAGAACGGCATTGTGAAGGTCTCCGACCTGGAGGCTCCCGCGCCGGTCGATCCCGCTCTGGCCGCGCTCAAAAAGTAGCGACTGCTCGGTAGATTTTTGGGTCATGTCTCAAAAATCTACGGCGGGGCGTTTCGTTTCGGTTTCGTTTCGACGGGGCGGGTTTCATGCCCGCCCTGTTCTTGTATAAACTGGCAACAATAATCGGCCTGCTCGGCGTGCGGGCAAAAGCCACAACCTTTAAAGGGGGAAGCATGAAACAGTACACGGTTGCTATTTTGGGCGCGACGGGAGCCGTGGGCACCCAGATGCTCGAGTGCCTCAACGAGCAGGAGTTCCCGGTCGGCAAGCTCAAGCTGTTGGCAAGCGCACGCTCCGCGGGCAAGACCGTCGAGTTCCGCGGCGAGCAAATCGTGATCGAAGAGGCTTGCCCCGAGGCCTTTGAGGGCTGTGACATTGTGCTTGGCGCTGCCAGCGACGATATCGCCAAGGAATTGCTGCCCGAGGCCGTAAAGCGCGGCGCCGTCGTGGTCGACAACAGCCATGCCTTCCGCATGGATCCCGAGGTGCCGCTGGTCGTGCCCGAGATCAATGCCGACGACATCAAGTGGCATCACGGCCTTATCGCCAACCCCAACTGCGCGACCATCATCGGCCTGGTTCCCACGTGGCCGCTGCATCAGCTTGCCGGCGTGAAGCGCATGATCGTCTCGACGTATCAGGCGGCTTCTGGTGCCGGTGCTCCCGGTATGGCCGAGCTCGAAGCGCAGCTTGCTGCCCTGGGCCGTGGCGAGGAGATTCCCGAGCCGCGCGCATTTGCCGCCCAGCTGGCGAGCAACCTGATTCCGCAGATTGGCGGCGTCAAGGAGGAGGGCTTTACCTCTGAGGAGATGAAGCTACAAAACGAGGGCCGTAAGATCATGCACCTGCCCGAGCTGCGCGTGAACTGCACCTGCGTGCGCGTGCCTGTGCTGCGCTCGCACTCCGAGAGCATTACGCTCGAGTTCGAGCGTGACATTACGGTTGACGAGGCCCGTGTTGCGCTGGCTGCCGCTCCGGGCGTGAAGCTGGTTGACGACATGAGCGCCGAGGATGCGCACGACCGCTTCCCCATGCCGATGGATACGTCCGATCAGGACCTGATTTGGGTCGGTCGCGTGCGCCGCGACATCTCGAACCCGGAGGCCGCGCGTGGCATTACCTTCTGGTGCTGCGGTGACCAAATCCGTAAGGGCGCGGCAACCAACGCCGTCCAGATCGCTAAGCTGCTCTGCGAGTAGTGTGACCTGTCCGGCGGGGGCCGGGCTCAGTTTTCAGAACGTCCTCGACCATGTGTGGCGCCTTGTCCTGCTCCTTCGGAGCCGCGGACAAGGCGCCACACTGGTCTGCGGAGTGTTCTGAAAACTGAGCCCGGCCCCCGCCTGCGGTGACGCTGCTGCAAGCGGCCTGCGATGGGGTCGTTGTTGGTTGAGGCCGCTGGGCTGATGTGGGGGCGCGTGGCTGTTGCGGGCCCTGGTCCCGGCGGCGGCCTCGGCGCTGCGCGCCTGCTGCCTTGGGTGACTTTGGGGTCGATTGGGGTTGTCTGCACAATTCGCGGTATTATGTTGCGGAGTTTTGAAAGGAGCCGCTGGTGGTCACGACGACGTTTGCTTCGCCTTTGGGCGAAATCTTGCTTGCCGCTGATGGCCGCGGTCTGACGGGGCTTTGGTTTGAGGGACAGGAGCATTTTGGCTCCACGCTTCTCAAAGAAGATCCTGAACATGTTGAAGGCGCCGATGCAGTTTCTGGTGCTGGCGGCATGTCGTCGGTGAGTCCTGCAAATGGTGCGGCTTCTTCGGTGCTTGAGCGTTCGTGGGCTTGGCTGAATGCTTATTTTGCAGGGCAGGAACCTCGGTTTACGCCGCCGTTGCATTTGATTGGCACGGCGTTTCAGCGTGAAGTTTGGTACGAGCTGCTTTCTATTCCGCGTGGCGAGGTCGCTACGTATGGCGAGATCGCCCAGCGTGTTGCGGCTCGACATCGTGTGCCGGGAAATGAGACACCCGTTGTGTCTCCCCGTGCCGTGGGGGCCGCGGTCGCTCGCAACCCTGTTTCGATTATTGTGCCATGCCATCGCGTGGTGGCGGCCGACGGCTCGCTTAACGGATATGCCGGCGGGCTTGATCGCAAGGAGTGGCTGCTTCGGCTTGAGGGCGCGTACGAGGAGTAACACTCGAGCGCTTTGCATAGCCAAGATGCCGTGAAAGAACGGGACATGCTTTCCGAATGGAGGCTCAGACGGAAACTACGTCCCGGAATTCCGTTTTAAAGCGGGATGCGCTTTCCGAATGGCGTTCCAAGCGGAAACCGTGTCCCGGAATACAGCCTCAGAGTGGGACACCGTTTCCGGCTGAGACCACCTGCCTGGACATCGATCTACGCCCGCTCCTGCAGGGCGTAGATGGACTTATCCATGTTGAACAGGTAAGCCACAACGCAGACAATAATGAACATCGGCAAGTTACCAAAGCCGAAGACTTCGCAGCCAATAAGGATGGGTGCGAGCAGCGTATTGGTGGCGCTGCCAAAGACGGCTGCGTAGCCCAGTGCGGCGCAGAGCTCGACGGGCATGCCGAGTTGAGCCTCGTTATGGCGACATCTGGGTAACAGAAAGGCCCGCGTTCCTCAGAGGCAAGATAGGCAATTCTGCTTCTGAGGTAGATCTCAATTCTGCCGACCGCACTGCCGACCGCATCAAACATTAACTGCCGGAGGGCTCGGTCAAATTCATACGTGTAGATGATGGTTTCGAATGTTGTGCCTTCGCGAAAGATGGTAATCCCGGACTTGCATTTGGTTTTGTAGGGAAACCAGTAGGCCGACAGTCTGTAGTGGTTGGCTTCGACCAAAGCTCGCTCGAGTTCGCTTTGATCAGAGCACTTAAGACCCTTGTTTTCTGTCAATAGTGCTATTTGTTCGTTGATGGATATCCGCGACTTCTGGTATTTCATTAAGCCTCTTGATAGAAAAAGAGCTGGAGTTGCGCATCGTTGAGAGGCTTTCCAGCTTTAGCAAAACAAACTTATAAGATGCGACGGGCCGCGTCAAGATAATTACCGGACGGCCTAGGAGGCGGCTGGTTGGCTGGCTTAAAACCCAGCGCGTGAAATGACGCTCCACGCTATTCAGCGCGCTTGATAGGATGACGAACCACAGTCTTAAGTTTCTCCGGCGCACACTTGCGTGGATCGGAAAGATAGATTTCGTGATGTAAACGGGTGTCTGAGAAGTCGGGGACATAGCCCTGCTCGGTCGCATATTCATGCATGGCGTCTACGGTTGCCGGCTCGCTGTCGTAGGGTCCGGTATGCATGCATTGAACGCAGAGACCCTCGTCAACTTTAAGCAGCTCGACGGCAGAAAAGTCCAGTTTCTTTTTGGCCGTGGCTTCCGCGACCGCCCAGTCAAAGTCATCCTGAGTGACGAAATCGGGCAGGCGGATGCACGAGATAAAGTTGAAATCGTCCTTGCGTACATAATCGATGTCGCCGCTCGGGGAGTCTTGCCACCAGAAGCCCTCGAGCGGCGGTACCACAAAGTCGAAATAGCCCTCGATACTCCTTGAGCCTTTCTTTGACATCTTGACGGTATAGGCGATGCCGTAAAGCAGCGGCAGGGCATTTTGATACTCGCCACCTTCGGTATTTGGGTCGCCCTTTCCGCGAACGGCAACGTAGCTCATAGGCGGGACAGTTACGATACTCGGCTTGCTCGCAGGTCTGTAGAGATCCTTGCATTCCTTCTTAAAGTCGAACGCCATGTTGGCCGCCTTTCTGCGTATTGGCCTACTTAGATAGCTGAATCATATCATAGAAACGAACAGCTGTTCGAATGATTTGGCTGACAGATTGAGATGCGTGCGTTGTGTTTGGCGGTCGGCCTGACCCCATCGATGATTTCTCTGCCTCCCCGGCGCCTCATCTATAGCTGCCGTTTCCCCATATAGAACCTGCCAAAATAAACCCGTCCCTTTTTAGTCGGTGCGAAATGGGTAATACTAAAGAGTTATCCGACCAGATGGGAACCGATCGATGGCTTATATCGAATTCAAAGACGTCATCAAGGCATACGGCGAGGGCGACGCCCGCATTCACGCACTCGACGGCGCGAGCTTTACGGTCGAGCGCGGCGAGCTCGCCATCATTTTGGGTGCTTCGGGTGCCGGCAAGACCACGGCGCTCAACATTCTGGGCGGCATGGATACGGCGACTTCCGGCACCGTGACGGTGGACGGGCGCGATGTGAGCTCCGCTAACGAGGCGCAGCTCGTGGAATACCGCCGCGCCGACGTCGGCTTTGTCTTCCAGTTCTACAATCTGGTCCCCAACCTGACGGCGCTCGAAAATGTTGAGCTTGCGGCGCAAATCTGCCCTGATTCGCTCGATGCCGAGCAAACGCTTTGCCAGGTTGGCTTGGGTGAGCGCCTCGCCAACTTCCCCGCGCAGCTTTCGGGCGGCGAGCAGCAGCGCGTGTCCATTGCCCGCGCACTGGCAAAGAACCCCAAGCTGCTTTTGTGCGACGAGCCCACGGGCGCACTTGACTATAAAACCGGCAAGCAGATCTTGCAGCTGCTGCAGGACACTTGCCGCAAGCAGGGCATTACGGTCATCATCATCACCCACAACTCCGCGCTGGCGCCCATGGCCGATCGCCTGATCCGCTTTAAGAACGGTCGCGTGGAGAGCGAGACGGTCCAGCAAAATCCCGTGCCTATCGAGACGATCGAGTGGTAGCGCCCATGGACCAAGACCGCCAAAACAGCCTACGCCGCGACGCGCAGAACACGGAGCGCGAGCAGGATTTTACGACCTACCGCACTGCCCAAAGCTCAAACGATATGGTGCCGACGGTTTTTCGCCGTGGCATCTACCGCACAATCCGAGGCAGTCTTAAGCGCTTTTTGTCAATCGTGGTCATCACCGCGCTTGGCGTGAGCGTGATGTGCGGCCTTAAGGCGGGTTGCGAGGACCTGTGTGATTCGGTTGATGCCTACTTCGACCAGCAAAATGTCTATGACATTAACGTGCAGTCGACCTATGGCCTGACTGACGATGATCTCGACGCCATACAAGAGGTCGATGGCGTCGAAACGGCCGAGGGCATCTACACCGAGACCGCCTACACCGCCGTGGGCACAACGCGCGAGCGCGTGGTCGTGCAGAGTCTCTCCAAGGAGAACATCGATCAGCCGGTGCTCGTGAACGGCGATTTGCCCGAGAGCGCCGATGAAGTCGCGGTGACTTCGAAGTTCCTGAAGGCATCGGGCAAAAGGCTCGGCGATACGGTGAGCTTTGCCGCCAATGACGTGAGCTCGTCCAACCAAAGTGCCAAGGATCAGTTCGGCACAGGCAATTACACCATCACGGCCGAGGTTCTCGATCCCACCGACGTGAGCTCCGACTCGACGGTCAACGCCTTCCGTGCCGCCTCGGCTGCGGACTATAAGTTCTATGTGAACGAGGACGCCGCGACATCTTCTTCCTACTCCTCGGTCCACGTGATCGTCGAGGGAGCCAAGAGCCTCAACTCCTATTCGGATGCCTACACGACAAAGATCAACGAGGTCAAGGGCAATATCGAGAAGATCCGCAGGGAGCGTGAGAAGGCACGTGCTCAGGAGTTGACGGTTGACACGCCGGCAAGCTTGGATGCGGCCGAGCGCCAGGCGAATATGCTCTTTGGGATTGAACAGGGCAACATCGACCGTATGGCCGAGGGCAGCGACGAACGTGCACAGGCGCAAGCTGACCTGGACCAGCGCCGCGCCGCCGCTGACCAGCATTTTGCCGATGCCCGCGCCGAGCTTTCCGATCTGGGCGAATGCACTTGGTACATCCAGGACCGCGGTAACATCGCAAGCTACTCGAGCGTCGAGAGCGATAGCTCGTCAATTGAGGCCATCGCCACGGTGTTCCCGTTTATCTTCTTTATCGTCGCCGTGCTCATCAGCCTCACCACCGCCACGCGTATGGTTGAGGAGGAGCGCACGCTCATCGGCCTGTATAAGGCGCTCGGTTATTCGCGCGGGCGCATCCTGTCCAAATACGTGGACTATGCGCTGTGGGCTTGTCTGATCGGCGGCGTGCTCGGCAACATCATCGGCTTTGTGGGCCTGCCGCTGTTCTTGTTTACGGTGTTCGACGACATGTACTCGCTGCCTCAGATGCTGCTTTCGTACGACATCGTGTCCTCAATCGTCTCGGTGGCGCTGTTTGCCGTGGGCGTGGTGGGCGCCACGATTATCGCCTGTCGTCACGAGATGGCCGAGACCCCAGCCTCGCTCATGCGTCCCAAGGCCCCGCGCGCCGGCTCGCGTATCTTGCTTGAGCGTATCGGCTTTATCTGGCACCGCATGGGCTTTTTGAACAAGGTGGCAGCGCGTAACCTGTTCCGCTACAAAAAGCGTGCCTTTATGACCATCTTTGGCATCGCGGGCTGCACGGCGCTTGTGATTTGCGGCATGGGCATTCGTGATACGTCGGTCGCGCTGTCGCCCAAGCAGTACGGGCATATCACGCGCTATGACTTGCTGGCGGTCGCCAATCCCGACGATTTTTCGCAGACGTGCGCGGCATTGGATGAGCGCAGCGCGGCCAAGGATTCCGACGTGACCGTGACCTCGACCCTGCCGATTATGACCGACAACGTCACCTTTACATTTGGCGGCAAGAGCGAGACCGTGCAGCTGATCGTGATTCCCGACGACCGCACGGGTGACTTGGGCGATTACGTGCGCCTGGAGGATGAGTCCAAAGAACCGCTCGCCCTGCGTGACGGGGACGTGTATTTAAGCAAGAGCTCGCAGCTGGTGCTGGGGATTCAGCCGGGCGATACAGCACACGTCCAGGATTCGTCGCTCAATGTTGCCAAGGTCAAAGTCAGCGACATCTCGCTCAACTATCTGGGCAACACGCTTTACATGACGCAGAGTACCTATGAGCGCGCGTTCGGTCGAAGCGCACGCCTCAACGGCGTCTTTGTGCTGCTTAAGGGCTCGTCGGCCGACCAGATTGCGTTTAGCAAGAATCTTAAGAGTGACGGTTGGCTCACCATTTCGAGCACGGCCGAACATTGGCAGAACTACGAGGCGAACTTTGCGATTATCAATTCCGTCGTGGTGCTCGTGACCTTTATGGCGGCGTGCCTATCGTTTGTGGTGGTGTTTACGCTGTCCAACACGAATATCTCCGAACGCGAGCGCGAGCTGGCGACCATTAAGGTGTTGGGCTTCCGTCGCGGCGAGGTGCACCACTACGTCAACAAGGAGACGTTGATTCTCACGGCGATTGGCGCCGCTCTGGGCGTGCCGTTAGGCGGCTTGCTGGCCGAGAGCTTTACCTACATCCTGCAGATGCCATCGCTGTACTTTGACGTTGAGGTCGAGCCGCTGAGCTATGTGCTTGCCGTGGTGCTTTCCTTTGGCTTTACGTTTATCGTCAACCTCGCCACCAATCGTACCCTCAACAAGATCGACATGGTCGGCGCCCTCAAGAGTGCCGAGTAACCTGTCCTGGGATCCAAGTTCTAGCGAACTGCCGACACGCCCGCAGCAGCGTTTTTGCATAAACCGCTCCGCCAAATGCATACTTTGACGGGGCGGTTGCTTTTTGCCCACGGGTACCCCCGGGGGCGGCGTGCAAATTTCGGAGTATTCAGCATCTCGGAGCCCGCGGGCGCGGGAATGGGAGTGCAAAACCACGCCGAAAGCCTTGATTCTGAGCCCCCAGTGCCTCGAGGACCGATCGTTTTTTACAGGATGCGGCCCATAGTGCCTGCCTTTCGCCCAAAATCCAGTATGCAGGCATCCTCGGCTGCTGAATACTCCCAAAAATGCACGCCACACCCCACCCTAGGCACCCGCAGCAAGAAGACGAATAGCCTCGGCCTCCGATGGGGGCGGTTCCAGCCGAGGCTATTCGTCGCCGAAGCTGATGCCCAGCGCTTTGGCCTCGCGCACCAGATCGCTCTGGGGGTCGACATACTTGAGCTTGCCGGCGACATCCTCGAGCGGCATGTGACACATCTTGCCGTCACGCAGTGCAATCATGTAGCCAAACTCGCCGCGCAGGCAGCCGAGCGCGGCCTCGACGCCGCACTGGGTCGCAAAGATGCGGTCCTGGGCGTCGGGCTGGCCGCCGCGCTGCGTGTGGCCGGGGATGGCAACGCGGGTCTCGCGACCGGTCTTGGCCTCGATCTCCTTGGCGATGTCGTAGACGATCGATGGGCTCGTACGCTCGGCGAGCTTCTTCTTGTACTCCTTCTTGGACAGCGCCGCGTCCTCCTTAGAGATGGCGCCCTCGGCGACGGCCACGATGGTAAAGCGGCTGCCGGTCTCCATGCGATGCTCGATGGTCTTGATGACCTGGTCCATGTCGTAGGGGATCTCGGGAATCAGGATGACGTCCGCACCGCCCGCGACACCGGCGTACAGCGGGATCCAGCCAACCTTGTGGCCCATGATCTCGATAACGAACACGCGGCCGTGACTCGAGGCGGTGGTGTGGATGTCGTCGATGCACTTGGTGGCGACGTCGATGGCGCTCGTAAAGCCAAACGTCATCTCGGTGCCCCAGGTGTCGTTATCGATGGTCTTGGGCAGGGCGATAACGTTGAGGCCCTCTTCGCGCAGGCGGTTGGCGGTCTTGGTGGAGCCGTTGCCACCCAGCATAAACAGGCAGTCGAGCTGCAGCTTATGATAGGTGTGGACCATCGCGGGCACCTTCTCGACGCCGTCGGCCTCGGGAATGTTCAGGCGCTTGAACGGCGTGCGGCTCGTGCCCAAAATGGTGCCGCCGCGGGTGAGGATGCCGCTAAAATCGGCGGGCGTCATGACGCGGAATCTGCTGTAGATAAGGCCCTGGTAGCCGTCCTCAAAACCGTAGATCTCGATAGGCTCTTCGCTATTGGTCATGAGCGTTTTGACGATGCCGCGCATGGTGGCGTTGAGCGCCTGGCAGTCGCCGCCACTGGTAAGAAGACCGATTCTAAGCATGATGAGTCCTTCCGGGCAAGTTATAACATGCGCATAAGTTTACCCCCGCACACTGTTGATACGGGGGTAAAACGTGTTAGCTCAAGCGTAT
>DAWEIC010000002.1:0-46418 GCA_052364855.1 Collinsella sp.
AGACGGAAAGCACATTAAGTGCTTTCCTTTGCGTGCGGAACTCGCGACAGACTTAACTGCCGACCGCCCGCACAGCTCATCGCGGGTCGGTTTTGCCGCCGCCCGCATGCAGAAACAAAAAAAGAAACATTTGGTTGAAAGGTTAACTCCCATGAAAATCGCTCTCATCAACGAGAACTCCCAGAACTCCAAGAACCCCATGATCGAGGCTGCCCTTAAGAAGGTCGTCGAGCCCATGGGCCACACCGTCTTTAACTACGGTATGTATGCCGATGCCGACTCCAAGCCGCTCACCTACGTTCAGAACGGCATCCTTGCCGCCGTGCTGCTCAACTCCGGCGCTGCCGACTATGTCGTGACCGGCTGCGGCACCGGCGAGGGCGCCATGCTCGCCTGCAACTCCTTCCCCGGTGTGCTCTGCGGCCATGTCGCCGACCCGCTGGATGCCTACACCTTCGCCCAGGTCAACGACGGTAACGCCGTCGCCATGCCCTTCGCCCTCAAGAACGGCTGGGGCCAGGAGCTCAACCTCGAGTACACCTTCGAGAAGCTCTTTGGCTTCGGTTCCGGCAACGGCTATCCTGCCGAGCGTGTTGAGCCCGAGCAGCGCAACAAGAAGATCCTCGACGGCGTCCGCGCTGTGACCATGCGTCCGCTCGTCGACGTCCTGGGCGAGATCGACCAGGATCTGGTCAAGGGCGCCCTGGCTGGCGAGCACTTCCAGGAGTACTTCTTCGCCAACGCCACCGACGAGGCAATCATCGCCAAGGTCAAGGAGCTCCTGGGGCTCTAATCGCACGACCCATCGCAGCGAACGCAAGCGGCGGCCGCCCCAACACGGGACGGCCGCCGCTTTTTGCTATCAAATGGTGCAATGGGGTCAGGTTATCTCACACCATGTTGGCTCAAAGAGAGCAAGATTAGGATTCCTCGATAATCTGTCGGCATGCCGCTGCAAGAGCGGGAAACTCTGATGTCACCGCGTCCCAAACCACGGCGCGATCGACGTTGCCGTAATCATGGGCAAGATAGTTACGCATCCCCACTATACCGCGCCACTCAATCTCGGGATGTAGTCGCTGCGCCTTCTCGGACAGCTTACCCGCCTCCTCCGTCACCCTGAGGGCACACATAAGGAGAGAATCGGCGAGTGTCCTGGCCTTGATGTCATCCGCATGGAGGAACTCGTCTTCCGTCACACCGAACGCTTTGATTCTCTCGGTCGTCTCATCAATCGCCTCGAGAATCTCCTGGGCGCGCAACGCATCTGATTTACGGGCGAACATACAGCACCACACCCTCCCTCTCGATGGCATGCGCAATGTCTTCTCGCAAGTGTTCGCTCGAAACGACGTCGACCTGCTTGCCTGTTGCCTCTTTGATCTCCTCCGCGAACGAGGAAAGAGCGAATAACCCAAATGTCGCATCGGAATCGACCTCTATACGCAGGTCGATATCGCTATCGGTATTTGCGTCACGTCGAGCATACGAGCCGAACAACGTGACCGACCGAATCGCCTTTCGAGTACCCGCCGCGCGAGCAACGGCATCCCTGATTTCAGCAACGGTCAAAACGTCGGTCTTCGCCTCGTCCCGTTTGACTGAAAGAGAAGGGGTAAATGGAAGCGACCGCTCCCGCAGCATCTGACGCATGAACATGTTGACCGCCACGGAAGACGTCATGCCGAGCTCCTCGCAGAGCTCGGCAAACGATTCCTTAATTGATGCATCAACACGGACGCTCAAAACTGAAGCACTCATCTTAGCCTCCTGTATGACAGTAGCTATACAATATCATACAGAGAAGCAAGATGACTGGTGCAAAGGGGTCAGGTTTGTATGCACCAGATTGGTGCAAAGTAACCTGACCCCCATGCACCAAGGGGTTGACTAGAGTTCGCAGGCAACCTTGTAGCCATCGCCGATGGCATCGCGGATGTTGCCACACTTCTGGGCGTCGCCCAGCACGTGGACAGCAACGCCAGCAGCAGCAAGGTCGTCGGCCAACTTGGTATTGGGACGATAGCCCATGGCAAGCACCAGCGTATCGGCACCGGTGATGGTGTGGACCTCGCCGTCCTTTTCGTAGCTGATGGCGTCCTCGGTGATCTCGGTCACCTTGGCCTCGGTCAGCACGTGGACGCCCTTGGAGAGCATGCGCGTGATGAGCACCGCGCGACCGGCACCACCCTCATTGGCGGCGAGCGTCTTGGTCATCTCGATGACGGTGACATCGCGATTGGCCGGCGACAGGTCGTTGACCAGCGGGGCCAGGTAATCTGCCGTCTCGCAACCGACGGTGCCGCCGCCCACGATGACGATCTTCTTGCCCGGGAAAGCCTTGCCACCCAGCAGGTCGTCAGCCGTCATAACCTGCTTAAAGCCCTGCATGAAGGCTGGAGCGATGGGCTCGGCGCCATAAGCTAGGACGACCTCGTAGCCGGCGTAGTCACGCTGAATGTCCTCGGCAGTAAGCTCGGTGCCAAATACGCACTTCACGCCGGCCTCGGCCAGGCGACGATACTGATACTTGATCACGCGGGTGAGTTCCTGCTTTGCCGGCGGAACGGCTGCGATGCGCATCTCGCCACCCGGCTCGTCCTGCTTGTCCACGAGCACCACGTTGTGGCCGCGCTTGGCGGCAATGTAGGCTGCCTCCATGCCCGCAGGACCAGCGCCCACAACGAGCACGTTCTTGGCCTCGGCAGCAGGTTCGTAGCCAGCCTCGTCGCGCTCGACATCGGGGTTGACGGTGCAGGAGATGCGCTTGCCGAACATAATGCCGTTCAGGCAGCGCAGGCAACCGATGCAGGGACGGATGTCGTCGGCGTTGCCGGCAGCGGCCTTGTTGCAGAACTCGGCATCGCACAGATTGGCGCGGCCCATCATGCAGATGTCGGCAGCGCCGTCCTCGATCAGCTCCTCGGCGATCCAGGCCTCGTTAATGCGGCCGACCGTGGCAACGGGAATGTTCACGTGCTTCTTAATCTCACGCGAGCAAGCGGCGTGCGAGGCCTGCTGCGTGCCGGCGGCGGGAATCGCGGAGCCGCACTTGATGGTGGTGCCGCCCGACACGTGAATCATGTCGACACCGGCCTTCTCCAGGCGACGCGAGACGTAGATCATGTCGTTGAGGGTCAGGCCGCCATCGGTGTACTCATCGCCCGAGATGCGGACGTCGATGATAAAGTCCTTGCCGCAGCGCTCGCGAATCTCGGCGATGACCTCGAGCAAAAAGCGCATGCGAGCGTCGAGCGAGCCGCCGTACTCGTCGGTACGCTTGTTGTAGAGCGGGGTCAAAAAGCCGCCGAGCATGCCGTGGGCGTGCGCCGCATGGACCTCGACGCCATCGACGCCAGCCTTTTGCATGCGCACGGCGGCGTCGCCAAACTGGTGTGTGAGCTCGTGGATCTCGTCGACCGTGATAGGACGCGGCGCCTCGCGGGCGTAAGACGGGCCCACGAAGGACGGAGCGATCAGGCGCGGCGTGCCCGGAATGTTAAAGGCCATGTAGGCGGGGTGGAAGAGCTGCGGCATGATCTTGCAGCCATACTCGTGGACGGCCGCGGCGAGCTTTTCCCAGCCAGGGATAAACGTGTCGTCGTAACAGCACATGTCACCCGGCAGATAGGTATAGGTGGGCTCGACCGTCACGACCTCGGTGATGATGAGGCCTACGCCGCCCTTGGCACGGGCACGGTAATGATCGACCAAGTCGTCGGTCACATAGCCATGATCGGCCAGGTTCGTGGATACCGGCGGCATAAAGACGCGGTTCTTGACCTCGGTCGTACCGACCTTGATCGGGCTAAAGAGCATCGGATAGGCAGAGGACTCCATACAGGGTTCCTTTCGTTTGAGCCGCTCGGCGGCAGTTGCTAACGTACTTATCGTATCAGTATCCGCCGCATTCGCACTCGCTCGCACTCCCCACCTTCAATCCCGACCCTCACAAAAAAGTTGCGGTGGAATACGGAGTAGATGAGGCTTTTGACAGGCAAAACAGTCCGTATTTCACCGCAACTGATGGGCGGAGTGGAATTGAGGGCTCAGGTAGTCAGTCATGCCCTCATCCGCCACTCTCTCACCTACAGCGCGCCGTCCAGCATAAGGTTCACCTTGAGCACGTTGACCGTGGGCTCGCCGAAGACGCCCAGGAATCGGCCCTTGGTGCACCGGGCGATGATCTCGCGCACCTCGCCTTCGCTCTTGCCCGTGGCTTTGGCAAGGCGCGGGACCTGGTACTCGGCGGCATCCGGAGAGATCTCCGGGTCGAGGCCGGACCCCGAACACGTCACCAGGTCGACGGGCACAGCGTCCATATCGGCATCGGGATTGGCGGCGCGGATCTTCTTCACGCGCGCATCTATCAGCTGCCGATACTCCTCACTCGCCGGGGACAGGTTGGACGGGGCACCATACGCCATGAGCTCGCCGTCTTCGCCTTCGACAATTGACACGTTCTGGATACGACCCCACATGTGGGCTTCGTCATCGAAGTTCTGGCCGATGAGCTCGGAACCCACAACCTTGCCGTCGACCGTAATAAGCGATCCGTTCGCCTGGTACGGAAACGCAAGCTGCACGACGCCGGTCACCACGAGCGTGTACCCCAGGCCGCAGACGATGGTAAACAGCGCGAACACGCCAAGTGCGCGCGATGCGATACCTTTGAACATACAAACCTCCACTTACATAATGCCGCAGAACGCGAGCAGCATGTCGATGAGCTTGATAAATGCGAACGGGGCAACGATGCCGCCCAGACCCCATACGAGCAGGTTGTGGGTCAGCAGCTGTCCGGACGGTACCTCGCGGTACTTAACGCCCTTCAGCGCGGCCGGGATCAGCGCGACGATAACGAGCGCGTTATAGATGATGGCCGAAAGAACCGCGGACAGCGGGCTTGCCAGACCGAGGATGTTGAGTGCGCCAAGGCCCGGGTAGATCGGCGAGAACAGGGCCGGGATGATAGCGAAGTACTTCGCCATGTCGTTGGCGACCGAGAAGGTCGTAAGCGAACCGCGGGTCATGAGCAGCTGCTTGCCGATACGCACGACCTCGATGAGCTTGGTGGGGCTGGAGTCGAGGTCGACCATGTTGCCGGCCTCCTTGGCAGCCTGGGTGCCCGTGTTCATGGCCACGGCGACATCCGCCTGCGCCAGCGCCGGCGCGTCGTTGGTACCGTCGCCGGTCATAGCGACCAGGTGGCCCTCACGCTGGAACTCGCGGATCTTCTCGAGCTTGCCCTCAGGGGTGGCCTCGGCCAGGAAGTCGTCAACGCCGGCCTCGGCGGCGATTGCCGCGGCGGTGAGTGGGTTGTCGCCCGTCACCATGATGGTCTTGATGCCCATCTTGCGCAGGTCGGCGAACTTCTCCTTAACGCCGGACTTGATGATGTCCTTGAGGTACACAACGCCCAGCACGCGGCAGTTCTTGGTCACGACCAGCGGGGTGCCGCCGGCCTTGGCGATGCGCTCGACGGCCTCGTCGCACTCCTGGGAGAGCACGCCGCCGGCTGCCTCCACATAGGTGCGCACGGAATCGGCAGCGCCCTTGCGGATCTCATTGCCCTCGTAGTTCACACCGGACATGCGGGTCGCCGCGGTGAAGGGGATGAACTCCATACCCTTATCCTCGAGTGTGCGGCCGCGCAGACCGAACCGCTCCTTGGCGAGCACGACGATGGAACGGCCTTCGGGGGTCTCGTCGGCCAGCGAGGAAAGCTGGGCGGCATCGGCCAGCTCCGCGGGATCGATGCCGTCGACCGGGATGAACTCGGCGGCTTGGCGGTTACCCAGGGTGATGGTGCCGGTCTTGTCGAGCATGAGGATGTCGACGTCGCCGGCGGCCTCGATGGCGCGGCCGGACATGGCCAGCACGTTGGCCTCGTTCAGACGGCTCATGCCGGCGATGCCGATGGCGGAAAGAAGGGCGCCGATGGTAGTAGGAGCCAGGCACACGAGCAGCGCCACGAGCGTGGTCACGGCCGTGGGGTTGTCCATGTCGTTAAGACCGACCGAGAAGCAGGAGTAACAATACAGGGCCAGCGTGACCAGGATAAAGACGATGGAGAGGGCCACCAGGAAGATCTCCAGAGCGATCTCGTTAGGGGTCTTCTTGCGCGCGGCACCCTCGACCATCGCGATCATCTTGTCCAGGAAGCTCTGGCCGGGCTCACTGGAGATCTTGACGATGATCCAGTCGGACAGCACCGTGGTACCGCCGGTAACGGCAGAGCGGTCGCCGCCGGCCTCGCGGACCACGGGGGCGGACTCGCCGGTGATGGCGGACTCGTCAACGGAAGCAGCGCCCTCGATGACGTCGCCGTCGCCGGGAATCTGCTCGCCGGCGCGTACGATCACCAGGTCGCCGCGCGTGAGCTCGGTGCCGGGAACGACGGTGAAGTGCTCCTTGTCCTCAACGGACTCGATGCGATGAGCCTCGACATCCTTCTTGGCCGCACGCAGGGAATCGGCCTGGGCTTTACCGCGGCCCTCGGCAAGCGCCTCGGCGAAGTTCGAGAACAGGTCGGTGAGCCACAGGATGACCGCGATGGCGACCACATAGTAGGTGGGCACACCCGCGTCCTGCACACCGAAAATGGAAGCGACGGCCAGGACGGAGGTCATGACGGCGGAAAGCCACACCAGGAACATGACCGGGTTTTGAATCTGGACGCGAGGATCCAGCTTGGCAAACGAGTCGCGGACCGCGCGGCCCATCATGTCTTTTTGCATAGTCATTAATCTGCGCCCTCCTTTACGCAATCATCTGGAAGAACTCGGCAACGGGGCCAAGCGCCAGGGCCGGGAAGAAGCTCAGGGCACCGATCAGCAGAACGATGAACACGAGCAGGAATACGAACATGCCGTTAGTGGTAGACAGGGTACCGGCGCTCTCGGCGACCTTGCCCTTCTTGGCCAGCGAGCCGGCGATAGCCAGCGTACCGATGATAGGCATGAAGCGGGCGAACAGCATCTCGAGGCCGAGCATGACGTTGATCCAGGGAATGTTGCAGTTCATGCCTGCAAACGCCGAGCCGTTGTTGCCGCCGCATGAGGTGAAGGCATACAGCGCCTCGGAGAAGCCGTGCGTGCCACCATTGTTGAGCTGGTCGGCAAGACCGGGCACCATGCAGGCGATGGCCGAGCACACCAGAATGGCAAACGGAGTTGCCAAGCACAGGACAACTGCCCAGCGCATCTCGCCCGGCTCGATCTTCTTGCCCAGGAACTCAGGCGTGCGTCCGACCATGAGGCCGGCGATGAACACTGTGAGGATGGCGAAGCCGATCATGCCGTACAGGCCGCAGCCCACGCCGCCGAAGACGACCTCGCCCAGAGCAATCTGGAGCATCTGGACAAAACCGCCCAGCGGGGTGTAGGAGTCGTGCATGGAGTTGACCGAGCCGTTGGAAGCAGCCGTCGTGAAAGCGGACCAGGTAGAAGAGGAGGCGATGCCAAAGCGGCTCTCCTTGCCCTCCATGTTGCCGCCCGCCTGGCCATCGGTCATCTCGATGTTGACCGCGCCGCCATCTGCCAGCTGCGGCGTACCCATATGCTCGTTAACGGCGATGATGCCGGTAAAGACCACGAGCAGGATAAACATCGCCGCGAAGATGGCCTTGCCCTGCCTGGCATTCTTGACACCGATGCCGAAGGTGAAGCAGCAGGCGGCCGGGATCAGCAGCAGGCTGGTCATCTCGATGATGTTGGTGAAGGCACTGGGGTTCTCATACGGATGAGCGGAGTTCACTCCGAAGAAGCCTCCGCCGTTGGTGCCGGACTGCTTGATGGCGACCTGAGGAGCCGCGGGACCCTGGGGCAGGAACTGCTCGGTGACCACGCGCGCGCCCTCGACAACCTTGCCGTCGACCTCGACAGTGTCGCCCTCGATCTCGGCGCCGTCGATGACGCTCCAGCCGCCGTCTGCATTAGGCTGGACAGCGACGGGCTCTACGAGCTCAGCCTTCTGAGCCGGCTGGAAGTTGGAGATGACGCCACCGGCAGCCAGGCAGATGCCGAACACGAGGTTCAGCGGGATGAGCACATACAGGACGGTGCGGGTGAGGTCGACCCAGAAGGAACCCAGACCCTGCTCCTTGACCTGACGGAAGCCGCGGATCAGCGCGAACATGACCGCGATACCGGTGCCGGCGGAAACGAAGTTCTGTACGGTGAGACCCATGAACTGCACAAGGTAGGACAGGGTGGTCTCACCGGAGTAGGACTGCCAGTTGGTGTTGGTTATGAAGGAAGCAGCCGTATTGAACGACAGGTCCCATGACACACCCGGCAGGTGCTGGGGATTGCCTGGCAAGAAGGACTGAAACGCCTGGAGTGCCACAAGAGCCACGAGGCCGATCCCCGAAAAGACCAGCACGCTCGCCAGATAGCGCCTACACCCCATCTGCTCTGCCGCGTCGATGCGAAGCAGACGATAGACGCCACGCTCCACAGGAGCAATCACAGGCGACAGGAACGTATGCTCACCATCCATGATATGGGCCATGAACCGACCGAGCGGAACGGCCAGGACGACGAGCACGGCAAAGTACAAGATGTACTGAATCGCAGCATCCATAGTTTACGAATCACTCCTCATCAGAATGTAGATGTAATAGATAAAGAGTCCAATGCAGACGACTCCGATGATGGGACTGAGGATGTCCATTTACCGCCCCTTTCACGCGCGGTCCGATGTCTCGGACGCCTGCTCTCGCAAGCGTCTGGGGACAGTAAACGCTTCTAGGGATTAAAGAGGCGTGAGGGCCGGGGCCCACGTCCTTAAGATGCCGTAAAGATGCAGGTAGAAAGCACTATTGCGGCTGCAGTGCGCCTATACTCGACCTCGCGAGCATACAGTGGCATCCTCACCGCGTATGCACGCATGGACAACGCTTCAGAAAGGCTACGCTATGCAGCGCGACGCATCGGACACTCGCGTCAATCCAGACCTCATCCTCAAGGCAATTGAGAAAGACGAGGTCGCCGATGACGCTCGAACCAGCCGGGGACACCTCAAGATTTTCTTTGGCTACGCTGCCGGCGCAGGCAAAACCTATGCGATGCTTCAAGCCGCCCACGCCGCCAAGCGGCGAGGTGTTGACGTCGTCGCGGGGTACATTGAGCCGCACGAACGTCCGGCAACTGCCCATCTTGCACAAGGGCTTGAGAACGTGCCCTGTAAACTCATCGAGCACAACGGCATTGCGCTCAGCGAGTTCGATCTAGATGCGGCTATCGAACGCGCCCCTCAGCTCATCCTTGTCGACGAGCTCGCCCATACGAATGCGCCGGGGTCTCGCCACGACAAACGCTATCGAGACGTCGAGGAACTTCTACATGCGGGCATCGACGTCTATACGACCGTGAACGTTCAGCATATCGAGAGCCTAAACGACATGGTTGCATCCATCACCGGCGTTGTCGTGAGCGAACGAATCCCCGACCGTATCTTCGATGATGCCGACCAGGTCGAGCTCGTCGACATAGAGCCCGAAGACCTACTTGAGCGCCTTCGCGCCGGCCTCGTCTACCGTCCCGCGCAAGCCGCCCGAGCGCAACAGCATTTTTTTACCGTCGAGAACCTCACCGCACTCCGAGAAATCGCGCTGCGCCGCTGCGCCGATCGCACCGGCCACCTCACAGACGCCGCACGCGTGCTGGGAAACCGTGACTACTACACCAGGGAGCGTATCTTAGTCTGTGTCTCCCCGGCGCCGACCAATCCCCGCATCGTCCGTGCCGCCGCGCGCATGGCGAAAGCGTTTCGCAGCGAGCTCGTCGCCCTGTTCGTAGAGAGCCCGCACACGCAAGCCATGAGCGATAATGAGCGTACCAAGCTTGCAGCCAATATCGCCCTAGCCGAGCAGCTCGGAGCACATATGGAAACCGTCTATGGCGACGACATCGCGTTTCAGATCTCCGAGTTCGCGCGCCTGTCGGGTATTTCGAAGATCGTCATGGGGCGCACGGGCGAGCGCAGCAGCGTCCGTCAGGCCCTCTTTGGCCGCAAATCTCTCGTAGAACAGCTCATAACATTCGCCCCGAACCTCGACATTTACATCATTCCAGACCAGTCGACTCCGCCCTCCCGGCCCAAAGGACGCCGCCGTACGCTCGCCCTGCAGCCGCCCAACAGCCGAAACGTGCTTCGCACGCTGGCCCTCTCTCTTGTCGCCACGGCGATCGGCACGGCTTTCCGCCATCTGGGATTTGCCGATTCCAGCATCATATCCCTCTATATCCTCACGGCCCTGCTGACCGCCGTCACCACGACGGGGCGTATCTGCACGATCGTATCGAGCGTGCTCTCTGTAGTGCTTTACAACTTCTGCTTCGTCACGCCTCTGTTTTCGCTCGCCAGCTACGACCGAAGCTATCTGGTCACGTTCGGCATCATGTTCGCTACCGCTATGGTCGCCGGCGAGTTAACTGCGCGCATCGCCGACAACGCCCGTACCTCCGCCGAGAACGCATTCAAAACGCGCGTACTCCTCGAAACGAACCAGCTCTTGCAGCAAGCCCATAGCGCGGAGGAGTGCGCCCGCGTCGCCATGAACCAACTCGTCAAACTGCTAAAACTCGACGTGGTCTTCTACACCGCCGAACACGGCACGCTCGGCAAAGCGCTCTATGAGTCCGCTGGCACCGAAAACCGATCCGCGTCGCTGCTCACCGACTACGAGCGCGCCGTTGCAACCTGGACCTACACCAACAACAAGCGCGCGGGCGCAAGCACGCGGACCCTGCCTGAGGCACACTGTCTCTACCTCGCGGTTCGCACCGGCGACAAGGTATTCGGTGTCATCGGCATCGCCCTGGAGGGGCGCGAGATCGAAGCCTTCGAGCATTCGATCGTCCTATCTATCGTAGGTGAATGCGCCTTGGCGCTCGAAAGCGACCGGGCGGCGCAAGAGCGCGAAGAGGCTGCGGTCTTGGCGAAAAACGAGCAGCTGCGCGCCAACCTTTTGCGCTCCATCGGCCACGATTTGAGGACACCCCTCACGGCTATATCCGGATCTGCGGCAATCCTTCGGAAGAGCGACGAGAAGCTCAGCTTCGAACAGCGCTGCGATCTTGCCGATGCCATCTACGACGATTCCCTCTGGCTTATCGATACCGTGGAAAACCTCCTCGCCATCACACGCGTCGAGGACGGCACCATTCGCCTCAACTTAACATCCGAGCTCATCGACGAGGTCATCGAGGCCGCCCTCAGCCATGTCGCCCAAGCATCGCATGGACGTGCCGTCACCATCGAGCACACTGACGACATCCTGCTGGTACGCATCGACGTCCATCTCATCATGCAGGTGCTTACGAATCTCATCATGAACGCCTTCAAATACACGCCCGAGGACTCGACTGTCACCATCAGCGCACGTCGCGAGGGTGAGTTCATCGTGGTGGACGTCGCAGACGATGGGCCGGGTGTGGCAGACTGCGACAAGCCTCATATCTTTGAGCGCTTCTTCACCTCAAGCAATACGCGGCCCGTGGATTCGCGTCGAAGCATCGGCCTTGGGCTGTCGCTCTGCCGCTCCATCGTGGAGGCGCATGGCGGCGTCATCGAAGTTCGCGACAACCACCCCCATGGGGCCGTCTTCCGTTTTACCCTGCCTGCCGAGGAGATCGAGATTCATGAATAATGCCGCTAAGCCACGCGTCCTCTTGGTCGAAGATGACCTGACCGTTCAAAACCTCGTTTCGACCGCGCTTGACCTCCACGGCTATGTCGTGAGCAAGGTTTGCAACGGCCAGGCCGCCATCATGGATGCGGTGTCGCACGGCCCCAGCCTCATCATGCTCGACCTCGGCCTTCCCGACATTGACGGTATCGAGGTCATCACGAAGATCCGAAGCTGGTCGGCAGTCCCCATTATCGTCATTTCGGCGCGCACCGAAGATTCCGACAAGATTGCAGCACTTGACGCAGGGGCAGACGACTACCTCACCAAGCCCTTTTCTGTGGATGAGTTGCTCGCGCGCGTCCGCGCGAATTTGAGGCGCTCCTCGATGGCGTCGAGCGAGTCGACAGAAGCGAGCACGTTCGACAACGGTCCGCTGCATATCGACTACGCCGCGGGATACGCGACGAAAGACGGACGCGAGCTCTCGCTCACCCCAACCGAGTACAAATTGCTCGTCCTTCTGGCGAAAAACGTCGACAAGGTGCTCACCCACACCTTCATCACCCGCGAGATATGGGGCACGAGCTGGGACAGCGATCTGGCGAGCCTGCGCGTGTTCATGCGCACCCTGCGCAAGAAGATCGAGGCAGACCCCTCTCATCCCAAGATGATTCAGACGCACATGGGTGTCGGGTACCGCATGCAGCGTCTCTAGCCCACCCCACAAAAAGTTGCGGTGGAATACGGATTAGATAAGGCCTTTGACAGCCAAAACAGTCCGTATTTCATCGCAACTGATGGGTGGGATGGGTTAGAGGCCCAGATAGCTGGTCATGCCTTCGACGGCGAGCTTGGCACCGGCCACGGCATGGACCACGGTGAGCGGGCCGTTGACCACGTCGCCGGCGGCAAAGACGCCCGGCACGGTGGTCATGCCGTGCTCATCGACCGAAAGCAGACCGCGATGGTCGGTCTCCAGACCGCCCGTCGTAAGCACCAGTTTGTCCTTGGGCACCTGCGAGGCCGCAATCACAACCGTGTCGGCGGGCACATGGTCAAGTTCTTCCTCGTAGCCCACCACGTTGTCGTCCTCGTCAAAGATAGCCGTCTCGAACACCGGACCGTTATCGTCGATGGCGCAAATCGCCTTGCCGCGCACGATCTCGGCACCGTCAAGCTCGGTCAGCTCCACCTCGTCATCGATGGCCGAGATATGGCGCGATCGGGCATACACGGTAACCTTGCGAGCGCCTGAGCGCAGGGCCGTACGGGCAACATCCATGGCCACGTTGCCGGCGCCGATAACCGCCACGTTCTGACCGATCGCCACGCTCGTGGGATCGACCAGGTAATCGATACCAAACAGTACGTTGCCACGCGACTCGCCGGGAATACCCAGCTTGCGGGCGCGCCAGGTACCGGTACCGACAAAGACCGCATCGTAGCCGTCGCGCAGCAGGTCGTCGATATGCAGCGCGCCACCGATGGTGGTCGAGGGACGGACGCGCACGCCAAGCGAGCACATCACGTGACGGTACTTTTGCACGAGAGCACGGGGCAGGCGAAACTCGGGGATGCCGTACTCCAGCACGCCGCCGATCTCGGGGCGCTGTTCAAACACCGTGACGGCACAGCCCAGCTGGGCCATCTTAATGGCCACGGTAATGCCGGCAGGACCGGAACCGACCACGGCAACCTGCTTGCCGCACGACGGCGCGGGCTTCCACTCCTTGCGGTCCAAATATGCAGTCGAGATATAGTTCTCGATACTCGAAAAATGCACCGGTGCGCCCTTGCGGCCCTGAATGCATGCGCCCTCGCACTGGCCCGAATGGTTACAGACCATGGAGCAGACCGCACTCATGGGATTGTTCTGGAACAGCAGCTCACCCGCCTCTTCCAGACGGCGCTGCTTGAACAGATCGATGATCTGCGGAATAGGCGTCTGCACCGGGCAGCCTTTAAGCTGGCAGAACGCCCTTTTGCAACCTAGGCAACGATTCGCCTCTTCGACAATGTGGATAGCCACGCAACTCCCCTTTTTGATGTAATCCAATGAGGCGACGATAAAAACCCTTCACCGCCGCCCCCAGTCAAGCAAACTCAATATGCCGCCACGGCAAAAGCCAATGCTATATCTCGCGATGCGGAGCCCCGCAGCGAGCGGACATGCGCTCGAGTGTCGCCAGGCAGCCGGCCGCCGTCGCCGGCACGCTGTTCTCGACCACGCAGGGAATCCCAGGGCAGGCGGCAGCCGCCCAGGCCACCACGGGCTCAAAGTCGTATCGTCCCGTCTCGCCCACGCCATGGCACACCAGACGCGAACCCGTACCGTCGCACCAACCGGCTTCGTCCTCGTTGTCGACGACCTCATAATCCTTGGCGTGCAGCACGCGGATTTTACTGCCGCATAAGTAGAGCATGCGCGCTGTGATTTCCTGCGCTTCGTCAACAACACTGAGGTGCAGCAGCGATACCGGGTCATAGATCACGCCGAGCGACGGGCTCGAGACGCGCTCCAGCACCTCGCGGCAGCGATCCGGCGTGTTGACCGTCTCGTTCCAGCCAGGCTCGATCAGTATTTGCCCGCCCACGGCCTCGGCGCGCTCGCAGACGCGTGCGAGTCCGTCCATAAAAGCCTCAAGCGCCTCATCGGTCATGCGGTCGTCAGCAACGCGGTTCTGCGCATTGGGGCGACCGGTCTCGGTACCCACCGGGCAGCCGCCGAGCATCTGGGCAAAGTTCAGGCATGCCTCGTACTCGGCAAAGTTATCCATGAGCTGTTGGCGATCGGGCGTCGCCAAATTCTTATAGCAGCCGAGCACGGCGACCGAAACGCCCGCCTCGTCGAGCACCGCACGCAAATGATCGGCAAGCTCGCGAGTCAGGCCGCCTCGATCGATCCCCATCGATGCATAGAGCACCTTGCTTGGCAGCTGAATGCACGAGAAGCCCAGCTCTCCCGCCATGCGAATGCGTTCCTCGACGGTCCCCTGCGGAAGGTCGTGCAAACGTACGCCCGGAGTAACAGCCCCCATGCTATTCACATCCCTTATGAGCGTTGATGCCCGGGGTGTATCCGCCAAACGGGTCCTCGATGGAGCACACGCCCGAGGGGGCGAGCGGATCGCGCTTACCGGCCAGCTTGTCGTGATGCATGGTCTCGATATAGGCAAGCACCAGCGGCGCCACACCCTTTGCATCATTTTTGACCACGGGCTCGCTCATGTAGTAATCAAACGTGCCCTCGCGGTGCGCGGTGTTTCCCAAGCCCGCAACCAGGCAGATGTTGTCGAGCGCCAGCTGCCCGTCATACTCGGACAGGCAGGTCTCGCAGATGCCGTCGAAGGCGCGACGGCCGTACTGGTAGTAACGCTCGCCCAGCACGCCCAGACGCACGCCCTTCATGATGGCGTTGGCAAAGATGGCGCTGCCCGACTCCTCCAGGTAGTTGGGGGCGATATTGGGCAGGTTGATGACCTGATGCCACATGCCGGTCTTCTCGTCCTGATACGGCAGCATGGCGTCGATCAGGTCGTGGAACATCTTGCGAATCTCGTCCTTCTCGGCTGACATCGAAGGCGGCATGAGCTCCCAGGTATCGATGAGTGCCATGGCAAACCAGCCCTCGGCGCGCAGCCAGAAGTTAGCCGAAAGGCCGGTGACCGGGTCGCACCAGAACTGTTTGCGGCTCGCGTCGTAAGCGTGATAGTACAGACCGTTGAGGGGGTTGCGCATCAGGTCATGCACGACCTGGAACATATGGAAGCTGTCCGAGCAGGCACGACGGTTGTGGAAGCTCAGCTCGTACTGCATGTAGAACGGCTGGGCCATATACATGCCATCGAGCCAGATCTGGTTGGGATAGACGGCCTTGTGCCAAAACACGCCTTCTTTGGTGCGCGGCTGGGTCTCGAGCTGGCGGTAGATGGTGTCCATGGCGGCACGGTACTTGGGCTTGCCCACCAGGTCATACAGCTTGTAGAGGGTCTTGCCCGCATTGACGTTATCGAGGTTGTAATCCTGCGGGTTGTAATGCTTGATGGTACCGTCGTCCTGGACAAAGAAATCGATGTAGTCATCGGCAAAGGTCAGGTAGCGCTGCTCACCCGTGATCTCGTACAGCTCGATGAGCGCCTTGATCATGCAGCCGTCGATATAGTTCCAGGTGTTCTCCTTGCCGGCGCGAATCTTTTCGATATTCCAAGCCGGCGCCTGCGGCGTAGAGGTTTCGATCAACTGCTCGATATAACGGTCCAGGATTTGATTGCAACCCATTGCTGTCCCCTCTGACATAAACGATAGGTGAACGTTACCCCTAGTGTAACGCGAACGGGGAATATAGGGTGAACGTTAACCCTATATTCCCCGCAAACGGCAGACTTTTAGCGGCAAACGGCGGTGAGACCCGCGGCGATGCGATGCGCCAGGCGCTCATAGCCGGCAGGACTGTAATGCAGACCGTCCGGCATATAGAGCTCGCGGTGCTCTGGCAAAAACGGGCTGATGCCACTTTGCGCATACAGGTCAATCACCGGAACGGAGTAGCGGTCACAGACCTCGAGCATCGCCTTTACGTAGGCGACCTGCGTCAACCCCAGGTGATTGAGCTCATCGCTTGCCGGGATATCCTTCTCGTGCTTACCGCTCGTCTTGCACGGCGTCATAAACACAAGCTTTGCCTGGGGCGAACGCGCCGTGATGGTGCGGATCAGGTAATCGAGTGCACCATAGAACTCGTGCACATCGGTACTGCCCAACTCGCCAAGCGGCACGTTGCGGCTAAAGTCGTTGACGCCGCCAAAGACGATGTGGATATCAGCCGCATTGTCGATGCCGTCCAGGCGCTCGACAAACGAATCGCTGCGGTCGGCCTTGATGGCGATACGCGAACCCTTGATGCCAAAGTTCTCGATGACCGCGCCTCCCAGCAACGCGCCCAAATGCGAGGTCCACGAGATGTCGTTGCCTCCCCCACCGCAGCCGTTGTCGCCCCAGGTCGTTGAGTCGCCAAAGCAGCAAATGGTCGATTCACTCAAGCTCTTCGTTTCCATAATCTTCTCCTCATCCGCCCATCGGCGATCATACAGGAACGTACCGTTTATTCGCAGCATGCCGAGGGGCTATGCGCGGGGGCGCATTCCGCAACGTGCGAATCGAGCCATTCGATATCCTCGGCAAGATGTGCCACGCCCAGATGGTGTTCACCCGGACACACCTCGTGCCGCAGGCCATCTCTGCGACCCAGCAACTTGTAGGCATCGCGCACGATCTTAAGCTGCTCGTCAACATTTTTCAGCCCGCGCGCACCGTTCAGATGATCCTCTTCGCAGCTCTGCACCAACAGCGGGCGCGGCGCGATGAGCGAGGTAATATCGCCCATGTCGAGTAAGCGCCAAAGTCCGGGTGTGTAGTTGCAGCTGCAATTGCCATTGAGGTGCAGCAGTGAATCACCGACACCGTACAGATAGCCCGAGACAAACGCCTTGCGCACACGCGGGTCGAGTGCGGCCAGGTACAACGTCATGTAGCCGCCACCCGAAAAACCAAAGCAACCCAGGTCATCCATGGCAATATCGCCGCGCGCCTCTAGGTAATCGATCAGACGCATGTTATCCCAGGCGTTGAGGCCCGCAACGGTAAGTCCCAGCGGCTCGGCCATGCGCGCCTGGTTTAGGCACGTGCCGCGCAGAAAGCTGTTCTCGTCATCGCCCTGACCCTTCCAGTCACGACGGTGTCCCCAACCGCGTGCGTCGGGGCAGACGGTCACGTAACCCATACGCGCCAAACGTAGACCGTAGTCGTAATTGAACTTACGCACAGCATCATCGACCGCCGGCACGCCCGTCACGCCCGCAACACTTGCGGCGCCTGCTCCCTGATGGCCATGCGGGCAGATATAGCAACGCTTAAGCCCCCGTCCATCAAGCTTCGGATGAGACGGCTCCAACAGGTAAAACGACATCCACACATCGTGCTCAACCTGCAGCATCGCATGAGTACGCACAATGCCGCCGGCAACCCGCACGCGGCTGAGCTCACGAATCTCAATCGGGACGCGGTCCATAAGCGAAAGGCCCAAAACATCGTACAGACGAGTCCTGGTCGCAATCTTCCATGCCTCAAAATCTGCAGGAGTCTTGCCCGTAAAAGCAGCCGAACGCCCCTCGCGCTTCAGCCGGGCACGCAGCGCAGGTTCGTCTTCGCAGTACGTCTCGATGTGCACGGTGCGGCCGTTGGCAGACAGTTCAGCCGTCTCAACCGCATCACCGTCGCCGCCCTCGGGATCCCAGCCATCCCCACCGGCAAGCACCTGCTCGCGAGCGTACCCGGCGGCAGCCATCACATCGAGTTCATTCGCCCACGGCACCCAGCCGGTAGTATCACCCGCCGGCCCATGCAGAATCGCGCCAGCATACTGCACGCAGTTGTGTGCCGCTGGCTTAGCCCAATCCCACCAACCTTCGCGCTTGATATGCTGTCCCAGCCAGCAATCGATCAGCACGGTCTGGGCCCACTCACGCCAAGGACGACCTAAATAGACCGAATCCGGTGCCACATCTTGCGCGGCTGTAAACGAGCAGCCGTGGAACACGAAGCCATATGGCTCTCCCTCAGGCGTCGATGCCGCCGTCACGTAACCGTTCACGTCCATATTGCGGTTGAGCGAGCGGATCTCGCACCCCTCAAAATAGGCACACGCGCCGCCAAAGATAAAGTCGACATCGCCCTCAATCCGGCAGCGTCGAAAATACTGACGGCCCACCCGACGCGGCGCAAACTGCTTGGGCCCAATGAATCCGCCCGGTTTGACTTCGCGCGGGGGCAACGGGCCCAAAAACAGCGTGTCTTGGCGCCCCGTAATGCAACAGGCGTCGACCACCAAACGGTCGCCGTCGGCGTACAGGGCAATCGCCTGCCCCACCTCGCGACCGTCGCCGGCATCGTTGACGATTGTGAGGTTCTCGAGCCGCACGTCGTCGGCATCGACCAAAACGGTATAGGTCCTAAAGGTGCCGAGCGTGCCGTCGACGCCCGAGCCGTCCTCCGAAGGCATCTTGGCACATAGACTGCCAACGATACGCACGCTGTCGGCCGTCTCTCCCTCAATCGTCACATGCGAGCGATGAATCTCGACCCGCTCGCGATACTCGCCCGGATCGACGCGAATCATCACCGGTTGCTCGGCAACCGGATAGAGCTGATCGGCTGCCGCCAAGGCATCGGAAATCGTTGGATACGCTCCTGCCGCAGCCCTCGAAACGCGCAGCGTATAGATACTTTCGCTCATCGTCCATCACGCTCCCATGCAACGAACTGTTCAGGCCAGCCCTGAACTTGTGGCTGAATATGCTCGGCGCAGCCCTTAAATGCCGTTAGGGCCGTGGCGAGCGATGCCCCATGCTTTCCATGCGGAAAGACATGTAGGCTAAAGCCAATCCCGTGGTCGGCAAGAGCCTGCGCAAGAAGGAGGCTATTTTGAACTGGTACCGATGCATCCTCGGCGGTATGCCACAAGAACGTACGGGGGAAGCCCTCGCCCACCATATTCTCGATCGACAACTTTTGAGCCAAAGCGCCATCGGCACCCGTTAGGTGTTCAAATGAACCACGATGAGCATAGGCCCCCGAGCTTACGACCGGATAGCCCAAGCAAAGTGTGTCAGGCCGAATCGACTCAGGCGATGCCGCAATCGACTCTGCAAGCCAGGGTTGGTCCCAAAGCGCCCCGAGCAAGCCAACTAGATGCCCACCGGCCGAAAAACCCATGACCGTAATCCGATCAGGATCGACACAGTACTCTGCCGCATGGCTTCGGACGGTATCGACCGCCCGCGCGAGTTCTTGCAATGCCAGCGGATAGACAGCCGGAGCAACCGAATAGTTCAGTACAAACGCTTGGTAGCCCATCGCCAACAAACGGAGCGCTACCGGCTCGCCTTCGCGCGGCGAAACGTGATCGTAGCCGCCTCCCGGCACGACCACAACTGCAGGCAGCGGTTTTAAAGCATAAGCATCTTCGGTCGGAGCAAAAACATAAGACGTAATCGTGGCAGACGAGCCATCGACCCCGACAGGAATCGTTTTATTGAGCATGTATTCCCTTTCACCATGATGCGTAGCGCATCGCACATGGCCGTATCGCATAAGGGCTGCATTGCCGATTTATCCGACAATGCAGCCCTGGTCATCAACCTGAGTTAGGAACGGACAACCTTGTCGACGTTCTGGAGCTGCAGCTCCTCGCCGTCCTGGCCCTCAATAACCACATTTTGCAGGTCGAGTACCTTGACGTTTTGCGCGATGATGCCCTGGCGCACCATCGGCTCCACACCACAGGCCATGGCCGGCACAAAGGGCTCGGCATCGTCGGCAAAGGTAACGTAAACGTCTTGGAACGTCAGACGTGTCACCTTGCTCTCGGGCAGACCCGTGATATAGGCCACGGCAGCATGGCAGTTGGTGGCCTCGATATCGCAAAACGTCGTGGCACCAAAGCCGGGCGTGCGGTCGTCGACAGGCAAAGCCTCGCGAGACTGCACGTAATCGGTCTTGCCGTCCTTGTCACAGAAGTAGAAGGAGTTGACCACGAAGGGCGTGAGCACCTCGTCCATGCGAATGTGCTCAAAGGTGATGCCCTCGTTAACGGCGTCCTTGCCGCGCCCGCGGCGGGTCTTGACGCGCAGGCCGCGGTCGGTGCGTTCAAAGAGGCACTTGCTCACGGTAAGGTCCTTGATGCCGCCGGCAGCCTCGGATCCCAGCACCACGGCACCATGGCCGTCGTGCATGTAGCAGTGAGAAATCAGCACGTCGTGCGTGGCGGGACGAAGCTCAGGCTCAATGCCCAGCTTGCCGCTCTTGATGGCGATGCAGTCGTCGCCCACCGAGAACTGACAACCAAGGATGCGAACAAAACCGCAGCTCTCGGGATCGAAGCCATCGGTGTTGTGGGAGTTCTTGGGGCCCTCGATGGACAGGCAGAGCGCATCGATGTGCTCGCACAGGATGGGGTGGATGTTCCACGCCGGGCTGTTGCGGACGGTGAAGCCAGCCAAGCTCACGTTTTGGCTCTCGGACAAGAAAATCATGCGCGGGCGGGCGACCTCGCGGCCCTCCTCCGGGCGAAAGATGTTCTTAAAGTCCTTGTTCCACCAGTTGTCCTCGGCAAAATCGGTCTGACCGTCGATGGCACCACGACCATAGATGCACACGTCGTGCACGCTCAGACCCGTAAAGGTAGAGCAGTAGGTCGAGAAACTCTCGCCCTCCCAGCGGCCCAGGGGCAGCATATCGGTGCCGGCATGCCCGGCGCCCTCGTCGCCTGTGACCGTGCCCGGAATGTAGGCAAGCGCCGCGCGATCGTGACGGGCCAACAGCACCGCTCCCTCGGCGAGCTCGATGTTGATATTGCTCTTAAGGAAGAGGGACTTGATGCGATAACTACCGGCGGGGATCAGCACGCGCCCGCCCTTGGGGCAGGCCATGATGGCAGCCTGGATGTTGGTGGTGTCGTCGTGCTCGGCATCGCCCTTGGCGCCACAGTCGCGAACGTTGATGGTAAAGGGCTCAGCCGGCGTGGTGACACCTACGCTCAGCTCACGCTCGCCACAAACAAAACGAACCAGGTTGCGCTTGCCGGGGATCAGGCCGTCGACATAGGTCTCGACCGTATTCGTGGTACCGGCGGGCTCGTCGTTGACAAAGATCTCCCACGTATCGGCACAGGTAAAGTAGCCGCCGTCGTCAAGCTCGATCACGGCCGCGCGGGCGTTGCGCCAGATAACGTTCGTCTCCATGGATTTCTCCCTCAAAAAGATGCTCTAAAGGCAAATTGTACGCTGTTAAAAAAGGGCCGTGCCTGCCGGCGGAATTCCGGTGGCACGGCCCTGTGATTTGGACGATATGTCGGCCTTACTCGGCGGGGGTTACGCTACCGTCCTGGAAGCCAACGTTGTTGTGGGCAAAGCAGTCCTCGTACTTAAAGCCGGAGAGCTCCTCGCAAAGCGCCTTGACCTCGGGCTTGACGTCGGCCATCTTGCCACCCTCCTTGACGCGGTGAATCTCGTCGCAAAGGATGTCGCACTGCTCCTTGTCGATCTTGATGCCGCGGGCAAGGACGGCCGCAAGCAGGAAGAAGCCGGCGCAGCCGATGATCATGTAGCCGCAGATATACAGAGGCACGGTAGCGGGCTGGGTCACGGCGTCGCTATTGCCGGCGGTCTGAATGAAGCCGGAGGCAGCAAGGACGATAGCCCACACGTTGACGGCGATAGCCTGGGCGATCTGCTGGCAGAGCTGCTGCGCGGAGCTGTAGATGCCCTCGCGACGACGCAGGGTGATGAGTTCATCGACATCGGGGATGTAGTTGAGCAGAACATCGGGCAGGTACTGGAAGCCGACGTAGAAGAACTTCCAGATGGCGAAGATGATGGGGTAGGCGATCATGGCGATGGCGACCGTGGAGGTGCCGTTGATCTGACCAAAGGCGAAGTAGTTGTAGGCAATGATGCACGCAGCGCAACCGGCATTTGCGAGGTACCAAGACTTGTGGAAGCCCTTCTTGGCCATGAGGGCGACCCAGATGGCGGTGCAGACGATAGCGACGACCTTGCCAGGCATCTCCATCACGGACTCGTAGGACTTAGGAATCTGCAGGCAGTAGACGATGAAGAAGGACAGGCAGGCAGACCAGCAGGCAGCAGCAAGCTTCGTGGAGACCTGTGCATACAGGACCTTGCGGAAGGACTTGTTGCGGAAGGTGGAGATAACGTCGATGAAGAACTTCTTGATGCCCTCGCCGACGCTCTCGATCTTCTCCTGAGCGACCTCCTCGGGGGTGTGCTCCCACGTGGACAGGTACACGCAGAGCAGCGAGATTGCCATGACCGAAGCGTTGATCGTAGCGATGATGAAGTAGCTAAACGGGTTGGTCTCGCCGAAGGTGCCAAAGCCAAAGCCGACGAGTGCTGCCATCAGGAAGCCTGCGGCGTTACCAAAGAGATGCTTGTAGCCGGTAAGGTACGTACGCTCCTTAAAGTCGTCGGTCATCTCGATGGTAAGCGGCGACAGGTTGGCGGTGCAGAACGTGTACGCGACGTTGTAGATCAGGTACAGCACAAAGTAGTACGGGAAGCCAAACGGCGTAGCCACGAAGATGAGCGGCTCGGCGATCATCATCGGGATGGCCAGCAAGATCCAGAAACGACGACGACCAAAGATGCGGCCAATCTTGGTGGCATAGAAGTTATCGGCCACAAAGCCCATCAGCGGGCAAAGAATGGCGTTGACATAGATGGCAAACGAGCTGATCAGTGCAGCCTCGCCTGCGGACAGGCCACACTCCGTGGACAGGAACAGCACCATGTAGCTGTGCGTAAAGGTCAGGGCACCGGAATTGAGCATACCGCCCATACCAAAGCCCAAGCGCGTCCAGAATGTGATCTTACGCTTTTTTCCGATCTTATTAGTCATCGAGCTCCCTCTCTTTTCTCGATTGTCTTTGAACAAGACATTGAAGTCCACACTGACGTCGGTCTGCGTGGCGTTCAGGGTGAACGTTTAGCTAGATTATGCGCGATTCCTTACGTGAGGTGAACGTTCACTTGCATATTATCCCCGAACGGTCGATTTTTACCGCTGAACGGACACAATTGAGCTTCTTGATTCTGTTTTCTGCTGGTAAAGGTGCCATATTGGACAAATATGCAAAAGGTGAACGTTTATTGTGATTTCCATTTCATGCACGCCGTAAGCAAAACGGTCCCGCCGGGACTACTCCCGACGGGACCGTTATATAGGCACTATGCTCGAATGCGCTTGCCTCTACAGGCAGACGCCGTCCTTCCAGATGCTGATCTCGTGGCAACCACGACGCTCGGCACTTGTGAGCTTGCCGCTCGCCGTGTCCAGCACCAGCTGATACAGGTCGCCGGCAGCCTCATCGAGCGTACGCTCGCCCGTAGCCACCACGCCGGCGTTAAAGTCCATCCAGTTGGCCTTGTGATCGCACAGGCGCTGGTTGGTGAATACCTTGAGCGTGGGTGCCGGCGCGCCAAACGGCGTACCGCGACCGGTCGAGAACAGGATCACGTGGCAACCGGCAGCGGTGAGCGCCGTAGTCGACACCATGTCGTTGCCGGGGCCGCAGAGCATGTTCAGGCCATGCTTGGTGGCCTGGCCGGCGTACGGCAGCACGTCGACGATGGGCGCAGAGCCACCCTTTTGCACGCAGCCGCAGCTCTTGTCCTCGAGCGTGGTAATGCCACCGTCCTTGTTGCCGGGGCTCGGATTTTCGTAGACCACCTCGCCGTGGCTGATGAAGTAGTCCTTAAAACCGTTGAGCATGTCGGAGGCGGCGTTAAAGACCTGCTCGTTCTCGCAACGGTCGAGCAGGATGCTCTCGGCGCCGAACATCTCGGGCACCTCGGTCAGTACCGACGTGCCGCCGCGTGCGACGACCATATCGCTCACGCGACCGATCGTGGGGTTGGCGGTAATGCCCGAAAGGCCGTCGGAACCGCCGCACTTAAGGCCAATGACCAGCTCTGAGGCCGGAATGGGCTCGCGTTTGGCCTGCTTGGCGAGGTCGGCCAGCTCGGCTAGGATCTTGTGACCCTCAACCTGCTCGTCGGCAACGTCCTGGCAGGTGAGGAAGCGGACGCGCTCGTGATCGAAGTCGCCGAGCTCATCGAGCACCTGCTGGTGCGTGCAGTTTTCGCAGCCGAGCGACAGGAACAGCACGCCCGCCGCATTGGAGTGACGCGAGAGCGCCACCAGCAGACGACGCGTCTGGGCGTGGTCGGCACCGGTCTGCGAGCAGCCGAAGGGATGCGGGAAGTAATAGACGCCCTCGAGCGAGCCCTCGACCAGGTCCTGAGCCTGCTCGCACATAGCGCGCGCGACCTCGTTGACGCAGCCGACCGTGGGGATGATCCACAGCTCGTTGCGCGTGGCGGCACGACCGTCGGCACGGCGGAAGCCCATAAAGGTCTCGGGCTCAACGGGATCCACGACCGGGTGCGTGGGGTTGTACGTGTACTCGACCTCGCCCGAAAGGTTGGTCTTCACGTTATGTGTGTGGAGCCATTGGCCGGGCTGGATGTCGCCCGTTACGTGTCCGATAGGCAGACCGTACTTGATGACGTCCTCCCCCGCGGCAATCGCGCGCACGGCCATCTTGTGGCCCTGCGGGATATCCTCCACGGCCACGACCTCGCCCACACCGGGGACCGCGACGGCGGTGCCCTTGGCGAGCGGCGACAGCGCAACGATCACGTTGTCGGCTGGATTGATCTGGATAGTGTTCATTACAAGGAATCCTAACCCTACAGGTTGAGCAAAAATCGAGCGGCGCCCACCGGTTAGCCGGCGGGCGCACAAAAGGATTTAGGCCTGAGCGTTGGCGAATGCCTGCTTGACGCCCTCGGCACGCACGACGGCGAGCGCGTTGACGACAAACTCCTCAAGACCGGCAATCTGAGTCAGGTCCTCGCCCCACATCTGCTCGTTGGTGAGCACGTCGTGCACCAGCTCGGCATCATTGACACCGGCGTGGGCAGCGTAGAAATCGAGCACGAAGGCGTCGTCCTGAGCGGTGTACTCGGTGCCGTCGGCACGGCGCAGGTGCAGACCGTCGCCCTCGCGAGCAACGAGCTCCTGCGTGTAGAACGCGATGAGCGTGGCCAGGCTCGTGGACAGGCACTTGGGCAGGTTGCCGGTCTCGGCAACGTAGTCCTTGAGCGTGGGCAGGTCGCGGGCGCGCCACTTGGCGGTGGAGTTGAGGCAGATGGAGAGCAACGCATGGTCGATAAACGGGTTATCGAAGCGGTTCTCGACGGCGGCGGCAAAGGCCTTGCAGTCCTCGACATCAAGATCGGCGGCAAGCGTCGGGATGACCTCGTCGTAGAGCATGGTGTTCATAAAGCCGCGGACGGTCTCGTCGTGCATGCAGTCGCGCACGATGTCAAAGCCGGCAACCCAGGAACCCGGGACAAAGGCGGTGTGGGCGCCGTTGAGGATGCGGACCTTGCGCTTCTTGTACGGGGTGACATCGGGGGTCACAAAGACGCCCGGCAGGCCGGCCTTCACGAAGGGCAGACGCTCCTTGAGCGACTCATCGCCCTGGATGCCCCACATCTGGAAGGGCTCGCGCACAGCCAGGAAGGGGTCCTCGTAGCCCAGGCGCTCGGCAACAGCGGCAGCCTCCTTGGGGTCGCGGATGCGGCCGGGGACGATGGTGTCGACGAGCGTGGTGCAGATGGTGCAGTCATTGGCCATCCACTGCGAGAACTCGTCCTCCCAGCCCCAGTCGCTCACGCACTGGTTCATGATGCGCAGCAGCTCCTCGCCGTTGTGGTCGATGAGCTCGCAGGCGAGCACGATGACGCCCGACTTGCCGGCAGCCCAGCGGGTGTGGAGCACCTGGGCCAGCTTGGCCGGGAAACTCGCGGGCGGCATGTCGTCGGCCTTGCAGGACGGGTCGTAGGCAATGCCGGCCTCGGTGGTGTTGGAGACGATGATCTCCAGGTCATCGGAGACGGCGACCTCCATGATGGCGTGGTAGTCGGCCTCGCGGTACGGGTTGAGGCAGCGGCTGCAGGCGCTGATCACGCGGGACTCATCAACCGTGTTGCCGTTCTCCTTGCCGCGCACCAGCACGGTGTACAGGTCGTCCTGGGCATTGATGCCGTCGGCAAAGCCAAAGGCACCGCTGATGGGCTGCACCATGACGATCTTGCCGTTCCAGCCGGTAGCCTCGTTGCCCATGTCAAAGAAGCGGTCCACGAAAGCGCGCAGGAAGTTGCCCTCGCCAAACTGCAGGACCTTCTCGGGGGCGTCCTTGGGCAGCACGTAGCCCTCGTAGCCGATCTTCTCGAGCGTCTCGTAGCTGATGTTCTCCATCTATGTTTCTCCTTAGGCGTTTGTTAGCGTGCAAGCTTGCCGGGAGCGCCGCGTGTGGCAACGGCGCTCCCGGGTTCGATGTGATTCGGTGCGAACTTAGGCCTCGACAGTGTCCAGGTCAAAACCGAAGTAGCGGACGGAGTTGTTGTAGCTGATGTCGCGCACGATGGTGCCCAGCAGCTCCATATCGGCCGGATACTTGCCCTGCTCGACCCACTCGCCAATCACGCTGCACAGCACGCGGCGGAAGTACTCGTGGCGCGGGTAGGACAGGAAGGAACGGGAGTCGGTGAGCATGCCGACAAAGTTGCCCAGAACGCCCTCGTTGGCAAGGGCCGTGAGCTGCTCGCGCATGCCGACCTCGTTGTCGTTGAACCACCAAGCGGAACCGTTCTGGATCTTGCCGGCAGTCGGGGCCTCCTGGAAGCAGCCCATGACGGTGTCAATCATGGTGTTATCGATGGGGTTCAGGCTGTACAGGATGGTCTTGGGCAGGCCGCAGGTCTCCTGGATGGAGTTGAGGAAATCGGCGAGCTGGTCAGACGGCGTGTAGTTGGAGATGCAGTCGTAACCGGTGTCGGGACCGAGCTTGGCGAACATGGCGCGGTTGTTGTCGCGCTTGCAGCCAAAGTGCAGCTGCATGGCCCAACCCAGACGGACATACTCGCCGGCGACAAACTGCATAAAGGCGGTCTTGTACTTGAGGACTTCTTCCTCGGTGAGCGGCTCGGCGGCCAGGCCCTTGGCGAAGATGGCCTCGATCTCCTCGGCGGTAGCCGGGACATACATGACGTAGTCGAGCGCGTGGTCGGAGGCGCGGCAGCCCAGCTCGTGGGCAACATCGTAGCGCTTGGAGATGGCAGCCTTCATGCCCTCGAAGTCGTTGACCTCAACGCCGGCGACCTCGGAGAGATGCTTGCAGTAGTCGGCGAACTCCTGGCCACGCTCGATGCGCAGGGCGGCGTCGGGACGCATGGCCGGAACAACCTGGACGTCAAAGCTCTCATCGGCGGCAATCTTCTTGTGCCACTCAAAGCTGTCGGCGGGGTCGTCGGTGGTGCAGATCATGCGGACGTTGGACTGCTTGATCAGGTTGCGGCAGGTAAAGCTGGCCTCGGCGAGCTTGGCGTTGGCAAGGTCCCAGACCTCCTGGGCGGTCTTGCCGTTGAGGACACCCTCATAGCCAAAGTAGCGCTTGAGCTCCAGGTGGCTCCACTCAAAGACGGGGTTGCCCACGCAACGGCCCAGGGTCTCGGCCCACTTCTGGAACTTCTCGCGAGCAGGGGCATCGCCGGTAATAAAGCGCTCGTCGACGCCGTTGGCGCGCATCAGACGCCACTTGTAGTGGTCGCCGCCCAGCCAAACCTCGGTGATGTTCTCAAAGCGCTTGTCGTCCCAGATCTCCTTGGGAGAGATATGGCAGTGGTAGTCGACGATGGGCATGCCCTCGGCAAAGTTGTGGAACAGCTCCTCGCCGGTCTTGGTGCTCAGCAAAAAGTCCTGATCGTCCATGAAGTTTTTCATCAAACAACCCCTCTGTTGGCGGAGCGGGCGCACCGCGCGCTTGTTATCCTCTAGGTGAACGTTCACTATAGTAGTGCAAAATGGCGTGTTAGGTGAACGTTCACCTAACCATCACGGGGTGAACGGTAGATTTTGGGCGCTCAACGGTTGCCAAAAGGGTTGCGCCGCATATATTGCGGACCGCAAGGCCATCCGGCCATGGGCTCATAGCGCCTTCCATCAGGGTGGGTCCCCATGCGCCGTGCTTGATTGGCACAAGTAAGGGCCTTTGATGGCGAAACTCGCCACCAAAGGCCCTCAAAACAGTCGCTATGCCCCTCTCCGGGACGCTATGCTGCTGAATACTCTCAAAAATGCACGTCGCTAGCGGGGGTACCCGCCCAGACTGGCTAGATGCCCGCGAGTTTGCAGTAACGATCGACGTTGCTGCCAAACACCATCTCAACGGCACCCTTTTGCACGGGATCCGCAGGCGCCTTACCCCACAGCAAGTAATCGCCCAGCGTCTTGGCACCGCGGTAGGCCAAGCCCACCGGGTCCTTGTAGACGATATTGGTAAAGATACCGCGACGCAGGGCAAGCGCGCTCTCGGGGAACAGGTCGTTACCAATCACCATGACCTCGCCTGCCTTGCCGGCCGAAACGAGCGCATCGGCTACCAACTCGGAGCCCACAGCGAACACGCTGCAGATCAGCTCGGGGGCATTCGGGCCATTGAGACGGTCCATAAGCTCGCGCTCGAGCTGCTTGACCTGGGCATGCGCACCGGTAAGGTCCTCGACCTGCCAGGGAATGTTGTGCTCGCGCAGGTACGTATGGAAGGCGCGGGCGGTCAGGTAGTGCGAATCGGTATAGGGGTCGCCCGCCAAGAGCAGCACGCGGGCATCGGCACCGGCGGCATGCGCCAGGTTGGCCGCCTGCTCGGCCATCAAACTGCCCGCCGTGGAATAATCGGCCAAGCTGGCGCCCAAGCGGTCGAGATGCGGACGGTCGCCATCGACAAGCTCAATCGCCACGCCTGCCTCGGCAATCTGCTCCAACAGATGGGTCGCGCGATCGTCGCCCGGAACGTAGGCAAGCAGGCCGTCGATCCTCTCGCCCACCTGAAGGCGCTCATCGATATGCTCGAGTGCATCGGCATAGCCACCGACGCCAAACTCGACACGCTCGACGCTAATACCCTGGTCGATGACCTCCTGCTCAAAACGGTTGCAGCCCTCCCACAAGTAACGATAGAAATAAGCGCCCTCGCGCGATGCGCCCGGCAGGCAAAACACCAGGTTGATATCCTTGCGACGAAGGCTCGAAGCACTCGTGTTGCGGTGATAGCCCATCTCCTCGGCCTTGGCGTTAACCTTTGCGCGCACGGACTCGCTCACGCCGGCCTTGCCCGTCAGGGCTTTGTGCACGGTATTGATGGAAACGCCGAGCTCGGCGGCTATGTCCTTCATGGTTACGCGAGCGCTCATAGAGTTACTCCGGTATTGATAAGTTGCTTATAGACAATACGGTTAACGATACCCCAAAATCACCCGTTTACGCCCCGCACCTACCCCCAAATGCGAAAAACGCCCCGCGAACGGATGCTCGCGAGGCGCTTGGATGCCTAGACCTTATTTAATACCGCGGCCCAGGTCTTCGGCAATCTTGTCCACACCTTTGAGCGCGGCGCAGGTCTTTTTGTTGGAGCAATGTCCCGTGCAAGCGCCGCCTTGGGCACAGTCGGCGCAAGTGCCCTTGCGGTAGATGCGCACGCACACAGCGACAAACGCAACGCCGATCACAGCCAGAACGACAATATCGATAGGTGCCATAGCAAGCCTCCTCTAGTTAACCACCACTTACTTTACCCCATTCTCCACCTACCAAAAAGGGACAGGTTTGTTTTGGTCGGTTTTATCTGCGGAAACGCCACATCTCTCCCACCAAAAAGCCCGAGTGTCGCTGGGACACCCGGACTCGTGGAAAGGGGTTAATCCTTATTCGGACTTAAGCGGAAACTGCGGCGGAAGCAGTGTTGGTCTCGTCCTCATCGGTCCATGCATGCTTGGGCATGGGTCGGAAAATCTGGAAGAGCATCGCAACCAGCAGCACAATGGCCACAACCGTCCAGATACCAAACTGCCCAAGGACAAGCAGGTTGTAGAACTGGTTGATGAACAGGCCGATCACCCAAGCGAAGGCGCACTCGTAGCCGATGGCAATCGCGGTCCACTTGCCAGAGTCCATCTGGTTGCGGATGGTGCCAATGGCGGCAAAGCACGGAGCGCACAGCAGGTTGAAGGCGCCGAAGGCCACGCAAGCGCCCATGGTGGGGAACATGCCGGCAAACGCGGTCCACAGGCTCGGGTCGGTCTCACCCGCGTCGGCGACGGACAGCAGCGAGCCGGCGGTGGCGACGACGTTCTCCTTGGCGACGAGGCCAGAGACGGTCAGTGCGGTTGCCTGCCAGGTGCTAAAGCCGAGCGGGGCGAAGATCCAAGCGACCAGGTTGCCCAGCATGGCGAGCACGGAGTAGTCCATGAACTCCTCGGGGATGCCGTCCATCGCAGGCAGGAAGCCAAAGGAACCGTTGTAGCTACCAAAGTTGGACAGGAACCAAACCACGACAGTGGACGCGAAGATGACCGTGCCGGCCTTCTTGATAAAGGCCCAGCAGCGCTCCCACACGTGCAGCGCCCAAGAGCGGATCGCCGGGAAGTGGTAGGCGGGAAGCTCCATAACGAACGGCGTCGGGCGACCGGCGAAGAGCTTGGTCTTCTTGAGCATGAGGCCCGAGGCGATGACGGCAAAGACGCCCAGGAAGTAGAAGAGCGGGCTGATCCACGCGGCAGTAGTGGAAGAATCGCCGATGATGGAACCCATGAGCAGGGCGATGATCGGCAGCTTAGCGCCACAGGGAATAAACGTGGTGGTCATGACCGTCATGCGGCGGTCCTTCTCGTTCTCGATGGTCTTGGTGGCCATGACGCCGGGGACGCCGCAGCCCGAGGACACGAGCATGGGGATGAACGACTTACCGGACAGGCCAAAGCGGCGGAACACGCGGTCCATGATGAAGGCGACGCGGGCCATATAGCCGCAGTCCTCCAGGAAGGACAGCATCACAAAGAGCAGGAACATCTGCGGCACAAAGCCGAAGATGGCGCCCAGGCCGCCAACGATACCGTCGCAGACCAGCGAATCGACCAGGCCGCCGTCCTCGGTGCCACCCGCCACGAGGGCATCGTGCACCATGGTGGTGATACCCGGGACATAGGGGCCGTACTGTGCCGGGTCGACCGAGTCGGCGTCGTCACCCGCGGCCTCGACAGCCGCGTCGTAAGCGTCGCGGCCCTGACCGAGCACGTACCAGCCGTCGGTGCCAAAGAGCTGATCGTTGGTGAAGTCGGTCACCGTTCCGCCCAGGGTGGAAACGGCGATGTAGTACACGCAGAACATGATGACCACAAAGATCGGCAGGCCCAGGATACGGTTGGTAACCACACGGTCGATCTTCTCGGAAGTGCTCATCTTGGCCGGGGCCTTGGTGAGGCACTCATCGATGATGTGCGCGATGACGCCATAGCGCTCACCGGTGATGATGGACTCGGCGTCGTCATCGCAATCCTGCTCGCACTGGGCGACCAGTTGCTCCACGCGAGCAGCCTTCTCCTTGGTGAGGTTGATGAGTTTGCAGGCGTCTGCGTCACGCTCAAACAGCTTGACGGCGTAGTAGCGACGCTTGTTGGCGGGAACGCTCGCCGGAAGGTTGTTCTCGATGTGCGTCAGAACGTCCTCGATGGAGGAGTCGAACTTGTGCTCCGGCACCTGCCCCTTGGAAGCAGCGGACTTTTTGACCTGCTCGAACAGCTCCTTGATGCCCTTGTTCTTAAGAGCCGAGATCATCATAACCGGGCAGCCGAGCTTCTTGGAGAGCTTGTCCGTGTCGATCTTGTCGCCGTTCTTCTCGACCAAGTCGGCCATGTTGAGGGCGACGACCACGGGCAGGCCGGTCTCGATAACCTGAAGCGCCAGGTACAGGTTGCGCTCCAGATTGGTGGCATCGACAACCTGGACGACGACATCGGGCTCACCGCTCATGAGGTAGTCGCGCGAGCACTGCTCCTCGGGGCTGTAGGGGGAAAGCGAGTAGATGCCGGGGAGGTCCGTGATGGTAACGTTCTTGTCGCTTAGGAGCTTGGCCTCCTTTTTCTCAACCGTGACGCCGGGCCAGTTGCCAACGTAGCCGTTGGCGCCGGTGATCAGGTTGAAAAGCGTGGTCTTGCCGCAGTTGGGGTTACCCGCCAGCGCGACATGGATCTGAGAATCCGCCATTCAATCCTTCTTCCTTGTGTGCCTGCGCTGCTTTCTCCGCGCAGGCTGGATAATGTGCTTCAAAGATGCTGCATTAAGTTAGAAATACCTAACTTTATCTGCAGAAATATACGCCGCGAGCCCTTACTGGACCTCGACGACGGCCGCCTCCTCCTTGCGGATGGAAAGCTCGTAGCCGCGCACGTTGATCTCGACCGGATCACCGAGCGGCGCGACCTTCACGACCTTGAACGAAGTGCCCTTGATGAGCCCCAAGTCCATAAGGTGGCGGCGAAGCGCACCCTCACCGTGAAGCTTGACGATGGTAGAGCTCTCGCCCACCTTAACGTCACCCAACGTCTTCATCCTCTTGTCCCCCTTTCGGTTTTTATGAAATGCTGCGGACTAACCGACGGTCATGATGTGCATGGCAACCTTGGAATCGATGCCAAAGCGTGCGCCCAGCACCGTGACGATGATATTGGCACCACTCGAGCTCACCACGTGGATTTCGTTGCCCTCGACAAAGCCGAGGTCCTTGAGGTGGTGTTTCATGTCCTCATTGCCCTTTACACGAGACACGCGCACGGTTTCGCCCGCTTTTACCATCGAAAGCGGCATGGCCGGCATCTGCGGTCCGCAAGACATGAGTTGCTCCTAACGTCAGTTCGTCCTCAACATCGACGCGTAAAAAGTTAACCACGTCTATGTTCGCTATAGTAAACTAGCACGTGGTTAACTTTTTGGAAAGGGTCCCCATTCAGATTTCGAAAAAGTTTCCTATACGAAACAAAAAGGCGCGGCAAAGGACCATCCTTTACCGCGCCCTATCATGCTTAGAGCGAGAGGTTTCTGATCGACGTAACGCAGGAAGCCTCGTCTACGCCCGAAACGCGAAAGATGATGTCCTCGCCGCACTCGCCGTAGAGAGCCATGAGGCCCATGACATCGCGACCGTCGGTATGGCGGTCGCCGATGCTGACCGACACGTCACTACGATGCTTGGCGATAATGTCATAAAGCAGCGCAACCGGGCGGGCATGCAATCCCAACGGATCTTTAATCGTCTTCGTAAATTCGACCATGTCCCCTCCCACGACATCGCGCATTCGGCCGGCAACCCCAGCCACGTGGTAGCTATTGTAGCGTTAGATGCTTGTCGAGAGCTCCTCTGAGCACCTCGTGGGCAAAAAGTGGCAAATATGAGTACTGCCACCAATTTAGTAGCAGCAAAATCGAGAGCAAATTGCTTACTTTAAGCGATTCGAAGAGGTTGAAAGCCGTCAAACGCCCTTTAAAGGGGGTTAGATAAATTGATTTTGAGCCCATTTTCGCTCAGAGCAGGCCGAAAAATATGACACCTCTTTTGCAACAGTACTCATATTTGGCATTTTTTGCCCACAGAGTCCAAAATCCATGCCCCAAAACACAAAAGGAGGGGCCTCGTAAGGCCCCTCCCTAGGAAAGGGAATCGATTTATTCCACAGCCGTAGATTAATCCTAGCCGCTACTCCATCATATCGAGGACGGAAGGGCGAAGCTCGTTCTCGGCGGCCTCGGGATCGGTCTCGCGCAGGCGGTTGATGTAGCGGTTGTACCACATCACGGCAAGGCCCAGGAAGACAACCACGCCGCCAACGTTGTAGACCAGCGTCAGCCACAGCGGCTGATCGAGCGGAATGGTGCCGCAGATAAGCACGAAGCAGAAGACCACAAGCAGGAATGCGGCAACGACCAGGCCAAAGCTGCGCGAGCCCATGCGGAAGCCACGGGGAGCAGCATCGAAGTTCTTGCGCAGCATAAAGTAGGCAAGCAGGATCAGCAGCGGCGGGAGCAGAGCGGTGGCAGCCGTCATGTTGGTGACAATCATGAGCAGGTCGTCGAGGTTACCGGAGCCCAGGGCCGGGATGATCAGGATGGGGACGACGATGGCGAACTGCAGCCAAGCGGCGCGGGCAGGAATGCCATGCTCGTTGAGCTCGACGATCTTGCTACCAAAGACGCCCTTGGGGATCTCGGTGAAGAAGACCTTGATGGGAGCGGAGGTCCACATCATGAGGGAACCCAGCGTAGCGGCGAGAAGGATCAAGCCGATGACGCGCGTGGACACTTCCATAGGAATGCCAAAGTGGGCAAAGACAGCGCCGAACACGTCGAAGATGCCGGTGGAGATGGCAACGCTGCCCTCGGGGATGAACAGGTTAACCAGCAGCGAAGCGCCTGCATACAGAAGGCCGATGGTCAGGCCGGCGATAACGACGGTGCGAACGAAGGCCTTGACGCCACCCTTAAGGTCGTTAAGGAACACGCCGACAGACTCAGCGCCGCCAACGCCCTGGATGATCCAGGCAAGCGTACCGAAGAAGCCCCACGCAGTTGCGAAGTTGCTCATGTCGGGAGCCATGTTAGCGGGAGTAGGAGCCGTAGCGAACTCAACGCCGCCAAGGGCAGCAGCCAGGGACAGCAGGATGAACACGGCAGTCAGGCCGAGAGCCGCGGTCGAACCGAAGGAGGAAATGGAGCCGATCCACTTAGCGCCCTTGGTCGAAACCCACGTGGCGATAGCAAAGACGACGATCTCGATAATGGTGATCCACAGCTGCGAAAGCTCGGCGTTGGCACCAAAGAACACGTAGCTCGCGTAGATGATGACGTTGGGCAGGACGGACGCAAAGAAGAACAGGTTAACGAACCAGTAGCTAAATGCCGTCAGGAACGCCCAGCGACCACCCATCGAGGTCTTAACCCATGCGTACACGCCCGACTCGGAGTCCTTGTTGAGGCCGACGAACTCGGCGGTAACCAGGGTATAGGGGACAAAGTACAAAAGCGTGGCGAAGAAGAACGACGGCGCAGCTGCCAAGCCGATGGCCGCGTTGTTGTTGATGATGTTCTTGATACCGAACACGGCGGCGACCGTCATGCCCAGCAGAGCGAACGAACCGATCGTTCCTCGTTTTTCAGAGCTCATAAGCCCTCCCAATCATCTATTAAATGTCATCCAAAACCGTCCGAGCTGCAAGTGCAATCGCGGACGGCGCACCTGCTAAGGGGAATGGGGAAAAGGGAGTCAACAAAGCCATCCCCCTTAACGGCGCGAAGCAAACGTCCAAACGGACGAATACTACTTGTTGGGGAAGGAATAACCTTCGACCGTCACGTGCAGTACCACGACGCGGGGATCCGAAGCCTCGGCGATAACACGGTAAGCCTCGTCGATCTCGACGACGGCAACGCCGCCGGCGGGAATCGTCACGGTCTCCCCCGCCCCCTCAAAGCGCTCGCGATCATCGATATCGCTGTAAGCGCGGGTGCAGGTGAGGCCTGCCTTGGGGGCAACCTCGACGGTCAGGTCGCCGTCGAGCGGAGCGAGCACGGCATGGTAGCGACGGTGACCGACCAGATCGGCGGTTGCGGCCTCGCGGGCATAGACCCACCAGTACACCAACGAGTCGCCGATGGAGTAAGCCACGTCGTGCTGTAGGTCGGCAACGCCATCGAGCGCCTGGCCGGTGCGCATCCACTTCTTGACGGACTTCATCTGAGCGTCGAAATCGGCGCGCGAGTTAAAGACATGCATGGCTTATGCCTCCTTAATGGGTGCCAGCGCCTGAGCCAGATCGGCAGACGTCAGCGGTCGCAGGGACACCTCAAAGCTGAAGCTCTCAAAACGGGTGCGATAGGAATCGAGCACCTCGGAACCCCAAGAGTTCGAGCCAAGGCCGAGCAACTGGTCGTTGATGTTGACCGTGACCGTATCGCCCTTGACAAGGTCGTAGACGTGCTTGGCGTTATCGATGGCCTCGCAGCTATAGGGCCATGCCGAGAACGAGAACGGGTTGGAAGCGGCGTCGCTCGGACGCGTCACGACCAGACCGTCACCGTGGCTAGAGCGCAGGGCAACCCAGCGGGTACCCTCGCGGTTGGCGCAGTCCTGAGGCATAACGTAGGGCGTGAACATATCGTCGACCGTGGTGCGGTAATGACCGACCGGGTTGGCGCGCAGCGAGTCCGGATAGTTCTCGCCCGGGCCGTGGCCATACCACTCGACGGCGCGATCGCAACCGGGGACCTCGAAGGAGATGCCGATGCGCGGGATGATGTCCGAATAGTCACCGTAGGGCTCGCCGGAAACCTTGAGGTCAACGCGACCGCTCGGAAGCACGGTGTAGACAAGCTCGACGCGCATGCCGAACGCGCGGACGGGAGGAGCGATACGCTGGCTCACGGTAACGACGACCGCATTGCCGTCCTGCTTCCAAGAAACCTTGCGGGTAGACGTCTGCATCACATCGATGAAGTTGTCCTTCCACAGCGAGTCATACTCCTGGGCGTGGTTATCGACGAGCGGATGCCAAAAACCAACCTGGGGACCGGAGGCCATGACGTCGCGGCCGGATGCCTTCCACTCGCTCACGGTACCGTTTACCTTGCTGAAGGTCAGCTCGCCGTTGAGGGAGCGAATGCGGATTTCCTGCTCGGTCTCCTCGACCGTAAGCTCAGGACGAACGGGGGCGGCGATGGCCGGCGCTGGATGGTTTGCGATGGCAAACTGGCTTGCGCCCAGCTGGTACATCGGCTCGCACCAGACGTGAGCGGCCATGGTGTAGGCGCGCACGGTCAGTAGGGTCTCGCCTACCGCGGCCTCATGAATCACCAGTGGCAGCTGGACGGACTCGCCGGGGGCAACCGCACCGGGCATGAGCGTCTTGCGGCTGACCACGTCGCCGTCCACCAGGGTCTCGGCCGACAGGCAGACATCCTCGAGAGTGGTGAACCAACGCTTGTTGGTGACGGTCAGCTCGCCCGCCTCGGTGTCATAAGCCATGCGAACCGGGCAGATGACCTGGCCATACTCAGTGAGGCCCGGGCTCGGCTGCTGCCAAGGGAACACCATGCCATCGATGCAGAAGTTGCTGTTGTTGGGGTAGTCGCCGTTGTCGCCGCCGTACATGTCGTAGGCAACGCCGTCCTCGGTCACAGCAGCCAAACCGTGGTCGCACCATTCCCAGATAAACTGGCCTTGGATGCAATCCCAGCGATCGAAGACCTCCTGATACTCGGACAGGCCTCCGGGGCCGTTGCCCATGGAGTGACCGTACTCGCAGTTGATGCGCGGCTTGGGGAATGGATGCTCACCAAAGTCGTTCATCTGCGACACGCGGGAGTACATGGTGGAGATAACGTCGACGGTATCGGCGTTGCGATCCTCCTCGTAGTGGACCGGACGACCGTCGAGCTCGTGAGCCTTGGCGTACATCGCGCGGATGTTGCAGCCATAGCCGCTCTCGTTGCCCATCGACCACATAATGATGCAGGCGTGGTTGCGCTCCTGCATCACCAGGCGCTCAATGCGGTCGACGTAGGCCGGCTCCCATGCCGGGTCGTCGGTCACCAGGGCGATATTGCCGATATTCTCGAAGCCGTGGCTCTCCATATCGGTCTCGGCGACCAGCATGATGCCATACTCATCACACAGCTCGTAAAAGCGCGGGTCGTTGGCGTAGTGGGACGTGCGCACCGCGTTGATGTTGTGCTGCTTCATGAGCTCCAGGTCGCGGCGCATGCGATCGAGGCCCACGGCGCGGCCCTTGTAATCGTCGTGATCGTGGCGGTTGACGCCATGCATCTTAAAGTAAGTGCCGTTGAGGTAGATATGATTGCCCTCGACCGTCACCTCGGCAAGACCCTGGCGATGCGGGACGTACTCGCTGACCTGGTCACCGTCGTAGACCTCAAACGTAAGGTCATAGAGGAAGGGATCCTCGGGATTCCAGAAGTGGGCATCGGTCACGCTGCACTCGGCATGGCCGTCGACGCACTCGCCCGTAGCCACCACGTTCTCGCCATCGCTGAGCGTATACACAACGCGGGTAGCGCCCTCGGCCACCGTATCGAGCGTGATCAGAGCGGCATCGCCCTCGCGGTGCGTGCGGAACCTAAAGTCGACCAGGTGCGCGGCGGGACGCTGCATAAGGTACACATCGCGGAAGATGCCCGATGCCCACCACATGTCCTGGTCCTCGATATAGCTACCATCGCTGTACTGCAGAACCTTGACCGCAAACAGGTTGTCGCCCTCGACGAGCGCGTCGGTCACGTCGAACTCGGCAGACAGACGCGAACCCTTGGTCATGCCGATAAACTTGCCGTTGACGTACAGCTCGCCATAGCTCTCGATGCCGTCAAAGCGAATGATCTCGCGAGCGCCGGCAGGCACGGCGGGAAGGTTGACGATGCGCTGGTAGACGCCCGTGGGGTCGTCGGAGGGAACGAACGGCTGATCCACCGGGAACGGGAAGCCCTCGTCGGTGTAGGCAAGGTTGCCATAGCCGTCTACCTGCCACAGGTGCGGAACCTCCACGTGATCCCACTCGGGCTCGTACGTGGAGAGCTCCTCGTTGGAGACGGCCGCGGGGCCCTCAAAGAGACGGAACTGCCACGAGCCGGACAGCTGGACAAACCCGCGCGACAGCTCGCGGCTGTACGTAGCGGCGAGATCGGCGGCCTCATAACCCATGAAGTACGCATGGGGTGCCAGGCGGTTCCTGTGGGTGAGCGCTTGGTTTTCCCAATCGTTAATGGCGTCCATGGTGATGCTCCTTCGTCATCGTAGTGATTCTTGTGCAACCGGTTGTCCTTATCTTACGGGCGATGCAAAAAACTGTGCAACCGGTTGTCCGCTGAACGGTCGATTTGGCCGGGTTAACGGTGCAACCGGTTGTACAACCGCGACACTTATGTCACCCTGAGTATCGAAACTCAGCGCAAAACAGCATTCCAGGCAGCAGACAACGGCCGCGCCCATCTATACCCCGCCCTTGTAAGCCATGTTCAACAACAGCTTGAATGTGAAATGCCACCAGTGGCCGGATACCATGAACGCTGTTCAGGCGCACTATAGTAAGCTGTATCCGCACCAGCCCGCATCAGTGACAACATCGACCGCATTTTCCAGGAGACGCCATGACCCAACCAGTTCGCACCGCACCTACGCTTGCCGAGGTTGCCGCAGCTGCCGGCGTGTCGCGCTCCACGGCATCGCGCGCTCTCAACGATTCGCCCCGCATTAGCGAGGAAACCAAAAAGCGCGTCCGCGCGGCGGCCAAGAAAGTCAATTTTGTCCCCAACGCTCGTGGCCGAGCGCTCGCTGTCGGGCGCACGGAAATCATCGCCGTACTCGTGACCGAGCCCCTGAGTGAACTCTTCAGCGACCCCACCTATAGCGAGTTTTTGAGCGGCATTACCGAGGAACTGTCGGAGTCGTCCTATCTGCCCGTTATCTTGCAGGCGTCTTCTACGCATGAGCGCAACCGTGCACGCGAGCACTTTGAGCGCCGCTCGTTCGACGCCGTGATCGACGTCTCCCCCTACAAGGGCAGCGAGCTGCTCGAGGTGCTGCGCGAGCTGGGCGTACCCACCGTGTTGTGCGGCCAGCTCGAGGGCCACCCCTATCGCGATGTGTTCTCGACAGTCTACTCCGACGACGAAGAGGGCGGACGCTTTGCGGCACTCGCCATAAAGGATCGCGGGCGCAAAGATATCGTCGCCGTGTTGGGACCGCAAGACAACCCCGCTGTTGCCGACCGCCTGCGCGGCTACCGCGCCGTCTTGGGCGAAGACCTCCCAGACGCAAACGTTATCTATACCGGCTGGAACAGCGGAGACGGCTATCAGGCCATGCACCAGATTCTCGCGCGCGAGATCGCTTTCGATGGCGTGCTCTGCGGATCGGACCGTATCGCGGCTGGCGTCATCACCGCACTCAACGAGGCAGGCCTATCCGTTCCGGCGGACGTTTCTGTCGTCGGCTTCGACGATCACGAGATTGCGACGCGCTGCGTCCCCGCGCTCACGACCGTCCGCCAGCCCCTGCGCGAAGAAGGCCACATGGCCGCCAACATTGCGCTCGACATGATTAAGGGTGCCGAGCCAACCACCTCCGTGATGCACATGCAGCTGATCCAGAGAGACTCGCTATAAGAAACTGGGGCAGGCTTTTCGCCAGACAGTTGTTGCGGAAAGCCTGTCCCGTTTTGAGCGCTCGTTCTGGGGCACAGTTTCCGTTAGACAGCTCAACCGGAAACTGTGCCCCATTATTTTGCCGAATTCTGGGTCGCGCTTTCCCAGAGGACCCCCCCCTTTGGGAAAGCGCGACCCGTTCTGGACGCAAATTCCGAGACGCAGTTTCCGCGACGCCCGGTCACCCCATGTCCTCACAATCTCGGCGCATAAAAAACGAGGGAAGGCACACGTCCTTCCCTCGTTGCAAGCAATATGTAGCCGCTTGCCTACATCAGGCGCAGGCTGACGTCCTTGAGCTGGGCGCCGGAAACGGCACTCGGGGCGCCCGACATGAGGTCGGAGCCGCTGGCCGTCTTGGGGAACGCCATGACGTCGCGGATGGAGTCGGAACCGGTGAGCAGCATGCACACGCGGTCCAGACCCAGAGCGAAACCGCCCATCGGGGGCGCACCAAACTTGAGGGCCTCCATGAGGAAGCCGAACTGAGACTCGGCACGCTCCTCGGTAAAGCCCAGGAGCTTGAGCATGGACATCTGCATCTCGGCGTTGTGGATACGCATACCGCCGCCGCCGGCCTCAAAGCCGTCCATGACAAAGTCGTAGGTGCAGGAGCCGGCTGCCAGGGGATCGGCCTCGATCTTGGCGATGTCGGTCTCGGTCGGCAGAGTGAAGGGCTGGTGCTCGGCAGCGTAAGCCTTGCGGTCCTCATCCCAGTGGAACAGCGGGAAGTTGACGACCCACAGGAAGTCGTGACCCTCACGCTTAATCTCGAGGGCGTTGGCCATGTGCGAGCGCATGCCGCCCAGGATCTCGTCAGAGAGCAGGCGCGGACCGGCGGCAAACATCACAAGGTCGCCGGGCTCGACGTCCATGCGCTCACGCAGAGCGGCCATCTCCTCGTCCGAGAAGAACTTGACGATGGGGCTGTTGATGGAGCCGTCCTCGCGGAAGGCGATCCAGGCCAGGCCCTTGGCGCCAAACGTGGAGGCCACGCCGGCGAGCTTATCGATCTTGGCACGTGCCCAGGCACCGGCGCCCTTGGCGTTGATGGCCTTGACGACAGAGCCCTCCTCATTTGCGGCGGCCGCGAAGACCTTGAACTTGGAGTTGGCAAAGATGTCGGTCAGATCGACCAGGTGCATGCCGTAGCGGGTATCTGGCTTGTCGGAGCCATAGGTGTCCATGGCATCCCAGTAGTCCATGCGACGCAGCGGCGTGGGCATCTCGACACCCATGCGGCCGAAGGCATCGGCAAGAACCTCTTCGAGCGCGCTCATGACATCGTTCTGGTCCACGAAGGACATCTCGATATCGACCTGGGTGAACTCGGGCTGACGGTCGGCACGCAGGTCCTCGTCGCGGAAGCACTTGGCAACCTGGTAGTAACGCTCGACGCCACCGACCATAAGCAGCTGCTTCAAGAGCTGCGGGGACTGCGGCAGGGCGTAGAAGTTACCCGGCTGGATGCGGCTGGGGACGATGAAGTCGCGGGCGCCCTCGGGCGTGGACTTAAACAGGGAGGGCGTCTCGACCTCCATGAACTCACGGTTGTGCAGCGCCTCGCGAATGGCAAAGGTGAAGTCGGAGCGCAGCTTGAGGTTGGCCATCATCTCGGGACGGCGGAGGTCCAGATAGCGGTAGCGCAGGCGGGTGTCCTCGCTGGTCTCGATGCCGTCCTCGATCTGGAACGGCGGGGTGACGGACGTGTTGAGAACCTCGGCGTGGTCGGTCAGGACCTCGATCTCGCCGGTCGCGAGCTTGGTGTTGGTGGTCTCCTCGCCACGGGCGCGCACGACGCCGTGAATCTTGATGGGCCACTCGGGACGCATGGTCTCGGCGATCTTAAAGGCATCGCCGTCGGAGTGCTCGGGGTCGAAGGTGAGCTGCGTGATGCCCTCGCGGTCGCGAAGGTCGCAGAAGATAAGGCCGCCGTGGTCGCGGCGACGGCTCACCCAACCGGTGAGGGTGACCTCTTCGCCCACGTTCTCGAAGCGAAGCTCGCCGCAGGTACGGGTGTGCATGGAATGCTCGTCAATGGGACGGGTCTGGCTCATACCAGTGATCCTCCTTTATGGATCTGTGCCGCCCCGTGTCGTTCCGGGCGGCGTCGTACAGATTTGCCCAGCCTGCGTAAACCGCGCAGCCGGACATGGCGTTCTATCTTATCGCACCCACGTCGATGTGCCGCGGAAAAGTGGCTCCTGCCCAAAGACTTGACGGAGACGAAACAATTGACGCACCGCGGCACCCGCCCGCGCTATTCACGTGCGACAATGTGCCCCAATACAACTGCACTCAGAAAGGCCCCTCATGACCGCACGCCTCATCGTTATGGATATCGACTCCACGCTCATCAACCAGGAGGTTATCGACCTGTTGGGCGAGGAGGCCGGCGTGGGCGAGCAGGTAGCGCAGATCACCGAGCGCGCCATGCGCGGCGAACTGGACTTTAAGCAGGCGCTCGAGGAGCGCGTGGGGCTGCTTGCCGGCTTGGACGAGAGCGTGTTCGAGCGCACCTTTGAGCGCGTGACGTTTACCTCCGGCGCGCTGGAGCTTGTGCGCTCGGCGCACAGCAAGGGCTGGAAGGTCGGCGTGGTAAGCGGCGGCTTTCACGAGGTCGCCGATAAGATCGTGGCCGCCGCGGGCATCGACTTTTGCCTCGCTAACCGCCTGGAGGTCGTGGACGGCAAACTCACCGGTAAGCTGGCGGCAGACATCGTGACCAAGGAGTCCAAGCTCATCCAGCTGCTGGATTGGGCAGTTGAGTGCGGTGTCGATATGGCCCATACCGTCGCGATCGGCGACGGCGCCAACGACATCCCCATGATTCAGGCCGCGGGCACGGGCATCGCGTTTTGTGCCAAGCCCAAGACGCGCGAAGCCGCCCCGTTTGCCATCGACGAGCGCAACCTGATGCTCGCCATGGACATCATCCTGCGTGACTAGTCGATCCGTCTAACAATTGAATCAGTCTGTCCTATAGTTTCCGAACAATTTTGTCTTAGTGTTCGGAAACATACCCTTTGAGTGCTAGACTTTGCGCCGTCGAAGGGAACATATATGGATAAGCGAGATCTTGAGCAATTGCTGAGCGATGTTGCCGGCGGAGCAGTCACCCCTGCCGATGCCCTTACGCGCATCCAGACGGCTCCGACCGCCGATTTGGGCTTTGCGCAGCTCGATCTTTCGCGCGGAGTGCGCCAGGGAGCCGGCGAGGTTGTCTACGGTGCCGGTAAAACCGCCGAGCAGATTGCCGCCATTATCGAAGCGCTGCGCGATGCCGGCCAGGAACGTATCCTGGTCACGCGCCTGGATGCCGAAAAAGCCGCGCGCACCGCTGAGCTTCTCGGCAACGGCATTGACCTGGGATATGTCCCGGACGCGCAGCTCGCCCTCGTGGGCGGCAAGCCCTCCCCTACCGGCAACGGACGCATCGTCGTCGCCTGCGCCGGCACGAGCGACTTACCCGTCGCCGAAGAAGCCGCGTTGACGGCCGAGTTCTATGGCAACGAGGTCGACCGCCTCTACGACGTAGGTGTCGCCGGCCTGCACCGCCTGCTCGCGCATGCCGAGGAACTTGCCCAGGCGCAGGTGGTCATCGCCATCGCCGGCATGGAGGGCGCGCTGGCGAGCGTTATCGGCGGTCTGGTGAGCTGTCCGGTCATCGCCGTTCCCACCAGCGTTGGCTACGGCGCAAGTTTTGGTGGCGTAGCCGCGCTGCTCGCCATGCTCAACTCCTGTGCCAGCGGCGTTTCGGTCGTCAATATCGACAACGGCTTTGGCGCCGCCTACCAGGCAAGTCTTATCAATCATCTGAGCGCCGGCACACCCCGCGCCCGCTAAGGAGCATTCCATGTCCAATCATCAGCACACGCTTATCATCGACGGCACCTCGGGCATCAGCGGCGACATGACCGTCGCGGCCCTGCTCGATCTGGACGCCAGCGAGGAGCACCTGCGCGAACAGCTCGCCACACTGCCGGTTGACGGGTTTGAGGTTGCCGTTACACGCGTAAACAAGCATGGCATCGACGCCTGCGACTTTGACGTTCAGCTGGCAGAGGAGCTCGAGAACCACGATCACGATATGGCCTGGCTCTACGGCAACGAAGCAGCTGCCGAGCACGAGCACCACCATCATGACCATGGTGAGCACGAACACTGCCATGAGCATGATCATGAGACCCACGGCCATGGCCACGAGGGCCATCATCACGCCCACCACCATCACCATCGTTCTTTGGCGGACGTCACCGCCATCATCGACGGCTCGCAGCTAAGCGATGGCGCTAAGCGTCGTGCGCTCGCCATCTTTACCGCGCTCGCCGCCGCCGAGGCCAAGGCCCACGGCAAAACGCCCGAGACCGTCATGTTCCACGAGGTAGGCGCCATCGACTCCATCGTCGACATCTGCTCGGTCGCCATCTGTCTCGATGACCTGGGTATCGAGGACATTGTCGTCGAGTCGCTCTCCGAGGGTCACGGCACCATTCGCTGCGCCCACGGCCTCATGCCCATTCCCGTCCCCGCTGTCGTCAACCTGTGCCAGGCGGGCAATATCGCCCTCACGCCTGCACCGGTCGCCGGCGAGCTCGTGACGCCCACGGGCGCCGCCATCGTCACCGCGCTGCGTACGTCCGACCAAATGCCCTCACGCTACCGCATCGAAGCCGTCGGCTACGGCGCCGGAAAGCGCCCCTACGAGGGTTGCTCCGGTACGCTCCGCTGCCTGCTCGTTCACGCAGACGCATAGCCATGGATGCCCGCAAGGCCAAAAGCCGCGCTGCGATCGTCGCGGCGTTCTCCGAGCTGCTGCGCGAAGAGGACTACGGCAAGATCACCGTCGGCGACATCATCGCTCGCGCCCATGTGGGTCGGGCCACGTTCTACGGCCTCTTCAAGAGCAAAGATGACCTGCTCGCTGAGCTTGTGCGCGATATCTGCACCCATGCTCTCGATGATGACGGTACGCCCCTCGATGACCCACTCGTACAGGTCGAGCATATCCTCAACAACCTCTGGGATCGTCGTCAGGGTGTACGAGCTCTCGTAGCCGGCGCCGGCTCACGCGTCTTCGCCGATTGTCTCCGAAAGACCATCATGTCACGCGCAGCCGAAACCGTCCCCGTCGACCCCGCAGGCCCCGCTGGCGCCATGGACCGCAGTTTCTTACTACACCACATAGCCTCAAGCTTCGTTGCCACCGTCCAATGGTGGGCCTGGCACAACTTCGAAGCCCCAAAAGAGGACGTAGCCAAAGACTACCTATCAGCCATCAAGCCCCTCTTCAGATAGACGCCCCCTCCCAAGGCATCGTCCCTTCCCAAAGTACCGCCTTCATCTCAAAGCACCCAACAGCCAAGCGCCCACCACATCCAAATTCAGATATATATGTTGGGTTGCTTGTACGAACACAGCCAAGTATGCCTAGGGCTCGGTAAGGGTTAACTTCCCAACGCACTCCGCAGGACGCAAAAAGGCTCGCCGCACAAAGTGCGCAGCGAGCCTTTTTGCATGTCCGAGGACGCGTTGGGAAGTTAACCCTTACCGAGCCCGGACCTTATAGAGCCGTCCTTCGACTAGAACATGCCCAAGAAACCATGCACAAACAGCGCGGCCAGAGCGGCACCGACAAACGGAGCGATGCCAGGAACAAGCAGGCCGTACTTCCAGTTGTTGTCAGCCTTGTTCTTGATCGGCAGCACCTGATAGGCCATGCGAGGACCAAGGTCACGGGCCTGGTTCATGGCGAAGCCGGTGATGCCGCCCATGCCCATGCCAACAGCCCAAACGATCAGACCGACGCAGATAGCGAGCATCAAAACGTTCTCGCCGGCGCGGCTAGCGGCAGCAAGGATGGCGCTGATGAACACGAAGGTGCAGATAGCCTCGCAGAAGAAGTTGCGGGCATAGTTGGTGCCCTCGGTGGTGGGGTTGGTCGAGAAGATGTTGCGCTGAGCAATGGGATCGATGACACCATCGGAAGCCTTGAACTCATCGGCATACATCAACCACGCGATCACGGCACCCGCAA
>DAWEIC010000003.1:0-18198 GCA_052364855.1 Collinsella sp.
CCGTACATGTGCGGATGAATGTGGGAGGTGTTCGGATAAAGTCGATAATCAAGGGCCTGGATGCAATCGTCATGGAGCTGCGCACAAGGCCACTTGATGGATCTTCGGTGCTCTACAATGGCGGTGCCAGACGCTGATATAGCTGCTGATTGAAAGACATTCTGGTAAGTTCACTATTGCCCAGTTCTTTGACCCGCGGGTCCCTGTCATTGTTGCCGTATATCAACGCGGATAGATCTTCTACAAAACGCTTGCGTCTATTTTCAATATCCTGCTTATAGGGAAGCTCATCTTTATTGGCTCCCCATACCGATTCAATCACTTCATCAAGATATTGGATGAAGTGATCGCTGTGTTTCGCAAGTTCGTAGACAGCTTCGTAGCCAGTACTGGTCTTCATTTCGTGCCAGGCGAGCGGGTCATAGTAAGCGAGAATGTTTACTACAGGAAGCAGACCTTGGTCTGGGAAATGCTGAACCCTTCCATTCCCAAAGTGCTCCCAGTGGTTAGCAATGTATCTAGATAGATTTGTTATAGAGTCGATAAGCCTGTTGCAGGCTCTTAGTGAGGCTTGTTTGTAGCCGAGCAAATCGATGGTTATATCCATGAAGGTATATCCATCCATTGTATTGATTCCTTTATACAGAAGGTAATCAGCCGGTTTTATCGGATTTAGCTCAAGACGTTTGTCGTAGAAGCGCTCGAGGTATTTTCTGCCGTCGAATCTTGGGCCATATACGCCCTGGAGGGAATGTGCAAGCTGCGTAATGTCGGTCGAATAAACTACAACGATGTTGTCTTGCTGAAACAGCGTTTTTGTTTGTTCGAGTACCTTTATTGCGAATTCGGGCCGGCAGCGGTCGAGTTCGTCGATAAAGATGATGGCTCGGTCGGCTACCTCGGGAAGATTGGTCTTAATGAGTTCGTCAATTTTGCCTCGAAGTTCTTTCTCATTTTTGTATTGTTCGAGAAAATCGGTTCCGCTGAATTTTTCAATGACACCATTGATGTCACCGCCATATCCGATAAGGGAAGCGGCCGCTTCTATGGCGCCAATGACCCCCTTGCCGAAATCCTTTCCCCCCTTGACGCTCTGTTCGTCTGCGGCATTAGCGATGGAGGCCAATATGGGCAAGATCGGATTCTCGAAATGGTCGTCTTCCCATGCGTTGAAATAAATGGGCAGACATGGCGTCGCGGGGAGTTCTGTCGCGGTTCCTCCTGGCGTTGCGTTAAGTGTCTCTAGGTTGATATCGAGAGCCGGATTTGCCATTTGCAGGACTCTCGCAACTTGCTTTACAAAGAATGTCTTGCCAGAGCCCCAAGGTGCATCAATGACAAAGGTATACGGAGGCTCAACCGCAATGAGCATCTTTAGAAAGTCCTCGATTTCTCTCTTGCGGTGAAGCGGGTCTTGGGTAAGAGCGTTTTCAATTGCTTTCGGTGTAGGTTCTTCGTCGGCTCGTTTCATGGTGACTGCCTTCTTTCTGTGGGCGGGGTTTCGTTTCGGTCTTATTCGTTCTGTAAATAGAATCGAAGGGTTTCTTCTTGTCTAACTTTCATCCGTAGGTTTTACCCTTTAAGTGTTTAACAATGCCTAGACCTGCTATTTTCCATACGCAGTGAAGTGGTATGGTGCTTGAGCTTATGCTGATTTCTATTTGTGTTGGGAGATTGATGGTTAACAAGTCCCGAGAGGGCAGGGACGGTGGGTTTGAAACCTCCGATGTCCTGATCACGGTTTTAACCTCTGCGGCCCTTCCGGTCGCCTCGCGCATCCTTACGCTTGCCTTTGGGGATAATTCCTTGTGGTCTGTCGACCGATTGTTCATTATCTATTTTGCATCATTTTCAGGATGGATATTGAGAAGTTATCTCCAGCTTGTCGTGGAGAGAAACGGAATGAGGGATAAAGGCTATACGTTTATGGATTCAGTTGCGTCGGGGAATGCCATTTGGACGTTTCCCGTTGCTCTTTCTCTATTTTGTTGGAATCTAATACCAGGCTTAATCTCACTTCTTGCTATCTATTGTGTCGCAGTTTTTCTGCTTTGGAAGTATCGGAATGTCTTTCGCATTGACGTGGGAAGAATGGTATTTATCGGGTTGTGTACGCTTCTTACCGTGCTTGTCGCGGAAGCGTTCTGTGCGGTCTATTTGCCTGATTCGGTATCTGAAATATATCAATTTGTTATCTATACGTTTACGTTGGTTTTTATTATTTCGTTTAATTTTGCGCTCGATCGCTTTCGAATAAAACGCTTCGGTCGCAGGAAATAGGACCCATGATCTTATAAGGGTATGAGGACAACATGGACACTTCTACAAAAAATCAAACGCTCGTATATCGCTTTGTCGATGTAGATCCCGAAGAAGGCCTGGACGCCAAGGACCTTTCTAAGTTCCTAAGCCAATTTGACGGACTGATAAAAGAGGTCGCAAAAGAGTCGGGCACCTTAGAAAATACGTCTATAAAAGTGCGCCCATTTAAAGAAGGCTCTTTTATTACGGAATTCGTGATCCATTGTGTGCCCGGATTGGTTGACGCGTTAAACAGTGACGCTATATCTGCAATTAATAATGCCGGCGGTCTTGTGGAGGTTCTATTTGCTATAGCGCACATAATTAAAAAAGTTAAAGGACATATCTCTAAATATAAGCCAACTGACAATGGAACTTTCGTATATGGAGAGGGTTCGGACGCAGTCGTTGTTCCTGTTGAGATCCACGCGCTAGTCCAGTCCCCAGAAATCGCTGAGAAATTTTCTAAGGTCATCACTGGTCCGATGAAATCTTTCAAGAGGCCTTCGAGGGAGATTGAGATTAAGATTGCCGGTAGTAAGGCTTCAGAGGATGCTATTTCTTTTTCTTCAAGCGAGGCGACTTATTTTGATAGCTATAAAGAAGAAGCTTTAAAGGCAACGCAAGAAGAGACGGTTGAGTATTCGTCCCACAATATCTGGGTTCGACCGTTATTTGGTTCCTACGGTGGAGATGTTTCCGGATATACATTTGAGTCGGGCTACGAGGACGAGCAACGAACATACAATAAGGTTCAAATAGACGACCGTGATTTTCTCGAACGCGTGCGAGATGGTGAGTATCGCTTAAATAGTGGCGACCTAATGCGTGTCGATATGACCATTAAAGAGGTCATTAATTTGAGGACGCAAAAAGTCCGAACCGCCGCATGCCATATAACTAAAGTTAGAGATTACCGTCCGATGAAAAGATGTGAACAGCTGACCTTTGCTGATTTTGTTGATGGGGAGAATAATGACTGACGTGCCGAATCAGGCCAATCGATTTGCCCGGACATTGAATGTAGTTCTGCATGCTCCGCAATAGCGACGAAAACAGGTTACTATGTCGGTAGTGATACAGTCATCGTTGACTCTAAGTGAGGCGATGACAAAGGAGGGTCGTTGTTCGGTTGTTGCCGGCAACGGCTCTTTGATTTTAGGAGTTACTTTGGCGATAGATTTTTAGACTTTCGCTCAACTTATCGAACTCCTAGAGAGTCATGGCGTTCTAACTGATGCCGCTGTGCTAGATTGTCTGAGACGCGAAATGAATATTTGCTCGTCGGAGCACTGCTGAATATTGGGTCACCTGTGCGGTTCGAATTTTCAATTGTCGAGCAGCTTTTGTCTTCGATGAAGTCTCGCAATTCTAGCAAAAATCAAACATATGTTCTATACTTATGGAAGTAGACTTGTTTGGAGGCGTTAGATGGAAGTCGGAAGAGATGACATTGTAGACAGCGTTGTCCGTCTGATAAATGGGGTGGGCCGTAGCCCCTATTTATTCGTTGGCTCGGGGTTTTCCCGTAGATATATGGGGACCGACGATTGGGACGGCTTGTTAAGGCACCTCTGCTCCCGTCTTTCTGATGATCCTTTTCGACTCGATTCCTACCTTGCTCGCTGTCCAGATAATCCTGATTATGGTGCTTTGCCCTCTGCCGCGACGATGCTTGATAAGGATATGCGCATAGCTGTTCTTGAGGACCCTCGCTTCGCTTCTTTTAGAGACGATCATGCAGAGGACATTCGTCAGCGCAAATCTGTTTTAAAGATTATGGCGGCCGAGAGGTTATCCTCGTTCAAACCTGACCATATGACGCATGAACTTGATATCTTGAGAGAGGTCGGCAGGCGGCGTATTTCTGGAGTCATTACAACCAACTATGACTGTCTACTGGAGTCGCTGTTTCCCGAGCTTAAAGTTTTTGTAGGCCAGGACGATCTTGTCTTTCACAGAACTTTTGAAATGGGTGAAATCTATAAGATCCACGGGTCTATGGATAATCCTGAATCTATGGTTCTTGAGGAGGCAGATTACGCAAAACTCGCCGAAACCCAGGATTACTTGGCAGCCAAGTTGCTAACTATTTTTATGGAATTCCCAATTATTTTTATCGGCTATTCCCTTAACGACCCCGATATCCAAGCTATCCTCATGTCGATTTCGCGCTGCCTCGGTTCAAATAATCTTGTATTGCTCAAAGAGCGTTTTATTTTCCTAACTAGGGGCGAAAACGCAACCTCGACACATTCGATTACATTTCCGGGTATTGGCGAGATAAGCATGACCGCGATTAGGACGAATGATTTTGGCGCAGTGTATGAAGCAATTGGACATTCCAAATGCTCCTTCTCGCCCAGGATCATTCGTGAGTTGCGCAGGAGTATCTACGCCCTGGCAGATAAGGGCGAGCCAAATGATTCTCTGGTAGTCGAAGCGAGTTTTAGCGACCTCGAGAGACTTCCGGAGGGACAGCATCTTGTGCTGGGCATCGGTGTCGCAAATGCATCTTTGGGCCACGGCCATATGGTCAAAGCCGAGCTTTTATATCGCGATGTCGTGTTTGATGATGAACATGTCGCTCCCAAACTTGCCGTCGAGGAATATCTTCCTGCGCTGCTTGCTTCTAACTCGGGTGGTTTGCCCATGTATAAGTATTTAAGCGCGTATTCAGGGGAAGTTCTTAATCCAAGGATGCTAAAGGAAATAGATGAGAAGAAGGATTTAGATGCTTTTCTAAACAACAGCCTACGAAAGGCAAAAGGTAGCTATCATCTTTCGGGAATTAGATACTCGGTTAAGTCTGTTATAGCTAACGAAGGCTTTGAGGAAGCATTTAAAAAGTTAGTTTTACTTGAGGAGGATGAGCTCGATTTAAATGAGTTGCTCGAGTATCTGAGGGCGCTCATCACGGATGATCGTAAGATAATCCACGGTAATAGCGAGCTGAAACGGCTTATTAGAATGTATGATTTCCTTAAGTACAAGAAGGCCTTCGACATATCGGCTACTAGTGAGTAATCCCACCTAGCGTCTATGAAGAAGGCCATCTTTGTAAACTATGGCATCTGAGCGTATAGTGCGAACACCACGTGCAAATGCATTCTTAATATAACGCTTTCTGCTTGAAATCACAATGGTGTCTGTTTCGACCTGCCAATCAAGGGAAGATGGTGTAGAGTATCTTCCCGCAGTACAAAAGCTCTTTGGGAACTTTAAGGGTGACGCTTTCAAACTGAGAGTGTTGCCCTTTTTTCATGTATGCAATGTGTGACGTACTGGCCAAGCACCATCCCGGCAATGGAATGATCGAGCATGGGCGGCTTCTACTGGTTGACGTGATCGTGGTCAAACAAGTGATATCGATTAGAATTAAATCAATTGCGCTGGAAGCCTTCGGGCGACACCTGAAGAGGGCTGATGCGTCGGTCCTCTTTTTTTGTTTGGATGTAAGATTCGGCCAGGCAAAACAAGGATCTCATTTGGGGAGAAACAAATATCCGGCGGTTTTCCGCTTCGGGACGCGCGGTTTAAGCGTGCTTTTCGGAAGTGCGGGGAAAAAATCGGAAACCTCCGAGCATAAACCGAATTTCGGCAACAAAACCGCAGGTCGCGGAAAGCTAAAACAGGGGTCTGGTCTGTCGATCTCGGTTTTTTCACCGCACTTCCGAAAATGACCGACGTAAGTATGCGGCAAATTTCGGAACCCTCGAGCACATCGTCCTTTTCATGAAAAGAACTCGCAGGTAGAAACTTTGTCACTATCCAGTGTGGTTGACGTGTCTAGAATTTGCCACACACTTCCGGATTTTGCATAAGCTCGACTGGTTTGTTTATCGATTGGGGCAGAGGAATCTTGTCTGGACCTCGTTATATGTATTTAAATGGATGAACTTAACCTATAAGTTAAGTTCATCTAGAAATGGGAGGTGCCCTTTGGCGGAAGGATATGAACTTGTCGAATATAGAGACCTCAAGGGCCGACCGTTTTGGGAATTGACGGCTTCTCCCGATAACTCTCAATTCCAGAAAATGTTGTCAGACCATGAGCGGAAATTAACCGCTCAAACAATGATCGGCCAGAATAGCACGTCAGCTTCTGGAATCTGAGCGCTGACTTTTATACATGGTTTTCGAAACGGAGAATACAATGATTAAAGTAGATCTATCTGATTTTTATGCCGAAACAGAAAGTATCGAAACGCGCGCTTATGAACATGCACTAGATATTGAGTTTATTGTTCATCGTGAAATGAAACATTTGGGATTGAGCAAAAGTGAGCTGGCAAATCGTATGGGCATAAGCCTTCAGTCGCTTTCTAAGCTCTTGAATTCTCAACCTAATATGACTTTGAAGACGATTGCAAAGTTCGAACTTGCTCTGGGCATTAAGATCGTTCCGCAGGTTATCGTCAGTTATTCCAAAGAACTGCCGTTTCTTTCATCCAATGATTCCGTGCGAGAGCAATGTCCATCGCCTGGCATTCTCCCTGCAGAGCTGTCAGCAGATTGCGATGTGCCTTTTCAGAGCGAATAGTAGCCTCTCAATGAGCCTGGGTCGGACGAGTTGCCACTCCCACGTCCTCAAAAAAGTTCTTAAAACAGCCTTAAAGGCGCCCTAGCTCGCGTTTACAGCGTAAAATACGCATGTTTGACTATGACAGAAGTGGATTTTAGGGGAGGAGTACGCCATGGAGGTGCTGGTTGTTGGCAACACCGCATATGTTGACGATGACTATTGCGCCAAGGCATTCCCCGGCGACCATGTGCAGGTCGTAGCCGCGCAGGACGCGCGCCGCGACGAGTCGTCGCTCCATGCCTCGTGGAAAGTGCTCCTCCAGCACCTGGATCAGGCCTACGAGTTCGACCGTGTCGTCTACCTGTCGCATTACCTCACGCCGCATACCGACATCGTGGGCGATATCGACCTGCTGCGCTCGGTCATTCGTGCGTGCATGGGGCGCCAGGTTCAGCTGCTGTATGTAGCCGGGCCCGCGGGCGCTGAGGATGCCGCCGATGCCGCAGAGCAAACGGGCAAGGGCATTATCGCGCGCGCAGCCAACGACCTGTGCCGCTACTACGCTGCTCGCGAGGGCGTTCAGACCAAGATCCTGCGCGTGCCGTTCCTGTATACCGCGTCTGCCGCGCTGGAAGACCCGTTTTTGGTGCCGCTGTTCAACGCGTGCTCGACCGGCTCGGTTGCTCTGCAGGGCGCGCAGGATGCGGCGTGTCCCCTGCTGTGTGCCGAGGAGCTTTCGGTGCTGGTACGCCGTATCTTCGACAGCTGGGATGGCAACTTTGAGACGCTTGACGTAGCCGATACCTTCCATCACACGGTGGGTGAGGTGGGCGACGCCCTCAAGGCACTGTTCCCAGGGCTCTCAGTTGCCTATGGCGATTCTGCCGGCTACGCCCTGCCCGCCAGCGACGTCGCTCGCGTGCGCTATGGCTGGTTTCAGCGCTACGACTTGCTGCGCGACCTCTCGACCATTCAGGCTCGCTGGGATGCTGGCCGTGCAAAGAAGGTCAACCCCTTGCGCGCGGCCATCGACCGCATTCAAATGCGCACGCTGCCTGTCAAATGCCTGGAGACGGCAGCCGCCTGGGTGCTCTTTGAAGTGCTGGAGCGCTTGTTCTCCCAATCGACCCAGCTCAACGTGCTCGATTATCGCCTGCTCTACGTGGTGCTCATCGGCACGCTGTATGGCTTGGACTTTGGCCTGGTTGCGGCGCTGCTGGCGTCGGTGGGTTTGGCTGCGAGTTACTTTACTTTGTACGGCTATACCTTCCAGGGCCTGTTCTACGAGCCGTCCAACTGGCTGCCGTTTATCGCGTACTTTGTTGTGGGTGCCGTGTGCGGCTATGTGCAGCTGCGCAACAGCGAAGCCATTAGGGCGGAGCGCGATCAAAACGAGCTCGTGCGCAACCGCAATACGTTCCTTACGCAGCTCTACCACGACGCGATCGAGGACAAGCGTGCGTACAGGCGCCAGATCGTGGGTCGCCACGACAGCTTTGGCAAGATCTTTGCCGTGACGCAGGAGCTCGACGTGCTCAACCCACGCGACATCTATCGCAAGTGCTGCGAGCTTCTGGGCGAGATCCTCGAGAACGATTCGGTGGCGATCTACCATGTTTCGGGCGGGGCATTTGCACGCCTGGTGGCGGCAAGTCCCGCGATTGCCGAAGATGCCGCACGTTCGCTCACGCTTGAGCAGCTTGCACCTCTTTTGAGCGACGGGGGTCGTTCGAACCTGTGGGTGAACCGCGAGCTTACGCCGGGGCTTCCCATGTTTGGATACACAATCGAGCGCGATGGGGCACCCGCCGTGTTGATCTTTGTGCGTAGTGCGGCCGAAAACCAAATGACGCTCTATTACCAAAACCTGTTCCGCATCTTGTGTGGCCTGGTCGAAAGCGCGCTGGGCCGTGCCTTTGACTATGAGGCGGTGGCACAGGATAAACGCTGCGTTGACGGCACTTGCGTGCTCAAGCAGGCTGCCTTTGGCCAAGAGCTCGCGGCGGAGCAGGCTCTGGCAGATAGCAAGATGGGGAGTTTTTTGCTCCTGCGCGTGGTACCGGGTATGGAGCCTGTCGGCGAGCTGGTGGGCGCAATTGGGTCGGCAATCCGCGAGAGCGACGCGGCGGGCTTGGTCGACGGCGACGTGCTCTACCTGCTTATGCGCCAGGCAAAGGCGTGCGATCTGCCCATTATCCGCGAGCGTCTGAGTGCAAAGCAGATTGCGGTGGAGCCCGTCGACGGCGAGGACATCGTGGAGCTGCTGCAGCACATCTCTTACACCGGTGACGGTGAGGGGGGTGCCGCTTGATCTCGCTTGTCGTTGCTGCCGTCTTGCTGCTGATTCATGCGCTGGTTTGCCTGATGCTGTGGACGCTCATGAAGCTGGGCCTGCTGCCGGTGCGCGGGCACATGTTGGCTGTGATAGTGCTGGTGCCGCTGTGGGGCCCGTTGCTGGTGGTTCTGCTATCGGTCCGCAGCGCGGTGTTTGGCGAGGGGCTGAAAGAGTCTGCGCTGGAGTCGCTGCGCTTCAACGACGACCTGCATCGCAGCATCCTGGTGCACGACCGTGACGCCGATGCAGGCGTAGTGCCGCTCGAGGAGGCGCTCATCGTCAACGATCCGGCATGCCGGCGCCGCCTAATGCTCTCCATGCTCACCGAGGAGCCCGACGCGTACCTGGCGCAGCTGCAGGCGGCTAAGCTTAACGACGACGTTGAGGTGGCGCACTATGCCGCGACGGCGGTGGCGCAGATCTCCAAGGAGTCCGACCTTAAACTGCAGCAGCTGGAGCATGCCTTTAAGACGGACCCGAGCGCGAAAAACCTCAACGAATACTGCGATTTTCTTGGTGAATACTTGGGCTCGGGCTTGGCCGAGGGGCGCGTGGCTCTGATTCAGCGCCAACAGTACGCGCGCCTGCTTGCGCGTCGCTGCGAGCGCGAGGACACCTTTGAGCTGCGCATTCGATATGCGACGGCGCTGGCCGATGTCGGACAGATCGACGAGGCGCAGGCCGTGATCGACCAGCTAGTGCTCGACGTGCCCGAGGAGCAGGAGGTTTGGATGCTCTGCCTGCGCCTGGCCGTGATGCGCCGCGACGGTGACGAGGTTCACCGTGTGATCGATGCGATTGACAAGCAACATGTGTATTTGAGCGCCGACAACCGCGAAAAGTTGGCGTTTTGGCGCGACGGGGAGGAGGCCAGATGAGCGTGGCCCAACATATCCGCGACCGTGCAGGCCGCTTTCGTTGGATGGGACTCCTCGTGGTGTGGGCGGTCTTTATTGCCATGGCCGCCGTGCTGCTGGTGGAGCGTGCCGGCGTGCAGTACAGCGCTGGACAGCACAAGCTGGGCATGCTCGCCGCCAACGACGCGGTGCCGGCCTCCTCGGCAATCTTTGGCCAAAAGCCCACGTGCCTGGTCATTACCGATTCCGATCAAGCTGGCGTCGAGGACGTAAAGGAGCAGTTCGACCAGATCCTGCTCGACATGAAGATTGCGCACCGCGACGTGGACCTTGCCCTGGATAGTGCGGATGCCTTTCCCTCGCTGACCGCCTTCGATCGCGTGATTTTGCTCATGCCGTCGCTCGATGGGCTCGGTACGCACCTGAGCGACATTATGAGTTGGGTGAGTGCCGGCGGTTCGCTTATGCTCGCCATGCCGCCGGATAACTCGAGCTATCTGCAAGTGATTGCCTCCAAGCTTGGCATTGAATCGGCCGGATATGACTATGTAAAAGCCGAAAGCATTGTGCCGAGTGAGGACTTTATGCTGGGCGGGGGAGAGCGCTACGAGCTCTCGGACCCTTTTGATTCGTCGCTTTCGGTATCGCTGCGCGAGACGGCTCGTGTGTGGGCTAAGACCGGCGATGCGGGCGCCCCACTCATTTGGTCGAATGACTGCGGTAGCGGGCGCACCGTGGTTTGCAATATCGGTATCTATGACAAGGTCATGCGCGGCTTTTACGCCGCGGCGACCAGCCTCCTGGGCGATGCAACGGCCTATCCGGTCATCAACAGCGCCGTGTTCTTTTTGGACGACTTTCCCAGCCCCGTGCCCTCGGGCGATGGTACTTATATCAAGCGTGACTACGGCCTTTCCATTGCGGATTTTTACACCAAGGTCTGGTGGCCCGATCTGCAAAAGCTCGCGCAAAAATATGGCATTCGCTATACCGGCGTGATGATCGAAAACTACGAGGACGCGGTCAACCAGATTGAGCCCGCGCGCCAACCCGATACCACGCAGTTCCGCTATTTTGGCGGCATGCTGCTGCAGATGGGCGGCGAGCTGGGCTTTCACGGCTACAACCATCAGCCTCTGGCGCTCTGGGACACCGACTACGGCACGCTGTACGACTACAAGACCTGGAAGAACAAAGAGACGCTCGTCGCTTCGCTCAACGAACTTATCGCGTTTCAGGACGAGGTCCTGCCCAATGCTCATGGCTCGGTTTACGTGCCGCCGTCGAATATTCTTTCGGCTCGCGCGCGCAAGCTTATCGGTACCGATGTTCCGCGCATTAAGACCATTGCCAGTACGTATTTTGAGGATGGCACCGACCTACCCTACGTGCAGGGGTTTGGCGTGGCGAGCGATGGCATTGTGGAGCAGCCACGTATTGTTTCGGGCGGCATGGTCAACGATTCCTATATGCGCCTAGCCGCCGTGTCCGAGCTCAACATGCACTACGTGAGTACGCACTTTATGCACCCGGACGACCTTTTGGACCCCGATCGCGGAGCCAAGGAGGGCTGGGAGGTCTACAAGGGCGGCCTGACCGACTACCTGGACTGGCTTACCAAGTCGGCGCCCGATCTGCGGCACCAGACGGCGTCGGAGTGCTCCGGTGCCATCCAGCGCTTTTCGTCGGTTACGGTGAACGTGGATACAAGTGCAGATGCCTGGACGCTCAGCCTGGGCAATTTCCACGACGAGGCGTGGCTCATGTTCCGCGCCAATAATGGCGAGCCGGGTGCGGTGACGGGTGGCGAACTGACGCACCTTACGGGCAATCTGTATCTGCTCAAGGCAAATGATAAGACCGTGACGATCGAGCGCAAGGAGGGTGGCGATAAATGAGAATCTGCTTGGTACTCGAGGGTTGCTACCCCTATGTGCACGGCGGCGTATCTACCTGGATGCATGGCTACATTACGGCCATGCCCGAGCACGAGTTTGTGCTGTGGGTGATCGGCGCGCATGCTGCCGACCGTGGCAAGTTTGTCTACGAGCTGCCCGGCAACGTGGTCGAGGTGCACGAGGTGTTCCTGGACGATGCCCTGCGGCTTTCGGGCGAGCAACATGAAGCCAGTTTTAACGACCGTGAGCGCGAGGCGCTACGTCGTCTGGTGTCGCTCTCCAATCCGGATTGGGATGTTCTGTTCGATATCTTCCACCGCCGTCGCGTGCATCCGCTCTCGTTTTTGCAGAGCCGCACGTTTATGGATATCTTTCGCGACGTGTGCCTGGCCGAGTATCCCTACACGCCCTTTGCCGATGCATTCCACACCATGCGCTCCATGTTGCTGCCCGTGCTCTACCTGTTGGGAAGCGAGGTGCCGGTGGCCGATGTGTACCATGCCATCTCGACCGGCTACGGTGGCCTGCTCGCCTGCCTGGGCTCAAGCGTTCACCATGCGCCGGTGCTGCTGACCGAGCATGGCATCTATACCCGCGAGCGCGAGGAAGAGATCATTCGCGCCGATTGGGTGGTGCCGTCGTTTAAGGACCGCTGGATTCGCTTTTTCTACCTGCTTTCGGAGGAGATCTACCGCCGCGCCTTCCGCGTGACGAGTTTGTTCCATAATGCCCGCAAGACGCAGATCGATATGGGCTGCGATGCGGACAAATGCCTGGTCATCCCCAACGGCATACAGTTCGATCGCTTTAAGGGCATTCCCTTAAAGCCCGATGACGGCTGGGTGGACATTGGCGCGGTGGTGCGCCTGGCGCCCATAAAGGATGTTAAGACCATGATTTATGCCTTCTTTGAGCTGCACGAGCGCCTGCCCAAGGTGCGCCTGCACATCATGGGCGGCGTGGACGACGAGGAGTACGGCGCCGAGTGCCACGCGCTGGTCGAAACCCTGGGCGTGCGCGACCTGATTTTTACCGGCCGCGTCAACGTGGTCGAGTACATGGAAAAGCTCGACTTTACCATTTTGACGAGCATCTCCGAGGGTCAGCCGCTCAGCGTGCTGGAGTCGCTTGCAGCGCGCCGTCCCTGCGTGACGACCGAGGTGGGCTGCTGCCGTGAGCTGCTCGAAGGCGCCCCGGGTGATGACTTTGGCGTGGCAGGTTTTGTGACGCCGCCTATGTATCGCAAGGGCTTGGCCGATGCCATGGAACGCATGTGTGCGAGCCGCGCCCGGCGTATCGAGATGGGTGAGCGCGGCCAGCGTCGCGTTGCCACGTACTTTTTGCACGAGCAGATGCTCGCCAACTATCGCGCGCTGTACGACGAGACGGCGCAAGCGTTTGACCTGCCCAGAGAGGGGGAGTAGCCGGTGGCCGGAATCGGTTTTGAGCTCAAGCGCCTGTTTAGGCGCAAGGGTCTGTTTGCCACGATGCGCGCCTATGGCTACGCCGGCATTGTGTGCACGGGCCCCATGCTGCTGGGCGTGCTGCTCCAGGTGGGTATCTTGGTGCTGTGCGGTCTGTGGGGTGTGGGCCGTGGCAACCAAGATCTGCTGGTGTGCATGGTGACCTATACGCTGCTGGCGTCGCTCACGCTCACGAGTTTTTTCTCTATGCCGGTCACGCGCTTTTTGGCCGATATGCTTTTTGCTGAGCGCGAGGATGAGATCCTGCCTTCGTTTTGGGGATCTAATGCCATCATGCTCGTTGTGGGCACGGTGCTCTACGGCGTCTTTTTGCTGTTCTCGGGCGCCACGCTGCTACAGGGGCTGCTGTGCCTGTGGCTGTTCAACATTATGATCGTCAATTGGAACGGCATGAGCTATCTCACCGCTATTAAGGATTACCGCGGTATCCTATGCAGCTTTGCGGCTGCCATTGGCGTGGCGTGCCTGTGCGCCCTGGCCGCGCTGGCGCTTGGTCTGCCGCCGGTCGAGGGCCTTTTGGCGTCAATTGCTCTGGGCTATGGCGTCATGCTCGCCTGGGACGTGGTACTGCTGTACCGGTTTTTTCCGCAGAGCGAACGCAGCCCCTGGCTCTTTTTACGGTGGCTTGATCAGTTTATTCCGTTGGCGCTCACGGGCTTGTTTACCAACCTGGGCCTCTTTGCGCACTTGGTGATAATTTGGGCCGGTCCCATTGGCGTGCAGGTCAAGGGCTTGTTTTATGGTGCGCCCTACCACGATGTGCCGGCGCTCATCGCGTTTTTGACGATCCTGGTCACGTCCGTCAACTTTGTGGTCTCGGTCGAGGTCAACTTTTATCCGCGCTACCGCGACTACTACAGCCTGTTCAATGACGGTGGCGTGGTGGGCGACATTGTGGTGGCCGAGGAGGAAATGCTTGCCACGCTCAACCGAGAACTGCGGTTTTGTGCGCTCAAACAACTGTTTGTGACGGCGGCGGTCATCTCGCTCGAGACCACAGTGCTCTCGGCGCTACCGTTGGGCTTTAACAACCTGATGCACGGGTATTTTCGCACGTTGTGCGTGGGCTACGGCCTGTATGCCGTGGGCAATACGGTGTTGCTCATCTTGCTGTACTTTACCGACTACAAGGGCGCCGTGCTTGCCTCCGGGCTGTTCGCGGGCGTGGCGGGGCTGGCGACCATCGTCTCGCTGTTCTTTCCGCAGCAGTTTTATGGCTTTGGCTTTTTGCTCGGCGCGGCGGTGTTTTTTGTTGTGGCGCTCATGCGGCTCGATACTTATACCGCTAACTTGCCGTATCGTATCCTGAGCCAGCAGCCCATTGTGGCGACCGACAAGACGGGTCGCTTTACGGAGCTGGGCCGCTTGCTTGACCGTGCCGAGCAGCGCTACGAGGAGCTGCGTCTAGAGGGCGAGCCGCATGGTGCGCTTGAGCGCACGGTGGTTCGTGTATATCGCAACCATTGGGGAGGTCCTGATGACCGATAGGATGATATCGCGCCGCCGCTTGATTGAGGCGGCTGCCGGCACGTTGCTGCTTTCGGGCTGCTCTTCGCAGGACGAATCCTCGACAAAAAAGACCAAGAAGCAGGGCAAGATTAAAAAGGCCGATGCAGCTAGCGAGACCAAGCATCTTCGCGACAAGGACGAGCTGTACGAGGTTTACGACGACTCGGGCATCGTGTGCATGTACCTGACGGTCTCTCGCGGCAACAGCTCCGAGAATACCGACCATAGCTGGGCCGAGATCAATACTTACTCGGTCTACGACTATGCCGACATGGGCGTGACGCGCTATCAGGTTATGGGCCTGCTGCAGCCAGGCGATGATAAGGGCCCCGTTGCTGGCGAGGTGGGCTATGGCGAAGAGGCGCCCAATGCCACGGTGCAAGTGCGCGGCCAGACGTCGAGTACCTATACGCAAAAGAATTACAAGGTAGAGCTCAAAAAGGGCAAGGGTACCTGGCGCCAGCAGCGCGCCATTGCGCTCAACAAGCACATGGGCGAGGGCATGCGCTTTCGCAACAAGATGGCCTATGACCTCATTCGCGGGATTCCTCAGATGATGGGCCTGAGCACACAGTTTGTGCACTTGTGGGTGTGTGACCAGACCGAAAAAGCTAACGACACCTTTGAGGATTACGGCCTGTTTACGCAGGTCGAGCAGCTCAACAAGACGGCGCTCAAGGCCCACGGTCTGGATAAGAGCGGGCATCTGTACAAGGTGAACAGCTTCGATTTTCATCGCTTCGAAGACACCATCAAGCTGGCGGATGACCCCGACTATAACCAGACGGCCTTTGAGGGCATGCTCGAGATTAAGGGCGACTCGGACCATACCAAGCTCATTGAGATGCTCGATGCGCTCAACGACGATTCGCAAAAGATCGACGATGTGCTCGATACCTATTTTGATACCGAGAACCTGGTCTATTGGATGGCGTTTCAGATTTTGACGGGTAATTGCGATACGCAGAACCGTAACTGCTATCTGTACAGCCCACTCAACTCCAAGGTCTGGTACATCTTGGATTGGGACAACGACGGCATGCTGCGCAAGCTTGAGTTGAGCCTGACCGGATTCTCGGATTATGCAAGCTGGGAGCGCGGCGTGAGCAACTACTGGGGCAACGTGCTGTTTAATCGCGCACTGCGCAGCAAGTCGTTCCGCAGCGAACTCGATAACGCCGTCAAGGATTTGCGTTCGTATTTGACCGAGGAACGTCTGAGCAAGATGATCGAGCATTATCGCGAGGTCACGGAGCCGCTCGTCTTTGCTGCGCCTGACCTCGATAACCTGCCCGTGACCAAGGACGAATACGAGCAGATCGCCGCGGCGATTCCTTCCGAGATCGAGGAGAACTATAAGAGCTTTCGCGAGAGCTATAAAAAGCCCATGCCGTTCTACATTGGCGTGCCGCAGATCGATAACGGTAAGCTGCGCATCAACTGGGATGCGTCCTACGACTTTAAGGCGCGCGACATTCGCTATACCGTGGAGCTTGCGCGCGACTATGCCATAAGCGACGTGGTCTTTAAGGCCGAGGACGTGCTGCTGCCCGAGGTGACGTGCGACGCGCCCGACACCGGCCAGTACTTTGTGCGTGTGCGCGCCACCAACTCCGACGGCTATACGCAAGATGCGTTTGACTACTACGTGACCGATGACGGCAAGCAGTACGGCATGAAGTGCTTCTACGTGCAAGACGGCGGTAAGGTCGTGGAGGACACGTATGAGGAGGGCTAGCGCGCTGCTTGAGCGCCTGGCGGCCCCGCCTGCGCGAACCACGCAGGAGCGTTACCGCCACGAGCTCAAGTACCTCATCAATGAGGGAGAGCATGTCGCATTGGCCTGCCGTATGGCGCCGGTATTTAACCTGGATAAGCATGCGCGGGCGGGCGGCTACACCATTCGCAGCCTGTATTTTGACGATTATTGCAACTCGGCCTACGAAGAAAAAGACGCCGGCATTCTCATGCGCAAAAAGTATCGCGTGCGCATCTATAGCGGTGGCGACAAGGTGATTAAGCTCGAGCGCAAAAAGAAGTACGGTAGCTGGATCTACAAGGAGGACGCGCCACTCACGCGTGACGAGTTTGAGCAGATTCTGGCTGGCGACTACGACTTTTTGCTGAGGAGCCCCCACCAACTCTGCCGTGAGTTCTACATCGAGTGCATCTGCAATATGATGCGCCCGCGGACCATCGTGGACTACGAGCGCGAGCCGTGGGTGATGGATGAGGGCACCGTGCGTATTACGTTTGACATGAACGTGCGTGCCGCGGTGGGTAGCTTCGATATCTTTGACGCGACGTTGCCCGCGCTGCCGGTCCTGGAGCCCGGCAAGCTAGTGATGGAGGTCAAGTTTACCGAGTTTTGCCCGCAGCTGGTGCGCGATTTGGTGCCGCCGGGTGCGGCCGAGCTCACGGCGGTTTCCAAGTACTGCCTGTGTTACGAAAAGACCGCCTACCTGCGCGGTTTTAATTACTGGGAATCGGATTTTGAGAACCGAGGGGATATTTAGACCATGAGCACCAGGGACTTTTTTAAGAATTCCGTCTTGGAGGCGTTTGGCCAGGTAGACCCTGCCAAGATCGGCCTGTCGCTGCTCGTGGCGCTCGCCATGGGCATCCTGATCTACTACGTGTACAAGCGCTTTTTTACCGGCGTGGTGTACTCGCGCAGCTTTGCCGTGACGCTCGTGGGCATGTGCGTGCTCACGTGCATGGTGACGCTCGCGATTTCGACGAACGTGGTCATCTCGCTCGGTATGGTCGGTGCTCTGTCCATCGTTCGTTATCGTACGGCGGTCAAGGACCCGCTCGACCTGCTGTATCTGTTTTGGGCCATTACCACGGGCATTACGGCGGGCGCCGGCATGTATGCGCTCGTGGGGCTCACGGCGGTGGTCATCGTGGCGATGATCGCCGGCTTCGCGAGCCACCAGGACAAGGCGCGCGTGTACATGATGGTTATCCACTATACGGGTCAGACCACGGGTGACGACATTGTGCGTGCCTTTGGCCGCACCAAGTTCACCGTTAAGTCTAAGACCATGCGCGGCGACAAGGTCGAGATGGCCGTCGAGGTGTTCTCGGACGGCGTTGACATGCCCTATGCCGACGCCATTCGCGCGCTTGACGGCGTTGAGGACCTGACGCTCATCCAGTACAACGGCGAGTACCACGGCTAACTTTGTTCCGGCGTTCCGACGAACGCCGGACCGCTCGACGCTGCGCACGCATCTGCCGGGCTATTATGTTCCGGCGTTCTGACGAACGCCGGACAGCTCGACGC
>DAWEIC010000003.1:18208-36741 GCA_052364855.1 Collinsella sp.
GGGCGATCTGCCGCTCAAACCGTCGCTCGCGTACATGAAGTACGCGTCGCTCCTCTTTCGCGGCACCTCGCCACGGCAGCTGCGCACTCGCTGACGTTTGCTTGACCTGGGCTGTTGAAATGATCCATGTGGCTCGTCCCATTTGCTAAATTTGCCGGTATGGGTTGGGTATCATTGTGTAAGCGATTTCAATGACAGGGGTGCTTGTGGTAAAGATGAAAGATGTGGCCGAGCTGGCCGGCGTTTCGAGTGCCGCCGTCTCGCGCTACCTCAACGGTGGATATATCTCGGCGGATAAGGCCGCGCGCATTAAGCAGGCGATTGAGCTGACCGGATACGTGCGGTCCAGCCAGGCTCGCGCGCTGCGCACCGGCTCCACCAAACTCATCGGCGTCATCGTGCCCAAGATTAACTCGGAATCCGTTAGCCGCATTACCGCCGGCATTGGCCAGGTGCTCGGTCACCGTGGCTACCAGATGCTGCTCGCCAATACCGACAACGCCCCTGATCGCGAGCTCGAGTACCTCGATTTATTCCAAAATCACCCGGTCGATGGCATTGTACTCGTGGCGACCATGATCACCGACGAACATCGTGCGGCCATTGCGTCTTGCCACGTGCCCATTGTGCTGATCGGCCAAAACGTCGAGGGCGCGGCTTGCGTCTACCATGACGATTTCGAGGCTGCCTTTGAACTGGGCCATGCGCTTGCGGGCCGTGTGGACGGCAAGATTGCCTATATTGGAGTTACCGAGGAAGACCGTGCCGCCGGTTACGACCGTCGTCGTGGTTTTGAAGCTGGTCTGGGCGCCGCGGGTGTTGTGCTCGATCCCGAGCTGATTCGCCGCGGGTCCTTTACCCTCGATTCCGGCTATCGTGCGTCGCGCGAGCTGCTGGGCGAAGTACCCGATGTTTCGTTTATCGCGTGCGCGACCGACACCATGGCGGCGGGCGCGCTGCGTGCCATCGATGAGGTTCGCGGCATGGGCGAGGGTATACACCGCGTGAGCGGTTTTGGCGACAACGCGTTTTTGCGCGCGCTGACGGGCGGCATTCCCACCGTGCATTATGGCTACCTGACCAGTGGCGTCGAGGCGACCAATATGTTGCTCAACACGCTCGATGGCGTGGAGGGGGAGAGCGGTCTCAAGACGCTCAAACTCGGCCATCAACTTATGAATGTCTAGGCTTTGGGCATGTCTGCCTGCCTTTGAGGCCCCTGTTTTTGCGGTAAAACTACCATTCGCCGGCTTTTTCCTACCGTTCACCCTACTATGAAAACGATTACAGACATATGAAACTGAAAACGATTACAGTGTAAGTGTCAAAGGTAGTCGGGTGCGCATGCACCCGTTGGAGGAAAGGGAAGTCATGGACTACCGCAAATCAGCCCAAGAGGTGCTCGACAACATCGGTGGCGCCGGCAACGTTGTTTCGGCCGCACACTGCGCCACGCGTCTGCGCCTGGTGGTTGCCGATAACGCGAAGGTTGACAAGGAGGCCCTCGAGAATATCGACGGCGCTAAGGGCGTCTTTGAAGCCCAGGGCCAGCTCCAGATTATTTTTGGCACTGGCACCGTCAATAAGGTCTACGAGGAGTTCATCGCGCTCAGTGGCGTCGAGGCTGCCACCAAGGCCGAGGTCAAGGAGGCCGCGGCGCAGCAGCAGAACATCTTTATGCGTGCCATTAAGGTGCTCGGCGACGTCTTTGTCCCCATCATCCCCGCCATCGTGGCTTCGGGCCTGCTGCTGGGCATTATGAGTGCCCTCAACTTTATGGCCTCCAACGGCTTTATCGCGCTCGACACCAATAACTTTATCTACAAGATTGCCGACCTGGTCTCGGGTACGTCCTTTGGCATTCTGCAGATCCTGATCGGTTACTCTGCCGCTAAGGCCTTTGGCGCCAACCCGTATCTGGGCGCCGTTGTCGGTGGTGCGTTCATCAACTCCTCGCTACAGAGCGCCTACACGGTTGCCTCCGAGGGCGTGCAGGCCATGGTCACCGTCATCCCCGGTGTGTACAGCTTTGAGTGGGTCGGTTATCAAGGCCACGTTATCCCCATCGTCATCGCCTGCGCTATTCTGGCCTTCCTCGAGAAGCGCCTGCACAAGATCGTTCCCGAGATGTTCGACCTCTTTGTGACCCCGCTCGTCTCGGTGTTCGTGACCGTGCTCGTGACCCTCGTTGCCGTCGGCCCCATCTTTGTCTGGGCCGAGAACGCCATTCTCGGTCTGATTCAGGCCCTGCTCACCCTGCCCTTTGGCATCGGTTCCTTTATCGTCGGCCTGTTCTATGCCCCCACGGTCGTTACCGGTATCCACCAGATGTACACCGCCATCGACCTGGGCCAGCTCGCCCAGTACGGCGTGACCTATTGGCTGCCCATCGCCAGTGCCGCGAACATCGCCCAGGGTGGTGCCGCGCTCGCCGTTGCCTTTAAGACCCGCGATGCCAAGATCAAGGGTCTGGCGCTTCCTTCGGCCCTGTCCGCCTTCATGGGTATTACCGAGCCTGCCATCTTTGGTGTGAACCTGCGCTTCTTTAAGCCCTTCATCGCTGGCTGCATCGGCGGCGGTTGCGGTGCCCTGGTCTGCGCGCTCACTTCGCTGGCCGCCTCCGGTACGGGCGTTACGGGTATCTTCGGTATCCTGCTGTGCCTGGCCCAGCCCGTGCAGTACGCGATCATGTTTGCGGTCGCCGCGCTGGTTTCCTTTGCCGTCTCGTTTGTCCTGTACAAGGACGAGCCCAAGGCTTTCGAGCAGGCCTAAGAGCTTTTGATTGAGGGGCGCCCGCGGGCTGTATGCCCGCGGGTGTTTCCCGTATTTGGCGCCGATCTCTGGCGCCTTGTAACTTTCGATCCGTTAGGACTTTGATATGTCTAATGCACTTGGTCGCGACCTTGCAAAGCTGGTCGCCGCTGTTGACGCCGCCGCCTCTGAGTGCGGTCATGGCGCGTATGGCCAGCGCTTTCATATTATGCCGCCGGCGGGCTGGCTCAACGACCCCAACGGTCTTTGCCAGGCAGATGGCGTATTTCACGCGTACTTTCAGTATGCCCCGTTTGATGTGAACGGCGGCGTCAAGATGTGGGGCCATGCCACAAGCCGCGACCTTATGAAATGGGAATATGTTGGTGCGCCGCTGCTTCCCGACGAGCCGTTCGACTGCCATGGCGTGTACTCGGGCTCGGCTTTGGTCGTGGACGGTCGCATTCGCGTGCTCTATACCGGCAACGTTAAGCTCCCCGATGCGGATGGCGTCTTTGACTACGTCAACACCGGTCGTCGCGCCGATACCGTGTATGTCGAGAGCGCCGATGGACAGACGTTTAGCCAAAAGCGCGTGGTGCTGGCGTCGGAGGACTATCCCGAGGATCTGACGTGCCACGTGCGCGATCCCAAGGTGTGGCGTGATGAGGCCGGTCGTTATCACATGGTGTTGGGCGCGCGTTGTCGCGTTGACGGGCCGCACGCTGAGAGCCGTTTTTGTGCGATGCACGGCGAGGGCGCCGGGCGTGATGTGGGCGAGATCTTGGTATATGGCTCGCCCAACATGCTTGACTGGGAGCTCGAGAGCCGTGTGTCTACGCCCGAGCGTTTTGGCTTTATGTGGGAGTGCCCGGGATACCTTGAGCTCGATTCGGATGGCGATACCGCTGCATATTTGTCGTTCTCGCCCCAGGGGCTCGAGGGCGGTCGTTGGGACCGCGGCAACGTATACGCTGCCGGCTACATGCCTGTAACGGGCGACATTACCTGTGGTGACGGTGCCTATGAGCTGGGCGAGTTCCGCCTGTGGGACGCCGGTTTTGACTTCTATGCTCCGCAGGAGTTCACGGCCGAGGACGGTCGCCACATTCTGATCGGCTGGATGGGTATGCCCGATGAGCCGACCTATGGTAACGACCCCACCGTGGCGTGTGGTTGGCAGCACTGCATGACAGTGCCGCGTGAGCTTACGGCCGGTGCCGACGGCGTGGTGCTGCAGCAGCCGGTGCGCGAGATTGAGCACCATTATGCCTCGGTGCGTGTGGGGGCGGGCTCGTTGGAGGTTGCCGGCGATACCTGCTTTGACGTTGTTGTTGACGGTGTCGACGGCGCGTTTACCGCGACCGTTGATGGCGAGCTGAAGCTGACGTTTGTGCCCGCCGAGGGCGAACTGCCCTCGCGCTTTGAGATGCGATTTATCGATGAGAGCCGCGCTTCTGCCGGCTGCGGTCGTACCGCGCGCTGGGAGCCCGTCGACGAGGTTCGTAACGTGCGCATTATTGGCGATGTCTCGTCGGTCGAGGTGTTTGTGAACGATGGCGCGCTCGTGTTTTCGACGCGCATCTATCCCGAGGCCTATGGCGTGACCGTTGACGCTCCGGGCGCGAGCGTGACCTACCACGCGCTCAACATCTAGGCGATTCGTCGCATGTCGGCGCTATACTGCAGCCGTTGCCCACGATGCGGGGAACACCCGCATCGTGGGTTTTTGTTTTTGAAGGGACGGTGCCTTGTGGATGTACAGCAGCTAGAAGAGGCTTGGGCTTTAAGGGCCGGCGCGCGTGAGGCGCGTCTTGTTGCGGCCTCGCATGTGCCGGCGGCTCTGTCGCTGCTGGGAATCGTGCGTCCCGGTGACCGCCTGGTGGCCTTTGCGGATGACTTTACCGAAGCGTTTGCGAGCGGCTTTGATGCCTGCGACGTGGCTATGGTGGATGAGCCGTCGGCTGCAGCGTTTGCCGCCGCGTCCGAGGGCTTTGATGCTTCGTTAGATGCTGATGGGCCGCACCTGTGGTGGTTTGTGAACACAATCGGTGGCTTTGGCCTGCGCGTGCCCGATCTGCGCGCTCTGGGTCGCGCGGCTCGCGAGGCCCGTGCGCTGCTCGTGGTGGATAACACCGTGGCAAGCGTCTTTGGGTGCGATCCGCTGCGGCTGGGTGCTGCGTTGTCGCTCGAGGCGCTCGACCGCGTGTGTGCCGGTAAGGCTCCGCGTAAGCTCGTAGCCGCCTCGGTCGCGCGCTCGCAGCTCAAGCGCCATCGTGTGGATGCCGCTGCCGAGTGCGCGCATGCGCTGATCGAGGGGTGCGGATTGGCCGCGCTCGACTTGTCCTCCGATGAAGCCGAGGTTCTAGAGCGTGGGGTCGACACGCTCGACACCCGCATGCAGGCACATTTCGACCGCGCCCGTGCGCTGGCCGAGTATCTGGCCGCCTACGAGATGGTGCGCAACGTGCGCTATCCCGGACTGAGCTCGCATCCCGACCATACGGTTGCAACGGGAATCCTCGAGCACGGCTTTGGTCCGGCAGTTGAATTTGACCTTATCGAGCGTAGCGCGGACGAGCTGTTCGACGCTTTGCCGGGGGAGTTTCGCACATCGCCCGCCGGCGGCGCAACGACGCGCCTTTCGGCGCCACGCGGCAAGCAGGGGAGCACCATCCGCCTCTTCGCCGGCACCGACAACCCCCTGCAGGTGGCTGCCACCCTCGATAACGCCCTTCGCAAGTAGCTAATCGGGGTCTGTGTCTCGAAAACGGCCAATTTACTACGTTTAAGCAATAAGGGTCGACCATACCCGCCTATTTTGAAAATTACCAAGCTGTCTACCAGCGGTTTTAATTTCATAATGTCCGGTATGGTCGAGGATATTCAGCTAAACGTAGTAGATGGGCCCGTTTTGTGGCGCGAGCCTCAATCCGAGGGCGCGGTGGACAACGATGCAGCCCCAAAAGGACTACTCTGCATTGATGCTTGCGATGAGGGCGTCGGCTTTGGTGGCGATGACGTTGTTGATGTCGGCCTGCAGCTCCTCGTAGACCGCGATGGCTCGCTCGCCGGCGGGGGTGAGCGTGGATCCGCGGGCGCCGTCGCGCTCGATGAGCTTGCAGCCCAGCTGGCCTTCGGCTTCGTTCACAATGCGCCAAGCCTTGGAATACGCCATGCCCATGCTCTTGGCGGCGCGGTTCAGCGAGTGCTCGCGGGCAATACCCTGCAGCAGCAAGACGCAGCCGTGGCCAAACACGCCCGGCAGATCTTTGTCGCACGCTTGAATGACCAACTTTGCCGTCGTCTTGTACTCCATACGCTCCACGTCTCCCCGCTAAAGTGTTTGCTGGGCAAACGCAAAGCCTGCGTCAAGCCCTCGTGTGCTCTTCTTAAATCATGCATTGTAGCAGTCAAAGTGCGTTAAGATACTTCCCCAGTATTGGGCGCCCAAGGTTGGGCTGGGTCCTACGAGGCCTGCAGCCGACCGGTCGCATGGAAAAAGGAGAAACATGGCTACGTTCTTTCCCGGTGAGTCCCACACGTTTTCGGAGTATCTGCTGGTCCCTGGTTACTCGTCCTCGCAGTGCATCCCCAACAACGTCTCTCTTAAGACGCCGCTGACCCGCTTTAAGCGCGGTGAGAAGCCGGCAATCACCCTGAACATCCCCATGGTTTCCGCCATCATGCAGTCCGTCTCGGGCGTCGATATGGGTGTCGCGCTCGCTACCGAGGGTGGCCTGTCCTTCATTTACGGTTCCCAGAGCGCCGAGTCCGAGGCCGCTATGGTCAAGGCCGTCAAGGATCACAAGGCCGGCTTCGTTCAGTCCGATTCCACGCTGACCCCCGACATGACCATGGAGCAGGTCATCGAGCTCAAGGAGAAGACTGGTCACTCCACCATGCCGGTTACCGACGACGGCACCCCCAAGGGCAAGCTCCTGGGCATCGTCACCAGCCGTGACTATCGCCCCAGTCGCGATGACCACCAGACGAAGGTCTCCGAGTTCATGACCCCGCGTGAGCAGCTCATCGTGGGCGACAAGAACATCAGCCTCAAGGTTGCCAACGACGTCATCTGGGACAACAAGCTCAACGCCCTGCCGATCGTCGACGACAACGATCACCTCATGGGCATCGTCTTCCGCAAGGACTACGACAGCCACAAGACCAACCCCAACGAGCTGCTCGACGGCGACAAGCGCTACATGGTCGGCGCCGGTATCAACACCCGCGATTATGCCGAGCGCGTGCCGCTGCTCATCGAGGCCGGCGCCGATGTCCTGTGCATCGACTCTTCCGAGGGCTTCAGCGAGTGGCAGAAGCGCACCATCGAGTGGATCCGCGCCAACTACGGCGAGGACGTCAAGGTCGGTGCCGGTAACGTCGTCGACGCCGAGGGCTTCCGCTTCCTGGCCGACTGCGGTGCCGACTTCATCAAGGTCGGTATCGGCGGCGGTTCCATCTGCATTACCCGCGAGACCAAGGGTATCGGCCGTGGCCAGGCCACCGCGCTGATCGACGTCTGCCGCGCTCGCGACGAGTACTACGAGGAGACCGGCGTCTACGTGCCCGTGTGCTCCGACGGCGGCATCGTCTACGATTACCACATGACGCTCGCCCTTGCCATGGGCGCCGACTTTATGATGCTGGGCCGCTACTTCGCACGCTTTGACGAGAGCCCGACCGAGCGCGTCAACGTCAACGGTCAGTACATGAAGGAGTACTGGGGCGAGGGTTCCGCGCGTGCCCGCAACTGGCAGCGCTATGACCTGGGCGGCGCCGCGAAGCTCAGCTTCGTCGAGGGCGTTGACTCCTACGTCCCGTACGCCGGCTCCCTCAAGGACGGCGTGGGCGGCACGCTTTACAAGGTCAAGTCCACGATGTGCAACTGCGGTGCCCTCTCGATCCCCGAGCTCCAGGAAAAGGCACGCCTAACGCTTGTCAGCTCTACTTCCATCGTCGAAGGCGGCGCCCACGACGTAGTCGTCAAGGACTCCCAGCAAAGCGTCAGCTACCGCTAAGCGGCTTTCCCAAGCACCGCACCTTGCCGTTCAAACCGTCGCTCTCGTACCAAAGTACGCGTCGCTCCTCTTTCATGGCAATTTGCGGCACTTGGAAAACCCTTTCGTGCTAGAACGAGTTTCAAACAAAGGTTGATTCAAAACCACGTTATTTAGATAAAGCGAGATGCCCGCAAGTCGCAGGCATCTCGCTTGTCGTATTTGCTATCATCAGTCAAGTTAACCTTAGGGTCGGTCGGCTTAGCTTTGTTCGCTACAAGTTCCGCACGCAAAGAAGAGCACTAAATGTGCTCTTCGTCTTGCGCAGGACTGTCCGCAGTAGCGAATAAAGCTAAGCCGACCGACCCCAGCTAAGATTAAAGGAGCTGATATGTGCGATTGCACAGATCATAAGGATGAGATCCCTGCCTACGACGCGCAGGCCATTGAGTCCAAGTGGATGAAGGCCTGGGAGGACTCCAACCTCTTTGCTGTCGACACCGACGACAGTAAGCCCAAGAAGTACGTGCTCGAGATGTTCCCGTATCCGTCGGGCGACCTGCACATGGGCCACGCGCGCAACTATACCATCGGCGATGCCATGGCCCGTCAGGCCCGCATGCGCGGCTACGACGTGCTGCACCCCATCGGCTTCGATGCCTTTGGCCTGCCCGCCGAGAACGCCGCCATCAAACACAATACGCAGGCTGCCGCCTGGACGTATAAGAACATGGACCAGGCGCTCGCCACGATGAAGCGCATGGGTTTCTCCTACGATCTGGATCGCATGGTCAAGACCTGCAGCCCCGACTACTACCGCTGGGGTCAGTGGATCTTTGAGAAGCTGTGGGAAAAGGGCCTGGTCTACCGCAAGAAGAACCCGGTCAACTGGTGCCCCAACTGCAAGACCGTTCTGGCCAACGAACAGGTCACCGAGGGTAAGTGCTGGCGCTGCGGCACCGAGCCCGAGAAGCGCGACCTGGAGCAGTGGTACTTCAAGATTACCGAGTACTCCCAGGAGCTGCTCGACGATCTGGAGAAGCTCCCCGGCTGGCCCGAGCGCGTTAAGCAGATGCAGGCCAACTGGATCGGCCGATCCGAGGGCGCCGAGGTCGACTTTACCCTGTGCGACCAGGATGGCGAGCCCATCGAGGGCGACGAGGGCAAGATCACCGTCTTCACCACGCGTGCCGATACGCTCTTTGGTGTCTCCTTCTTTGTCCTGGCTCCCGAGTATGCCCGTCTGCACGAGCTCGTCGAGGGCACGGAGTACGAGGAGGCCGTCACCAAGATCGTCGAGGACTCCAAGCATATCTCTGCCGTCGAGCGTGCCCAGGGCACCCTCGAGAAGCACGGTGCCTTTACCGGCCGCTACGTGGTGAACCCCGTCAACGGCGAGAAGGTCCCCGTGTGGGTTGCCGATTATGTCGTTGCCGACTATGGCACCGGCGCCGTCATGGCCGTTCCCTGCGGCGACCAGCGTGACTTTGAGTTTGCCCGCAAGTACGACCTGCCTATTGTGCCGATCATCCTGGACGATGACGATCGCGCTGCCGTCGAGGCCAGCGGTGAGACCATCGATACCTTCCATGCCGAGACCGTCGACTGGGATTGCGCCCACGCTGCCGAGGGTACGCTGGTCCAGTCCGGCAAGTACACTGGCATGCGCGGCGGTAAGCACTCCGAGGGCGAGGCTGCCATCGTGGCCGACCTCGAGGCCATGGGCTGCGGTCGTCGCAAGGTCGAGTTCCGTCTACGCGACTGGCTCATCAGCCGTCAGCGTTATTGGGGCAACCCCATCCCGGCCATCCACTGCGAGCACTGCGGCATCGTGCCCGTGCCCGAGGACCAGCTGCCGGTGACGCTGCCCGAGAACCTGGACCTGGGTGCCGGCGAGACCCTCGCCGAGTGCAAGGAGTTCTACGAGACCACCTGCCCGGTCTGCGGCCGCCCGGCCAAGCGCGAGACCGATACCATGGACACCTTCACCTGCTCCAGCTGGTATTACCTGCGCTATACCGACCCGCACAACACCGAGCTGCCCTTCTCCCGCGAGGCGGCAGACCGTTGGATGCCCGTCGATAACTACATCGGCGGCATCGAGCACGCCATTTTGCACCTGCTCTACAGTCGCTTCTTTACCAAGGCACTGCGCGACCTGGGCCTGCTGAGCGTTGACGAGCCCTTCACCAACCTGCTGTGCCAGGGCATGGTCAAGGACGAGAACGGCGACACCATGTCCAAGTCCAAGGGCAACGTCGTTCCCCCGAGCTCGGTCATCGAGCCCTACGGCGCCGACACCATGCGTCTGGCGATCCTGTTTATCGCCCCGCCCGAGAAGGACTTCGACTGGGATCCCAAGGCCGTCGAGGGCGCTAACCGCTTCATTAAGCGCGCCTGGCGTATCGTGTGGCAGCTCGTCCAGTCCGGTGACGCTAACGTGGCCTTTGACAAGTCCGCGCTCGACGAGGTCGCGATGAAGCTTTATCGCGAGCGTCATCGCACCATCGCCAAGTGCACCGAGGACTTCGACCGCGGCCAGTTCAACACCGCGATCTCGGCTGTCATGGAGCTCGTCAACGCGGCGAGCGCCTACCTCAACGCCACCGAGGGCGCTGACCGCGACAAGGCCCTGTGCTACGGCGTGGCCAAGGACATCGTAAGCGTCCTTGCCCCCATCTGCCCGTTCTGGGCCGACGAGCTGTGGCACGAGGCACTCGGCTGCGAGGGCAACGCCTACACCGCCGCCTGGCCCGAGTTCGACCTGGCCGAGTCCATCGAGGACACGGTGCAGATCGTCGTTCAGGTACTCGGCAAGGTCCGTGGTCGCATCGACGTCGCCCGTGACGCCTCCAACGAGGAGATGCAGGCTGCCGCTGAGGAAGCCGTTGCCAAGTGGCTTGAGGGCAAGACGGTCGTCAAGGCCATCTGCGTGCCTGGCAAGCTGGTTAACCTGGTGGTCAAGTAAGCGCTGCGCGCATAGCTGGCATCAAAAAGCGAGGGGCGATCCGGCTGGGTCGTCCCTCCTTTTGGTTATGGATGCTTGCGACAACACCCAATTATCCATTTCTTGTGGAGAACCTGTGCTCACGCTGACCTGCGGGTTTGTGTTGTGGTTGCACGTTTGCGCAGGTATTGGTATAGTTTGCTTGCAAATGAAGTTGTAATTGAAAGAAGTGGGGTTTCGGCCCCGCTTCTTTTTTGTATGGATGGAGGTGCCGCAATGGTCAAGACCAAGACCGAGCAGGCGATCATCGACGCGCTCGAGGCCGTTGCTCCCCAGCACGATATCGACATCGTCGACGTTGAGCTCGTGGGTGCCACCAAGGCCCCCTGCGTGCGCGTGCGTATCGAGGGTGCCGAGGGTCAGAGCCTGTCGCTCAATGACGTCACGGCCAACACCAAATGGGTCGGCGATGTGATTGAGGAGCTCGACCCCATCTCTTCGAGCTATACGCTCGAGGTGTCGAGCCCGGGTATGGCGCGCCCACTGCGCCGCCCGAGAGACTTTGCCCGCTTTGTGGGCGAGAATTGTGAGCTCACCTCCACCGCCACCGAGGGCCGTCGCAAGTACGCCGGCAAGATTGCCGCCGCCACCGAGACGAACGTGACCCTCGAGCTCGAGGACGGCGAGTCCGTCACCCTCGATTTCTCTGATGTTAAAAAGTGCAAGTTGAAGCCCACTTATGACTTCAAGCCCGCGAAGGAAGGAAAGTAAGATGGCAGCATCCGACATGATGTCCGCCCTGATGGAGCTTTGCCAGGAGAAGCACATCGACCAGCTCTACCTGATCGACCGCCTGGAGCAGTCGCTCGCTAAGAGCTATGCCGAGATCCTGCATCTTGAGTGGGGCGCCAAGGTGACCATCGACCGCACCACCGGCAAGATCTACGTCTACCGTCTGGAGCCGATCGACGATTCCATGGACGAGGAGGGCAACTTCACCGAGTTCGAGGAGATCGACGTCACTCCCAAGAACACGAGCCGCATCGCCGCCCAGCACGCCAAGGCCGAGATCAACGCCATCGTGCGCAACTCCGCCCGCGAGCAGATCTACGAGGAGTTCTCCGGCCGCATCGGTGACCTCATCAGCGGCACCGTGCTGCAGTCCACGCCCGACTTCACGATCGTCAAGATTCGCGAGGGCGTCGAGGCCGAGCTTCCGCACTTCGACCAGCGCCGTTACGAGAACGAGCGCAACGAGCGTCCGATGGGCGAGCGCTACCTGCACAACCAGCACATCAAGGCCGTGATTATCGACGTTCGCGACCCCAACTCCAACCTGCAGCCGGTCCGTGGCGAGCACAGCCGTCCGCCGATTGTCATCTCCCGTACCCACCCCGAGCTCATGCGTCGTCTGTTTGAGCAGGAGGTGCCCGAGATCTATGAGGGCACCGTCCAGATCAAGTCGATCGCCCGCGAGCCCGGCCAGCGCTCCAAGGTCGCTGTCCACTCGCTCGACGATCGCCTGGATCCCGTGGGCGCCTGCGTCGGCCCCAAGGGCAGCCGTGTTCGCGCCGTCGTGGGCGAGCTCCGTGGCGAGCGCGTCGACGTCATCCTGTGGGATGCCGATCCGGCCGTCTACGTCGCAAACGCCCTGTCGCCTGCCAAGGTCACCCGCGTCCTCATCGACGAGGAGAAGGCCTACGCCGGCGTTATCGTGCCCGACGACCAGCTGTCCCTCGCCATCGGCAAGGAGGGCCAGAACGCCCGCCTCGCCGCGCGTCTGACCGGCTGGCACATCGACATTAAGTCCGAGACCCTTGCCGCCGACATCCTCAAGAATGTTCCCGTTCACGAGGAGCCCGCCGCCGACCTGATCGGTGACGAGGAGGACGAGGACGTCCGTCGCTGCGAGTTCGTGTCCGAGGACGGCATCCAGTGCCGCAACCAGGCCCGTCCCGGCTCCCGTTTCTGCGGTGTCCACGACACCGACGCCTTCGATGATGCGGAGGACCTGATCTAGCGCGCGGTCGCGCCGGGCGGGTCCCAGCGCATACCCCACGCTCGTTCAGTCTCTAGGCACCCAAGGTGCCAGAAAGGGTAGGTGAAGTCATATGGCAAAAGTCCGTGTGTCCACCCTGGCCAAAGAGTTCGGCATGACCTCCAAGGAACTGATGGGTCATCTCGCCGAAATGAAGATTCCCGCTAAGTCCGCTTCCTCCGCTCTGGAGGACGCATACGTCGCCATGGTCCGCAAGCAGCTCGCCTCGGTGATCGAGGCCCGCGCCCAGGAAGTCGAGGCCGCCAAGCTGGCCGAGGAGCAGGCCGCTGCCGCCGAGGAGGCAGCACGCGCTGCCGAGGCAGAGCGCGAGCGCATCGCCGCCGAGAAGGCACGCGAGGAGGAGCGCCGCCAGTTCGCCGCTGCCCAGGCTGCCGAGGAGGCCGCCCGCGCCGAGGCCGAGGCTAAGAAGAAGGCCGAGCAGGAGCGCCTTGCCCGCGAGAAGGAGGAGGCTGCCCGCGAGGCCCAGCGCCGCGCCGTTCCCGCTTCCGATTCCGGTTCGCGTTTCCGTTCGCTGCTCGACCAGATCGCCGCACAGGAGACCGTCCTCAAGGAGAAGAAGGACGCCGAGGAGAAGGCCAAGGCCGAGCGCGCTGCCGAGCGCGGCAACCGTCGTGGCGGCAACAACGATCGTCGCGGTGGCCGTCGTAACGATCGTAACGCCTCCGACAACAACTCCGAGCGCAACGCCTCCGAAAACCGTCCACATAGCCATCGCACCAATGCCAGCAATAACGTCGCTGCCGGCATGGACTTCCCCAACCCCGACAAGCAGGGCAAGGGCAAGAAGCGCAAGGGCGGTCACAACAACGAAGAGGACCACTACAGCCGCATGGCTCGCGAGGCCGAGGAGTACAGCCGCGAGAAGGTGCTCGAGGAGGCTCGTGCCGCCGTCGAGGAGGCCTCTCGCGAGTCCACTGGTCGCCGCAAAAAGCGCAAGGAGAAGCGCGAGCGCGAGGCCGCAAAGGCTCAGGAGGAGCGCAAGATAGAGGAGGCGCTGGCCCAGGGCGTGAACCCCGAGGACCTCGACGCCATCAAGGTCTCCCAGGGCGTTACCGTCCAGGAGCTTGCCGAGGCGCTCGACGTTCCGGCCAACGACATCATCAAGCGCCTGTTCCTGCTGGGCACGCCGCTTACCATGACGCAGTCCATGTCCGACGACCTCGTCGAGCTCGTTGCCGACGACCTGGGCCGTCAGATCAAGATCATCACCCCCGAGGAGGAGAACACCTTCTCGTTCTACGACGATCCCGCCGACCTTAAGCCGCGTGCCCCGGTCGTCACCGTCATGGGCCACGTCGACCACGGCAAGACTTCGCTGCTCGACGCCATCCGTCACACCGGCGTCGCTGCCGGCGAGGCGGGCGGCATTACGCAGGCCATCGGCGCTTCGCAGGTCATGATCAACGACCGCAAGATCACCTTCATCGATACCCCCGGTCACGCCACCTTTACGGCCATGCGTGCCCGCGGCGCCAAGGTGACCGATATCGTCATCCTGATCGTGGCTGCCGACGACGGCGTCATGCCCCAGACCATCGAGTCGATCAACCACGCCAAGGCCGCCGGCGTACCCATCGTCGTCGCCGTCAACAAGATCGATAAGCCGGGTGCCAACCCCGACCGCGTGCGCCAGGAGCTCACCGAGTACGGCATCATCCCCGAGGAGTGGGGCGGACAGAACATGTTCGTCAACATCTCGGCCAAGCAGAAGATCGGTATCGACGACCTGCTCGAGACCGTGCTGCTCCAGGCCGACGTGCTCGAGCTCAAGGCCAACCCCGATACGTTCGCATCGGGCAACGTCCTCGAGGCTAAGCTCGACAAGGGCCGCGGCTCGGTTGCCACCGTGCTCGTGACCCGCGGCACCCTGCGCGTGGGCGACACGCTGGTCGCCGGCCTCACCTATGGCCGCGTCCGTGCCATGCTCGACCCCAAGGGCAACGCCGTCACCGAGGCCGGTCCCTCCGACGCCGTCGAGATCCTGGGCCTGCAGTCCGTCCCCAACGCCGGCGATGAGTTCCGCGTGTTCGAGGACGAGCGCGAGGCGCGTGCGCTGGCCGACGAGCGTTCGCTCAAGGCCCGTATCGAGGAGCAGAGCCGCGTGAAGCACGTGACGCTCGAGAACCTCTTCGAGACCATCGCCGACGCCGAGGTCAAGGAGCTCAACCTGATCATCAAGGCCGACGTCCAGGGCTCCATCGAGGCCCTTCAGGACTCTCTCGACAAGATGGATCAGTCTGAGGTGCGCATCAACACGATCCACTCCGCCGTTGGTGCCATCAACGAGACCGACGTCGTCCTGGCCGATGCCTCCAACGCCATCATCATCGGCTTTGGCGTCCGTCCCGACGGCAAGGCCCGCTCCGCCGCCGAGCGCGAGGGCGTCGAGATCCGTTGCTACGACGTCATCTACAAGTGCCTCGAGGACCTCGACGCTGCCCGCATCGGTATGCTCAAGCCCACCGAGGTCGAGGTCTCCACGGGTACTGCGACCGTCCTGGATACCTTCAAGGTGCCCAAGGTTGGTATCGCCGCCGGTGTCCGCGTCGAAGAGGGCGAGATCGCCGCAACCGATTCTGTGCGCCTGGTGCGCGACGGCATCGTGGTCTTCAACGGTAAAATCGCCTCGATGCGCCACTACAAGGACGAGGCCAGGAGCCTCAAGAGCGGCTCCGAGGGCGGTATTGGCCTGGAGAACTTCCAGGACATCAAGCCTGGCGACACCATTGAGGGCTACCGCATCGACCAGGTTGCCCGTACCGAGTAGGGGGTAGCGCTATGAAGCAAACGCAGGCAACCCGCCGTCTGGGCGAGCAGCTTCGCGAGAAGCTCGGTTATATCCTGCTCTTTGAGGTTTCCGATCCGCGTCTCGACCTGGTCACCCTGACCGCGGTCGAGGTCGCGGTGGACCGTTCGTTCGCGCGCGTGTACGTGTCGTGCGACGCGAGCCGCTACGACGAGGTCATGGAGGCGCTTGCCAGCGCCAAGGGCCGCATCCGTAGCCTGTTGGCCCGCTCGCTCGATTGGCGCGTCACGCCCGAGCTCGATTTTCGCATCGATCGCTCGACCGATGAGGCCGAGCGCATCACGCGTGCGCTGGAAAACGTTCCCGCCACGCTTGCGATCGAAAAGGACGAGGACGGCTATCCAATAGCGGATGCCGCCCAGGAGGCAGCTTTAGATGAGTAATTCCGCCGACCTCGCATCGTGCGAGTCTGCAGATATTCAGCGACGCATCCTCGAGCTCATCGAGGGTGCGTCCTCCATTGCGATTTCGGGACATACGTCTCCCGATGGTGACGCCCTGGGCTCCGTGCTGGGTCTGGGCTTATCGCTTATGAAGTTTTTCCCCAACAAGGACATTGCCCTGCTGCTGGCAGACGATGACCCGGTTCCGCGCATCTACCGCTTTATGGAGGGCGCCGACCGTCTGGTGCCGGCATCTGCGTATACCGGCAATCCGGATCTGTTCATCTCGGTGGACGTGCCGGTCGTCGAGCGTCTGAACAACTCCGCCGAGGTGCTCCGCCGCTCGTCGCATGTGGTGTGCTTCGATCACCATCCGGCGCGCGAGGAATTTGCCGAGCTGAGCCTGAGGTGCGTCGGCGCCGCGGCCTGCGCCATGATCATCGACCGCTTTTTGGACAATTGCGGCATTGTGGCTCGCGATGGTGTCGCGACCTGCCTGCTGTGCGGCCTGGTGACCGATACCGGTCGTTTTCAGTACCAAAACGCCGATGCTGCTGCGTTCCATGCCGCCTCGCGCCTGGTCGCGCACGGTGCCGATCCGGCGCGCGTCGCGCTCGAGGTCTACCAGAGCATGCGCGTAGAGTTCTTGCATCTCAAGTCCATCGTTATGGGCCGCATCAAGACAGTGGCGCACGGTCGCGTGGCGTATAGTTATGCGTATCAGAGCGACCTCGAGGCCTGCGGCGTCACTTCGGACGAGTGCGATGGCCTGGTTGATGTGGTGCGTTCGGTGATGGGCGTTGAGGTCTGTCTGTTCCTAAAGGGCATCGACGGCGATACCAAGGTGCGCGGCAACCTGCGCTCCAAAGGTGACCTCGATGTGTCCGAGATCGCTGCCAACTTTGGCGGTGGCGGGCATCATGCCGCCGCCGGCTTTTCCAACAACGGAACGATTCGCGAGACGCTCGCCGTGGCACTTCCCATGCTGGCCGAGCTGGTAGGGGAGGATCCCGCTTCGGTGACCGTCGAGCTCTAACATTTTGGATGGTACATGGCTCGTCGTACGCCTTCTCAATTGAATATGCTGCTCGCCGTCGATAAGCCGGTGGGCTGTACGTCCCACGACGTGGTATCGCAGTGCCGGCGCGCCCTCCATGAGCGACGCGTCGGCCATGCCGGTACGCTCGACCCCATGGCCTCGGGTGTCATGGTGGTGGGCGTGGGCCAGGCGACCCGTCTGCTGGGCATGCTAACCCTCGATACCAAAAGTTATGTCGCCGACATTTCGTTTGGCGTCGAGACCAATACCGATGACGCGGAGGGCGAGGCCGTCCGCACGGTGCCCGTTGCCCCCGAGCTGCGCGATCTCGCTTACGCCCGTGAGCAGCTAGCCGCTATGCTTGGCCCGCAGATGCAGGTGCCGCCAGCGTTTTCGGCCATCTCGGTCAATGGCGTTCGCGCCTATAAGAGTGCTCGCGAGGGCAATGCGGTTGAGTTGCCCCCGCGCTCCGTCGAGGTCTATGCCGCCGACTTGATCGCCGTGGGCGGCGAAGGTGATACGTGTGTGTGGACCGTGGCGTTCTCAGTGAGCAAGGGTACCTATATCCGTGCGCTCGCTCGCGATTTGGGCCGCGTCTGCGAGAGCGCCGCGCACATTTCCGCGCTGCGCCGCACGGCCTCCGGTGTTGTTTCCATTGGCGCCTGTCATGCGGTCGAGGAGCTTTCTCCCGAGTCCGCGGCTGGCTTTGCCCTGGATCCCATTGCGGCCCTGGGCGCCTCGCGTGTTGACTTGCCGGGCAATCTTGCCGACGATCTGCTCTGCGGCCGACGCATTCCCGTTGAGCGTGCGCTTGCCGATTTCGATACCTTGAAGTCGCCTTTTGCGTTGGTGCTCGATGGGGGACTCAAGGCGCTCGCCCGCATTGAGAGTGGCCGCTTTGTCATGGAGCACGTGTTTCCGCAGGCAATCGGCGGTGTTCGATGATGTTGTCCGCTCGCGAGCTCGCGCGTATCTTTTTCGAGGGCGAGTCGGACGAGGCTCGCATCGTTGCTGCCGATACGTTTGATGAGTGCGAGCACTTGGGTGCCGCATCGATTGCCATCGGCGTGTTCGATGGCGTGCACCGTGGACACCAGGAGCTCATTGCGGCGCTTGTCCGTGACGCCCGTGCCCATGGCTGTAAGGCGGTCGTGGTCACTTTCGATCCCGATCCGGACGTTGTGGTGAGTCCTTCGCCCGCTCAAAAATTGATGACGACGGCCGACCGTCTACATGCCTTGGCTCAGACCGGGGTCGATGCGGTGGTAGCCGTTCCCTTTACGCCTGAGGTTGCGGCACTCGACCATGTTGCTTTTCTCTCGCTGGTGTCGCGTCTGGTCGACATTCGTTCGATTCGCGTTGGCAGCGACTTTAGGCTGGGTCGTGGCGGTGCTTCTGGTGTTGCCGAGATGCGCTCTTGGGGTTCCGAGCGCGGCGTTGACGTGTATGGTCACGACCTGCTTTGCGAGGGCGGTGAGGCCATTTGCGCTACCCGCATTCGTCATGAGCTGGGACAGGGCCATGTGGAGCTTGCTGCTGAGTTGC
>DAWEIC010000004.1:0-22931 GCA_052364855.1 Collinsella sp.
CACGTTACGAATATCGAGAAGCTGACCGAGCTGCTGCTTGGCTGTCTGGTCCAGCATGGCGGCACGATCTCCCTCGACAATGAGGAGCGCTCCACGATCGCCCTGGCTTCGGCGCTGCACGATATCGGCAAGATGTCGATTGACGATGCGATTATCAACAAGCCCGGACGCCTTACGCCCGAGGAGTTCGAGATTATGAAGACGCATACCACGATCGGCGCCGACATGCTGCGTGAGCTGGGTAGCCATCACGCCGGCAATGCGCTTATGGAATATGCGTACCAGATTGCGCGTTGGCACCACGAGCGCTGGGACGGCAAGGGTTATCCCGATGGCCTTAAGGGCGACGATATCCCCATCGCCGCGCAGGTGGTCTCGGTGGCTGACGTGTACGATGCACTGACGAGCGTGCGCGTGTACAAGGATGCTATCCCGCACGAGGAGGCGATCCAGATGATCCTGGACGGTAAGTGCGGCACCTTTAACCCGCTGCTGCTCGATTGTCTGCTCGAGGTGCAAGACCAAATTGCCGAGACGTTGGCACGCCCCGCTGACGTCGTTGCGTTTCCCACGATTTAGTTTGACCAAAGGAGTTTTAATCCATGATTTCCATGCGTGAGGCGTATGAGAAGATCGGCGCTAATTATGATGACGCGTGTGCTCGGCTGATGGGCGGGGAAATGCTTGCCCGCTTTGCCCTCAAGTTTTTAGATGACGAGAGCATGGACAAGCTGGAGGCTGCCATGGCGGCGGGAGACGCCGAGGAAGCGTTTATGGCAGCGCACACGCTCAAGGGCGTGAGCCAGAACCTGGGATTCGATAATCTGTACGAGCCGGCGGTCGTGGTGACCGAAGCGCTGCGCGGCGCCGATGCTGTTGACGGCGCTCGCGAGGGAATGCATGCGTTGCAGCAGCAATATGCGGCTACGATGTCGGCCCTGCGCGAGGCGGCCGAGTAAGGGCTTGCGGGCCTTGGGCTGTGTGCCTGCCGCATATAGGCAAAAGGGTGCCCCGTCGGACCATGTGGCCGGCGGGGCACCCTTGTCTGTTGTACAGTTCGCGAGCTAGCGGGCCTGCTTAACCTTTGCCGTCGCCTCGACAAACGACTTCCACAGGTTAAAGTCGGTCTCGAGCGTCTTCCACGTGTACTCAGGATGCCATTGCACGCCCAGGCAGAATGGCTGGCCTTCGACCTCGATGCACTCGGGAACGCCGTCGGTTGCCTTGGCGACCAAGCGCGTGCTTTTACCCAGACGGTCGACGCAGCAGTGATGTGCCGAGTTGGTCTGGATCAGCCTGTGCCCGCCAACCGCGCGCTCCAGCAGCGAGCCCGGCACGACCTCGACGGGGTGCACGGGATCGTTGAGCACGTGGGTATGGCGCCACTGCGTGCGGCCCTCGCGCGCACCCAGGCTCGGCACGTCCATGCACAGGGTGCCGCCGGTGGCGACATTGAGCAGCTGCGTGCCTCGGCAGGTGGTAAAGAGCGGCTTCTTGGCGCGAAGCACCTCGTTAACCAGCTTAAACTCAAAACGGTCGCGAATCTCGCAGCACAGCGTGGGGTCGTAAGGACGCTCGTCGCCCCAGCGTTTGGGGTTGACGTCCGGGCCGCCGGGAATGGCGATGCCGTCGGCGATATCGACGTAATGCCGGATAACATCGACGTCTTCGGTAATAGACATCTGCAGCGGCAGGCCACCGGCGGCAAGGATGGCATCGACAAAGACACTTGCGATTTCCTCGTTGGGGGAGAGCGTCTCGCTCAAAAACGGTTTTGCCTCTTCCCAACGCGGCGCGACGAGGATGAGTGGGCGGTTGGCGGGGGCGACGTCGACGTGCGGGGTGTATGACGATGAAGTGCGAGTTCCGATCATAGGTGTAGCTTTCGAATCATAAGGTGACAGGGCGCATGAGAGACGTGGGACAATACTTTCAATGGATTTGTCCCACGAGGTGGCTGGTTAGTGGCCCTTAATGGAGTTGAGGAATTCCTGGGCACGCTTGGTCTGGGGATGGTCGAAGAACTCGTCGGGCGTGCCGGTCTCTACGATCTGGCCGTCGGCCATAAAGACGACGCGGTCGGCCACGCGGCGGGCAAAGTTCATCTCGTGCGTGATGACGATCATCGTCATGCCCTGCTGGGCCAGACGAACCATGACTTCGAGCACCTCATTGATCATCTCGGGATCCAGCGCGCTCGTGGGCTCATCAAAGAGCATGGCCTTGGGCTGCATGGCGAGCGAGCGGGCGATGGCTACGCGCTGCTGCTGGCCGCCCGAAAGCTGTGCGGGCACCTTGTCGGCCTGCTCGGCCACACCTACGCGGCTCAGGAGGTCCATGGCGCGCTCGCGTGCCTCGTCTTTGGACACGCCCAGCACGTCGACCGGACCCAGCATGACGTTCTGCAGCACCGTCATGTGTGCAAACAGGTTGAACTGTTGAAACACCATGCCCAGCTCGGCACGCATGCGGGCAAGGTCTTTGCCTTCCTGCGGCAGGGGCTGACCCTCGATGAGGATCTCGCCCGAGTCGATGGTCTCCAGGCGGTTGATGGTGCGGCACATGGTCGACTTGCCCGAACCCGAGGGGCCAATCACGACAACGACCTCGCCGCGGTCGACCGAGAGGTTGATGTCATTGAGGACATGCAGATCGCCGTAGTGCTTATCGACATGCTTGAGCTCGATCAGCGGCTGGTTGCCGGAAGCGGAAGTGCTCTGTGCCATAATGCTCGGCTCCTTATTCCTAGAAATCGTAAATCGTTAGCGGATGATGGTTACGCCGGTCCTGTGCGAAACATAGATGGCGGCCTTATTAATCGCGACGTTGATGAGGATGTAGATGACCGCGATCACCAGGTAGACCGACACGAGCGCGTCGTAGTTGGTAATGAGTACGCGGGCGTTTTGCATCAGGTCGGGGTAGCTCACCACGTAGGCGACGGTGGTGTCCTTGACCACGACCACGAGCTGCGAGATCAACGACGGGATAATAAAACGAATCGCCTGAGGCAACACGATTTTAAAGGTGATTTTAGCCTTGGAGAGACCGAGCGCCTGGGCGGCTTCGACCTGGCCGCGCGGCACGGCGTTGACGCCGGCACGGAAGATCTCGGCAAGTACGCCGGCTGCAGCGAGCGCGACAGGAAGCGTGAGCATCCAAAACGACGGCAGCGCGATCTTATACTGGGGCAGCACCAAAAAGAAGAAGTAGATGAACAGCAGACTCGGCACGCCGCGGAAGAAATCGGTGAGCACGCGGCAGACCAGCTGCAGCGGCTTAATGTCGCTGGTGCGGCCGAGCATAAGGCCTAGGCCCAGCACCAGTGCGATGGCGCCAGCGGTGAGTGCGACTTTAACGGTGCCCTCAAAGCCGGCAAGCAGGAACTTCCAGGTGGTGAGGTGCGTAAAGAAATACCAATAGTGGACCGAAAGCTGGCCGGTCACATAAAAGCGCTGCAGTACCAGGACGACGAGTGCGGCCACGGCAACAAGCGAGATGGCGGTGCCGATGCGAATCTTGGCGCGCATCTTGGGGCCGGGAGCCTCGTAGAGCGCATCGCGCATGGTAAGCGCAGGGGAGGAGTGCTTGCTCATCGGAGGATCCTCACCTTCTTATCGATGTGGTTGCCAATGTGGCTCACCACAAAGGCTGTGCCCAGGTAGCCGAGCGCCGAGATAAAGAACGCGGCGACGCCGCCGAGCGAGCGCGTGTTGATGTAGCTCACCACGCCGGTGAGCTCCTGCGGTTTAAGCGGCACCTGGCTGCCGAGTGCGGTGGTGAGCATGACGGCGATAAAGAGGTTGGTCATGGGCAACACGCTCGAGCGCAGCGCCTGCGGAATCACGATCTTGGCGAGGATACGGCTGAAACTCATGCCGAGCGAACGTGCGGCTTCTACCTGGCCGACGCCAACGGTGTTGATGCCGCTCATGAAGTTCTCGGAGCCAAAGGCCGAGCCCAAAAGGACCGTGGCGACGATAACGCAGGTGCGGTAGGGCAGGACGACCTTGAGCGGCGGCAGCGCGTAGACGACGATGATGAGCAGCGCGATGCCGGGGATGTTACGAAAGACCTGGACATACAGGTCGCCAAAGACGCGCAGCGGCTTGAGCGGCGACACGCGCATCACAGTGACGGCGACGGCCAGCACCATGGCGATGGCAAACGACTCAAGCGTCATGCCCCAGGTTGCTAGCAGCGCGTCGATATAGTTCTGGCCATAGAGCGACCAGAGCTCGGAGAGACTCATGCGGACCTCCTGCCGGTAAGGAAAGGGGCTCCCGTGTGTACGGAAGCCCCGACAACTCAGTGAGGAAACAGTTTACCGCAATAAAGCACATCGTGCGTTTCCGTATGGTTTCGTTGCGGCCGTTACCAGGCTCGCTGCCTAGGCGCCGATCTCGGGCAGCTCGGGAACATTGGTGTCGCCCGTACGGTCGCCGATGCAGATCTGCCACAGCTCGGTCCAGGTGCCATCGTCCTCGATCTTCTTAAGGAAGTCGTTAACGAAGGCGACGCCGTCGGAATCGAGCGGCAGGCCGATGCCATAGGGCTCCTTGCTGCCGAAGGGCTTGCCGGCGATCTTGTACTTACCGGGCTCGCGGACCAGGGCGCTCTGCTGCATGTTGTTATCGATGACGTAGGCGTCAACGCGGCCCTGCTGGAGTGCCTGGCGGGCCTCCTCGTCGGTCTTGAACTCCTGCTGGCTGGCCTTGGGGGCGAACTCCTCCAGGATGGCGGGGCCGTTGGAGCCGGACTGGACGGCGACGTTCTTGTCGGCCAGGTCGTCAACGCTCTTGATGTCGTCGTTATCGGCGAGCACCAGGATGGCCTGCTGCGTGTAGTAGTAGGGACCGGCAAAGGAGACGAGCTTCTTGCGCTCATCGGTAATGGTGTAGGTGGCGAAGACGGCGTCGACCTGGCCGTTCTGCAGGACGGACTCACGCGTGTCCGAGGTTACCTGGGTGATCTCGACCTTGTTCTCGCCCAGAATGTAGTTGGACAGGAGCTGTGCGATACCGGCATCGAAGCCGCGGGTCTGACCGTCTTTCTCGTTGAGGAGGGAGAAGAGCGTGGAGGTCTGAACGCCACCGATCTTAAAGACGCCGGCGTCCTTAACGGCCGTGGCCCAGGTGCTGGCAGCGATGGCGTCGTCATCGGCCTTGGGGCCGTTGTCGACGAGCTTGTCGAATGCCTTGGCGTCGAGCGTGGTGGAAGCCTCGGTATCTTCGGAGCTCTTGGAGGAGCCGGCGGCGGAACCCTTGTCGGCCTCGGCGCTGGTGTCGGAGCAGCCGGCAAGACCAAGGCCGGCGACGGTTGCGAAGGTGGCGGCAACGAAGCCGCGGCGGTCGAGAACGACCTGCTGGGAGAGGTTCTTGCTCATGGTAGAACACCTTTCTCAATAAAATCCCTAGCGGTTGAGTAGAGTTATACCCTATCGCGCTCAAATGGGTCAACACGAAATAACTCAGAAACATACTTACCTTATGGGTTATTGTACCTACTAAAAAGGGACAGGTTTATTTTGGCAGGTTTTATCTGGGAAAACTCCGAATATTGCAGCTGAGATAGCGCTTTGCAGACGGCACGGTCGCTCGCAGCGGTCGCTATAATGGCGGCAACGCGACACATATATAAGTAAGGAGATCGCGTATGAACGGTTATTCGTTTTTCGCGCCGACCGTGACCTAAAACCACCAAAAAGGGGACAGGCACCTTTGTGGTGGTTTGGGCTGGTACGGCGGCCGGTCTCGTTGTTTTGTCTCAATCTGTAACATCTAGACGAGGAAATGGGTTCTTACTGTTACAGATCGAGATTTTATCCTTAGGGGGATTTGAATGTCTCGATCTGTAACAGTTAGGCGGCCAAAAGGTCCCTATCTGTTACAGATTGAGACAAACGTCGGGGACTAAGACGTCTTGTCTCAATCTGTAACAGTTAGACGGAAATTCGGGCCCTAGATGTTACAGATTGAGATAATCGCGTCGCGAAAACAAAAACCTCCGCAGGGGTGCTTCCCTTGCGGAGGTTTTCTTACTCGTTGAGTAGTCTCACGGCTTCGGCGGCCATATTCTCGACCGTCATGCCGTTCTGTGCGAGCAGTTCGTTGGGGTCGTAGCGGTCGGGGAAGCCCTTGGCGATGCCGAAGGTGCGCGTGCGCACGGGCGTGCAGGCCAGGTAGCACGCCACGCGCTCGCCCCAGCCGCCGTCCAAGATGCCGTCCTCGAGGGTGACGACAACGCGATGCTCGGCGGCAAGGCTATCGAGGAACTCACGGTCGAGCTCGGTCGCAAAGCGCGGGTTGACGAGCGTGGCTTCGATGCCGTACTCGGCAGCCAAGCGGTTTGCCACGTGCTCGCCCAGCTCAAAGAAATCGCCGAGTGCGAGCACGGCAACGTCGCGGCCCTGACGCACCACGTTGTAGCGAACGGCACTGTACTCGGTGTCTTCGGCGGGCGCCAGATCGGGACGGCTCACCAGGCCAATACCAGGTACACGAATCGCCACGGGATGCTCGCGGTGGTCGAGCGACCAGCTCAGCATGGACAGATATTCCTCCATGCAGGCCGGCGCTAGGTAGCGCATGTTGGGAAGACCGCCCAGCATGGAAATATCAAAGAACGAGAGGTGCGTCTCGGACGTGGTGCCAAAGATCGATGCGCCAAACACCAGGATGGTTGCAGGGGCGTCGTTGAGGCACAGGTCGTGCCAGAGCTCGTCGTAGGCGCGCTGCAAAAACGTGCCGTACACACCAAAGACTGGCTTGGCGCCCGAGCGTGCAAGCGCGGTGGCAAAGGTCACAGCGTGCTCCTCGGCAATGCCCACGTCGACAAACTGCTTGCCGGCGGCAGCGCGAAGCTCGGGCGTAAAACCCATGATGTAGGGCGTGGCGGCCGTGATGCCCACGACCTGCGGATCGCGCTCGATGGCGGCGCTGAGCGCCTCGCCCGTAATGTCGGCATAGGTGCGCGGCGCAGGCTCGCTCGGATGGCCCGGGCAGAGCTTGCGGCCGGTCGCCATGTCAAAGGGGCCTACGTGATGCCAGCGCTCGGGGTCGTTTTGGGCTGGCTCAAAGCCCTTGCCCTTGGCGGTCGAGGCGTGCAGCACGATGGGGTGGTCGATGTCGCGCAGCTCCTGCAGCGCGTCGACGAGGGCCAACACATCGTTACCGGCGTCCAGATAGCGGTAGTCGAGCCCCATCGCGCGGAAAACGTTGCGCTCACAGGTACCGTTACTGGCGCGCAGCTCGGCCAAATTGCGATACAGGCCACCGTGGTTTTCGGCGATGGACTGGTCGTTGTCATTGACGATGATGATTAGGTTGCTATCGAGTTCGGCGGCATTGTTAAAGCCCTCAAACGCCAGGCCGCCCGAAAGCGAGCCGTCGCCAATAACGGTAATGACGTTGTACGCATCGCCCGCCAGGTCGCGCGCGTGGGCAAGGCCGCAGCCCAAGCTCACCGAGGTCGAGGTGTGACCCATGGCGAACAGGTCGTGCTCGGACTCGTCGGGATTGGCAAAGCCAGAAGCCTCACCATAACGCTCCGGATCGATATAAGTGTACGCGCGCCCCGTCAGCGCCTTGTGGGCGTAGGTCTGGTGCGAAACGTCAAAGACAATCTTGTCGATGGGGGAGTTAAACACGCGATGAAGCGCAACCGTAAGCTCAACGACGCCCAAGTTGGGGGCAACGTGCCCGCCGACGGCGGCGGAGCTTTCGAGGATTGCCTGACGGATCTCGCCGCAGAGCAGCGGAAGCTCGGCGCGGTCGAGAGCCTTGACGTCCTCGGGCGTTGTCGTTTGCGTAAGCAGCATCGTTGTGGGTTACTCCATGCGAATCGAGCGCCGGCGCTCCCTCGGCCGGCACAATTGCACAAAACAGTCTCGCACATTTTGGCGTTTGATATGTGACGGCGGCGCGGTAATTCGCCAACTGGCGGGGCAAAACGTTTTGTCCGATGCCATACTGATGTGTTCCATGATGTTTTTATCGATTGCGCACAGGCCGTGGCTTGTCGCCGTGAGTCGCTGGAAGGAGGCAGCATGTCCGATGTCGTTCGTGCCGAGAAAATCGCGTGCGAAGTGGACCATGCTGCCCGTCAACTGGCACAGGCGGGCCGTCTGGACCTGACGCGCGAGTTTATTCAGCATGGCGATGTGACGGTGTATGCGCATGTGACCTCGGTGGCGCGGGCAAGTCTGTCCTTTGCCGAGCGCCTGGGCCGCGTCGGTGTCTCGGTCGACCGCGCCTCGTTGCTACGCGGGGCCCTGCTGCACGATTACTTTCTCTATGACTGGCACGATCCCGACCCAAGCCATCGGCTGCATGGCTTTCGCCACCCGTTTTTTGCCCTGGCGCGTGCGGAGGAAGATTTTGAGCTGACGTCGCGCGAGCGGAATATTATCGCGCGGCATATGTTTCCGCTGGTGCCGGTGCCGCCGACGTGTCGTGAGGCTTGGATTGTATGCCTGGCAGATAAATGGTGCGCGCTGCGTGAGACGGTCGCCGGCCGTCTGCGGCGCAAGGACGAGACAGACGATAGCGTGAGTAAAGCATCGAGCGAAAAGAGGAGAGGGTAGACGGTGGGGACCGCGATTGATATGGCGTTTGGCGGTGCGACGCTTGCCGCCTGCCCACTCTCGGCACTGGTGCTCTCGTTTGCCTTTTACGGGTTTTGCGGTTGGGCATGGGAGTCGACAGTATGCGCCATGCTCAATCACGGACGATTTGCCAACAGTGGCTTTTTGCTGGGGCCGTGTTGTCCTATCTATGGTGTGGGCGGCATTGCCTGCTGGCTGCTGTTGCGCGGGATTCCGGATGCCTCGAGCCAGTTTGTCGCTGCAGCGCTCGTATGCAGCGTGATCGAGTACAGCGTAGGCGTGCTGTTGGAAAAAACAACGGGCGCTCGCTTTTGGGATTACTCGTACCTGCCGTTTAACCTGCACGGACGCATCTGTCTGTACTGGGCCTGCGCGTTTGGCTTGGGTGCGTTGTGTATTTGCCGTTTAGTGGAGCCGGCATTGCTGGGGCTGCTTGGCCATCTGCCGGTGTTGATCGTGCGGCTGGCGGCCTTTGCCGTTGCCGTTGCAATGGCCGTGGACGCGTTGTGCTCGCTGGCGAGCTGGCGCCGTCTGTCCGATCAGCTTGAGCGCGTGCGCGCCGACCTTGCCGACCGCATCAACGAATCGCTCGCCGATGCCTCGGATTCCATGCTCGAGCGCATTCCCGATTCGGCGATTGACTCGGTGGCGCAGACACATATCCGCAGCCGCGCCGTTAACGCCTGGCTGGCAGAGCTGGGCGATGCCGCGCTCGATGCCCTGCGCGAGAAGGCTTCGGTACCGACGTTTATCTCGGACGGCGCTCGCGGTCTGGCGCTTGCCGCCCGCCGCGTTGCCGATGCCGCACCGAGCATGCCGCGTCCGTCGCTCACTCGTCTCCGTGCCGGCAAACGTGCGAGCCGTCCGGTGCCGAGCGTGTCGCTCAGCCGTCGTGACCTGCGCTTTTTCAATGCCTTCCCGCGCTTGCGCATCAACCGCTACGAGGGCGTCATCCGAGCTACCGACCTCCGCGACCGAGCCCGCGAGCTGTTCCGGCGCTAGCCGGGACGGGCGCGCTCACGGCTCCCTTGCTCGCGTATTTCCCGTTCGTTTCGCGCCCGTTGCTGCGCCGTTTCCAAGATTGCGGCACCGTTTCCATTCGACAACGCAGCGTTTAACAACGCCGTATCTGGTCTACACCAGTTGCCCCTCGGCCGCATTATGGGCGCCGACAACGTTCATGCGACCAAGGGGGAGCGAATGTACGATACGGGATCGACAACGTTTATGCTCATCTGCACCATGCTCGTGTTTTTAATGACACCGGGTCTGGCGTTTTTCTATGGAGGCCTTGACCAGCTGCTGTGCCTGCCGGTACTCAACCAGGTGCTGCAGGCGGCCGAGGGCAATGCCGCGGACGGTGCCGCCTACCCTCAGATCATCAACATTGCCTTCCAGATGGCATTTGCCATGATCACGGCTGCTATCGTCACGGGCAGCCTGGCCGGCCGCGTTAAGTTTGGTGCCATGACGGCCTTCCTGGGCATTTGGCTGCTTGTGGTCTATGCGCCGCTCGCCCACATGGTTTGGGGCGGCGATGGCTCCTTTATCGGCGACATCATCGGCGCACTCGACTTTGCCGGCGGCGACGTGGTACACATTTCGTCCGGTCTGACGGGCCTGATTCTCTGCTTAATGCTCGGCCGTCGTCGTGGTTTTGGCATGGTGAGCTACCGTCCGCATAACGTGCCGTTTGTGGCGCTGGGCGCCGGCCTGCTTTGGTTTGGCTGGTTTGGCTTTAACGGCGGCAGCGAGTTTAAGGCCGACGCCGTGGCGGCGCTTGCCATCCTCAACACCGTGACGGCCAGCGCGGCGGGCATGGTCTCGTGGCTTGCCGTCGAGCGCGTGCATACCGGTCGCCCCACGCTGGTGGGCGTCAGCACCGGTCTGGTTGCGGGCCTTGTGGTGGTCACGCCGGGTGCGGGCTTTGTCGAGCCGTGGGCGGCGCTGGTCATGGGCCTGATCGTCTCGCCTGTCTGCTACCTGGCCATCAGCCATCTTAAGACCAAGTTTGGCTACGACGATGCGCTCGACGCGTTCGGTTGCCACGGCATCGGCGGCATCTTGGGCGGCGTGCTCACGGGCCTGTTCTGTGTGCCGGAGCTCTCGTGGACCGGTAAGGGTGGCCTGTTCTACACGGGCGACGTGTCGCTGCTCGTCTCGCAGATTTTGGGCATTGTGGTGACGGTCGCTATTGTACTGGTGCTCGACTTGGTGACCGCCGCGGTGGTCAAGGCGCTGTTCCACGGCAGCCTGCACGTGGACGAGGCCGACGAGGCGCTGGGCCTGGACGCGAGTCAGCATGGCGAGAGCGCTTATCCCTCGTTCTCCGGACTCGATTAGCAGCTTCCCCAAGCACCGCACCTTGCCGTTCAATCGTCGCTCACGTACTTAAGTACGCTTCGCTCCTCTTTCACGGCAATCTGCGGCACTTGGGAAACCTGCTAAGACCAGTCAGTTGAACTTTTTGATTTCTGAGGTTGGTTTGCGGCACCTGGGAAACCCGCGTCTCATGTAAAGGGATACGTTAATTATTGAGAGGAATTCATTATGAAAAAGATCACGGCTATCGTGCGCCAGGAAAAGCTTGAGGTTCTTAAAGATGCGCTGTTTGCTGCCGATGTTCGCGGCATGACTATCAACCAGGTGCAGGGCTGCGGTGCACAGCATGGCTGGAAGGAATACGCGCGCGGCAACGAGTTGCTTGTCAACACGATCCCTAAGGTGCAGTTCACGCTCATTTGCGCCGATGAGCATGTCGACGGAATTGTCGAGATTATCTGCAATGCTGCTCGCACCGGTGCCGTTGGAGACGGCAAGATCTGGGTCGAGCCGGTCGAGGAAGTTATCCGCATCCGCACCGGCGAACACGGCCCCGCCGCGGTGTAGGACAATCTTTCGCCTAGCGGGCGCGTCTCTCTTGGGACGCGCCCGCTCTCGTCTACAATATCGTGCAGACGAAGGAGAGGCATGCCCATGATCAAGATGTTTGCGAGTGACTTAGACGGAACGCTGTTGAATGCCCTGCACGAGGCAGACGGGACCATTCGCCGTGTCATTCGCGAGCTGACCGAGGCTGGCCTGCATGTGGTTCCCGCGACCGGACGCTCGACGCTGCCGATCGGCGAGCATGGCTTTACGGGCCTGGCGCTTGACGCCTGCTGCTCTAACGGCTCCATTGTGCGCGACAGTCATGGCGAGGTGCTCAAGACCTGGACCATCGACCCGCAGATCACCGAGGAGCTGCTCAAGGAGTTTCCGGACATTTGCTTTGATTGCTCCACGCCCGATGGCATGTTTTCGAGCGGATCGTTCGAGATGCACCAGGCGGGCTTTAAAAAGGACAGACCCATCAAGCGTATCGTGATGCGCGGCATGCGCGCGCGTGGCGGCTATCACGAGGAACAGTATTTCGATCAGTCGATCGGCGACATCCTGCGCCACGATGTGTGCAAGATCAACTGCCGCGTGACCTCGCCCGAGCTGGAGCGTGACCTTAAGGCGTATCTGGCCGAGCGCTCGGACCGCGTGGTCAACGCGCCGTTCGATCCGGTGATGTTTGAGATCACGGATGTGGCATGCAACAAGGGCGAGAGCGTGGCCTGGCTGGCGGGCTACTACGGCATTGCCGAGGACGAGGTTGCGGTTTACGGAGACGGCGGCAACGACATTGCCATGCTCAAACGTTTCCGCCACAGCTACGCGACCAAAAACGCAAGCGATGCAGCTAAGACCGCCGCGAGCGCGACCATCGGTAGCTGCATGGTCCACGCCGTCCCCAAACACATGCTCGCCACCATGCGCAAGCAAAACTCCCGCACCGTCATCGAATAATGTGGCAAAGGGATAGTCCCTTTGTCACATGGGAGATGCCGGCTTTTGGCGTATAGGACTGTTACGCTTTCGCCACCAACAAATTTCGAGTTATTCGGCCTGTCGGAGGTCGTTAAATGGCTAAAGATGCCCTCGCAGGAACATTCATACCTCTAACGGTGTTTGATTCGGTGACGTAAGTGCGCAAATGGGCATGTATGCGCTCAAATAAGGACAAAAACTCTCAGATAATCCCGGTGGTGCATTTATGCAGAACCAGCAGCGTGGCCGAATAACTCGAAAAATGTAGGTAGCAGTTCGGCGACAAGCTCGGGTATGGCAAAGGAACTGCTCCTTCGCCATGCCCGAGTTCCGATCTTCTGATATGCGAACAAACATTCGCATATCTAACTGCGCTTTGATAGAATTGATACTGTTGGCGGCAGTTCCATGTGCCGGGCAGCGCCCTCCATCTGATGGGAGGTGATGCCCATGACCGATTTGATTGATTTCGTGAGACTTCTGACCGCTTTGGTCTCGTTCTTCACGGCACTTGTCGGCCTTTCCGAGGCACTCAAGCAGCGTTCGAAGCGCAACAGAAGGGGTCGCCGCCGCTAAGGCGTTGACCCCCTAATGCAAACAACGGCGCTGCCCAGCTTTGCAGAACTTGGGCTGCCGTCGACATTATTCTACCCACGAATGACATTTTGGACAATCGGTAATGCCGCTCCAAAAGCCAGGTGGGTTGTGACAAAGGGACTGTCCCTTTGTCACATCCAAAATATTGCCTTTACGTGTTGATGCACACGGTGTGCAATAATACTCGCACTGTGCAATAGCGCACAGGTTGAGTAACAAGGAGGACGCTTGTCCCAGCTCGAGAAATGCGATCGCCGGTCCCTTCGCTCGCAGCGTGCCCTTCGCCAGGCACTTGCCAGCGAGCTTGCCGAAAGCGGCGACCTTTCGCGCATTAATGTCGCGTCGCTCACCGAGCGCGCCGGCCTTACGCGCCGCACGTTCTATTCGCACTACCGCGATATTCCCGACTTTATCAACCAGATTGAGGACGGCCTGTTGGCTGAGATCCGTGAGCGTATTGAGCTCATCACCGCAGCTCAGCTGCCCGATCTCTATCACAACATCGATGAGCTCGAGCCGGCGCCCGGTTCGGTTGAGCTGCTGCGTTATCTTGCGGCCAACCGCGACTTAATCGGTGCGCTGCTGGGTCCGGGCGGCGACCAGGCCTTCATTAAAAGGATCATCGACACCGCGCGTGAGGCTGTGGTGCCGCGTGCGCAGACGGGCATTTTGGGCCTGGCGCTGGGCACGTTCTTTGACTACTACGTCACCTACGTCGTGAGTGCCGAGGTCGGCATGATTCAGCGCTGGTTTGAGCGTGGGCTCACCGAATCGCCCGAGGCCATGGCGCGCATTATGACGGTGCTCGCTTTTGTGCGCCCTGGTGACCTGTATGGCCAACCCATCGATATCAACGTACCGGAATACGGCATGAAGCTATTGAACCTGCAGCTCGAGGACGCGGCCGACACCGCCGCAGCCGTCGAGTCCAACAACTAAGAGGAGAGACAATGAGCAAACTCGTCGAGGGCATTAAGGACCGTATGGTCACTGCCGCGCGTGAGGCTGCGCCCGCCGTGGTGGATGCCGCGCAGAAGGCCGCGACCGCAGCTGCCGAGAAAGTTGCCGAGGCAGTTGCCGATGCCAAGAACGCGGCAGGGGAGACGTCCGTCGCTAGCGAGCCCGCCACCGCCGCTGAGCCCGTAGCCGCCGGCCAGGCCCCCGAAGGCGCGATCTTCAACCCCGAGAACGCTCGCGGCAGCCTGCATCTGGGCATCGACGTGGGCTCCACCACCGTTAAGCTCGCCGTGCTCAACGACGACAACCAGATCGTCTACGCCAAGTACCAGCGCCACCACACCGACGTCCGCGCCTGCGCCCGCGACCTGTTCGAGGGCGCTGCGACCGTGCTGCCGACGGCCCAGATGACCTGCGCCATTACCGGCTCGGGCGGCCTGCTGCTGTCCCAGTGGCTCGACCTGGAGTTTGTCCAGGAGGTCATCGCCAGCAAGCGCGCTGTCGAGACTCTTATCCCGGCCACCGACGTTGCCATCGAGCTGGGCGGCGAGGACGCCAAGATCATCTATTTCGACAACGGCATCGAGCAGCGCATGAACGGCACCTGCGCCGGCGGCACGGGCGCGTTCATCGACCAGATGGCAACCCTGCTGCACACCGACGCGAGCGGCCTCAACGAGCTCGCGGCCAACGCCACCACCATCTATCCCATCGCCAGCCGCTGCGGCGTTTTTGCCAAGACCGACGTGCAGCCGCTGCTCAACGAGGGCGCCCGCCCCGAGGACGTGGCTGCCTCCATCTTCCAGGCTGTCGTGACCCAGACCATCTCGGGTCTGGCGTGCGGCCGTCCCATCCGCGGCAACGTCGCCTTCCTGGGCGGCCCGCTGCAGTACCTCTCCGAGCTGCGCCACCGCTTCTACCTCACGCTCAACCTGGACGAGGAGCACCGTATCGTGCCCCAAAACGCTCACCTGTTTGTGGCGAGCGGCGCCGCCATGGCGCACGAGTCCAACAAGCTCAGCACGTTCCCGCAGCTCATCGAGGCCATCGACAGCTTGGGCGACACACAGGGTGCCGAGGTCGAGCGCCTGGATCCGCTCTTTGCCACCGACGAGGACTTTGCCGAGTTCAAAACCCGCCACGACCAGGAAGTCGTCCCCAAGGGTAAGCTCGACGGCTACACCGGCCGCGTGTTCATCGGTATCGACGCCGGTTCCACCACCATGAAGGCCGCGCTCGTGGGCGAGGACGGCCAGCTGTTGCACACCTGGTACGGCAACAACAACGGTGACATCCTGGGCACGGCCAAGGTCATCATGGCCGATTTCTACAACCACATTCCCGCCGGCTGCACCATCGGCCACGTGACCACCACGGGCTACGGTGAGGCGCTGCTCATCGAGGCCCTCAAGGCCGATTCCGGCGAGATTGAGACCGTTGCGCACCTGCGCGGCGCCAAGGCGTTCCTGCCCGGCGTCGAGTTCATTCTGGACATTGGCGGCCAGGACATGAAGTGCCTGCGCGTCAAGGACGGCGTTATCGAGCACATCATGCTCAACGAGGCCTGCTCGTCGGGTTGCGGCAGCTTTATCGAGAGCTTCGCCGTGTCTATGAACATGGACGTGCGCGCATTTGCCGACGCTGCCATCCATGCCAAGGCCCCGGTTGATTTGGGCAGCCGCTGCACGGTCTTTATGAACTCGCGCGTCAAGCAGGCGCAAAAGGAAGGCGCCACGGTGGGCGACATCGCGGCCGGCCTGTCCTATTCCGTCATCAAGAATGCCCTCTTCAAGGTCATTAAGCTGCGCGACCCCAAGGAGATCGGCAGCCAGGTGATTGTCCAGGGCGGCACCTTTATGTCCGATGCCACGCTGCGCGCGTTTGAGCAGCTCACCGGCGTTCATGCCGTGCGTCCCGACATTGCCGGCTGCATGGGCGCCTACGGTGCGGCCCTGCTCGCCCGCGATCGCGCCGGTGCCGACGGCACTTCGACCATTCTTTCGGCCGAGGACATCGCGCACCTCACCGTGACGCAAAAGCATGTCCGCTGCGGCCGTTGCTCTAACAACTGCCAGCTTACCGTCAACGACTTTGGCGGCGGCAGGCGCTTCATTACCGGCAACCGCTGCGAGAAGGGCGCTGGCCACAAAAAGCAGAAGACTGAGGCCCCCAACCTCTTCAAAAAGAAAAACGAGCTGCTCTTTAACCGCGAGATCCTGAGCCCCGACGAGGCCCCGCGCGGCACCGTCGGCATCCCGCGCGCGCTCAACATGTACGAGAACTACCCCTTCTGGCATGCGTTCTTTACGCGCCTGGGCTTTAGCGTGCAGCTGTCCGACCAGTCGAGCAAAAAGACTTACCAGGCGGGCATCGAGTCCATGCCGTCCGAGAGCGTGTGCTATCCGGCCAAGATGAGCCACGGCCACGTGATGAACCTCATCGACCGCGATGTCGACTTCATTTGGATGCCGTGCGTGCGCTGGGAGCGCAAGGAGGATCCGACCGCCGGCAACTGTTACAACTGCCCCATTGTCATGAGCTACCCCACGGCGCTGGCGCTCAATATCGACGAGATTCGCGAGCAGAACATCGAGTTCCTGTACCCGTTTGTGCCCTATCACGACAAGACCGAGCTCAAGCGCCGTCTGTACCAGGTGCTCGCCGTCGACCGTGTGGCCGATGCTGAGGCCGGTCGCGGTCGTGTGCGTGGACCCAAGATCACGCGTTCCGAGGTCGATGCCGCCGTCAACGCCGCCTACGAGGCCGATGCGCGTTTCCACGAGGACATCCAGACCATGGGCGAGGAGGCTCTTAAGTGGGTCGAGGACCATGGCGGTCACGGCATCGTGCTCGCCGGTCGTCCCTACCATAACGACCCCGAGATCAACCACGCCCTGCCCGAACTTATCTCGAGCTTTGGCTTTGCGGTCTTTACCGAGGATTCGCTTGCGCATCTGGTAAAGCCCGAGCGTCCGATTCGCGTCGTCGACCAGTGGATGTACCACAGCCGCCTGTACGCCGTCGCCCGTTTTGTGACGATGCGCAACGACCTGGACCTGATCCAGCTCAATTCCTTCGGCTGCGGCCTGGACGCTCTGACCACCGATCAGGTGCAGGAGATTCTGGAAGCCAGCGGCAAGATCTACACCGTGCTTAAGATCGACGAGGTGTCTAACCTGGGTGCCGCGCGCATCCGCATCCGCTCGCTCATGGCAGCGCTCAAGGACCAGGAGGCCGAGCGCCTGGCCGATGCCACGGCCGCGGGCGAGGCCTACGAGCAAGGCGATGCCGCGCCGGTGGCGCCCTCCACGGATGCCCCCGCGTTCGCGAGCCGCAAGTACACGTTCGAGGCGCAGCGTGAGAGTGCTTCGACCGCGTGGCCCAAGGTGCCCTTTACCGAGCAGATGCGCGAGGAGGGCTACACCATCCTGTGCCCGCAGATGGCGCCGATCCACTTTGACCTGGTCAAAGAGGTGTTCCGCGGTGCCGGCTACAACTTGGAGCTGCTGCCCTCGACCGACCACGATGCCGTCGAGGCTGGCCTGCGCTACGTGAACAATGACATTTGCTATCCGTCGATCCTGGTGACGGGCCAGATTATGGAGGCCATCGAGAGCGGTCGGTACGACCTGTCCAAGACGGCCGTGGTTATCAGCCAGACCGGCGGCGGCTGCCGTGCCACCAACTACATCGCACTCATCCGCAAGGCCCTGCGCGAGAGCGGCCACCCCGAGATCCCGGTGATCTCGCTTTCGGCCGTGGCGCTCGGTGAGGACAACCCCGGCTTTAAGATTACGCCGGCACTGCTTAAGCAGGCAGTCTACGCAGTGCTCTTTGGTGACGTCATGATGCAGATGCTCTATCGTTGCCGCCCGTACGAGGCCACGCCCGGTGCCGCCAACGCACTCTACGAGGAGTACATGGCGCGCGCCCGCAAGCTGGCGCCTAAGTTCAACAGGCACAACTACACCAAGTTGTGCCGCGAGGCCATCCGCGCGTTCGACACCATGCCGCTTGTGGGCGAGGGTACCAAGCCGCGCGTGGGCGTGGTTGGCGAGATCCTGGTCAAGTTCCATCCCACGGCCAACAACCACGTGGTCGATGTCATTGAGCGCGAGGGCTGCGAGGCTGTGGTGCCGGGTCTGCTCGACTTCTTCCTGTACTCCATGAGTAACGCCGAGCTACAGAAGGACGAGCTGGGAAGCTCTGCTACCACGCGCGCTGGTATGCAGGCGCTCATCAAGCTGGTGGACTGGATGCGTACGCCGGTGGAGGAGATGCTCGAAAAGTCCAGCCGCTTTGAGGCGCCCGAGCGCATCGACACTATGGCCGACAAGGCTCGCACGGTGCTCTCGGTGTGCAACAACATGGGCGAAGGCTGGCTGCTCACGGCCGAGATGCTCGACCTGATTGACCATGGTGCACCCAACATTATCTGCACGCAGCCCTTCGCGTGCCTGCCCAACCACGTGGTGGGTAAGGCCGTGATCAAGGAACTGCGCCGTCAGCACCCCGAGAGCAACATCGTCGCAGTGGACTACGACCCCGGCGCGTCCGAGGTCAACCAGCTCAACCGCATTAAGCTCATGATCAGCGTGGCCAAGGAAAACATGCGCGCCGGTAAGGGCTTTAAGCTCGAGAAGGTGGCGCCGCTCGCGATGGACGAGGTCACCGGCCAGATGCGTGCCCACGATGGCTGCGTGAGCTGCGGCTCGGTCGACGAGAGTGCCGTGGCGTCGGTCGCTGAGCGCCTGGGACGCGGCATTAAGAAGTAACTGGCCTGCTATGGGCTGGATATGAGACAAACGGGTGGTGGCCGTACCGGCTACCACCCGTTTTTGCTTGGACATATGTTGCGTAAATCGTTTTGTTGCAGCCTTCTGTGCACTCGAATTTCGGAAGTGCGGGGAAAAACGCGAACCTCCTGAGCACACCGCCTTTTTAGACTCTCGCGACCTGCGGTTTTGTTGTAAAAAAAGCCGGTCTGGTCGGCGAAACCCGATTTTTCCCCGCACTTCCGAAAACAGCGGTTCAGCAGCGCCAAAAAATGCCCTCAAAATCGAGAGTTAATGAACAGGTGTAGCCGTTCGCCGCAAATTACCGTCCGTTTATAGAACCCACCCCCAGCGCGCGTCCTCCTTACGGTTGAATAAATACACATCTATGGAATTACGTAAGAGAGGACTGTTCTTATGAGCTACAAGACCGTTTGCGTTGCCGGCGGCGGCGTGCTGGGAAGCCAGATTGCCTTTCAGGCAGCCTACTGCGGCTTTGATGTAACGATTTGGCTGCGCAGCGAGGGCAGCATCGGCCGTACCCAGCCCAAGATCGATCATGTGCACGAGGAGTACATCGCTGCTATCGAGGGCATGGCGGACGGCACGGGCGAGTGGTGCGCCGGTATCGCCGATAGCGGCAAGCCCTTCGACAAGGAGGTGGCACTCGCCGCCGTCGAGCGTGCCTACTCCACGCTCAAGCTGGAGCTCGATCTTGCCAAGGCAGTGGCCGACGCCGACCTGGTCATCGAGTCCATGGCCGAGGACACCCAGGCAAAGATCGACTTCTACAAGAAGCTTGCCCCGGTTCTCCCGCAAAAGACCGTCGTCGTAACGAACTCCTCTACGCTGCTGCCGAGCACCTTTGCCAAGTACACCGGCCGCCCCGAGAAGTACCTGTCGCTGCACTTTGCCAACTCCATCTGGAAGAACAACATGACCGAGGTCATGGCGCAGGACCAAACCGACAAGCGCTACTTCGACGAGCTCGTCGACTTCGCTAACGACATTCGCATGCTTGCCCTGCCCGTCAACAAGGAAAAGAACGGCTACCTGCTCAATTCCATGCTGGTGCCATGACTGCTTTCGGGCCTCGACCTGTATGTCTCGGGCGTGAGCGATCCCAAGAGCATCGACCTCGCATGGACGCGTGGCACCGGCGCACCCAAAGGTCCGTTCCGCGTATTCGATACGGTTGGTATCCAGACGGCTTACAACATCGTTATGCAGTACCAGAAGGTGCCGGGCCTGGTGAGCCCGTTGCTCAAAAAGATGATGATGCCCTACAACTTTAAGGCCATGGCATCCGTCCTCAAGCAGATGCTCGACGAAGGTAAGCTGGGCGAAAGTTCGGGCGAGGGCTTCTTCAAGTACTAACAATGATTCCTCGGGGACGGAGGAAAACGGATCATTTTTGGTCGCCAGCAGTGAGAAGATGGACCCAGAAATAGAAAGGAGTGGCAATGGGCCGGCTCGGGCTTTGAGGACAAGTTACTGCAGGCCCAGGGCGATTTTTCGCTCAACGCGGGCCAGCACAGCGTGACGTATCTGCCGAGTTCCGATACGGCAACGACCAGTCGCTACCAGGTGCTGCTGTACGACAACAACTTTGGTGCGGCCGAAAGCTATCCCAAGTTCGACTGGGGCCAGCTGGGCGCCGCGGTGGTGACCGACTACAACAAGGGCACGCATTCGTTTGGGCGCATCTTTACGGTGGACGAGACGGCGCGCACCTACGAGCTCGAAGACCAGATCGCCGTGCCGTTTTCGGGCTATGTGAGCAGTGCGCAGCACGTTGGCGATTCAAATAGCATGCTCGTGGCATCGGGCCAGGCCAAGACCTTTACCGAGTACGACCGCTACGGTCTACCCATCGCCACCTACGAGATGGAAGCCGAGAAGTACATCTATCGCGTGTACAAGTACGACCTGTAGGGCCGCGCTCTGCATCACTTCACGTCAAATTCCACGCGATCGAGCTCGGGCACATTGAGGTCGATGAGCTTGCGGGCGACGTGGCGGTCGCGTGCCCCGAGCGCCTCGCTTGTCGTCACATGGGCGACAACCTCGCGCTCGACGATGCCCTCCTCGTCGCCTTCGGTGGCCGAGGTCTCGACGGCGACGGTGTAGTCCTTAAAGCCTGGCAGCACCGCCGCAAGCTCGCGCGTGGTTTCGGTGACGCCGTAGCCGTCCTGCACGCCGGCCTGCGCCGAGCCAATGGAACCCGCCGTCATAACGATGCAGGGGATGGCAAAGATTACCGTGCCCACGATGATGCGGCGGCGCACCTTGCGCGATAGCTCGTCGACCTCGGCATCTTCCTCGGCAGTCACAATGCCGTCGCCGTTGAGGTCGCGCTTGAGCGGCACGCGCAATAGAAGCAGCACGGCTTCGGCAGCCAGCGCGATAAAGACCACGTTGATGCCAAATTCATAAAGCGCCGAGAGAAACAATGACCCGCTTGCGATGGCGATGCCATAGCCCGCCGCGCACAGGGGCGGCATGAGTGCGGTCGCCACAGCCACCCCGGCGATGAGCGTGGCGGGTTCCTGGTCGCGCGAGTTGCCCAGGCCGCCCGCAAAGCCGCCCGCGAGCGCGACGGCAAGGTCCCACACGGTCGGTGTCGAATTGTCGATGATGGCGGCCGTGGTGGTGCCAAGGGGCGAGAGCTTAAAGTACAACGTGGACGTGACCAGGCAAAAGACCATCTGCAGCGCGAGGCCGGCGACGGCCTCAAGGGTGATCTCGCGGTCGAGCGTGGCGATGCCGTATGCCATGGCAAGGACCGAGCCCATGAGCGGGCAGATGAGCATGGCGCCTACAATGGCGATATCCGAGTCGATATCGAGGCCGATGCTCGCGATCAACATGGCAATGATCAAGATGCATAAGTGTGAGCCAGTCAGGCGCGCCCCGTTTACAAAGCGCTTGCGAATCACGTGATAGGGCGCGCGTCCCTCGCGAATGTTGAATGCCCGCTTTAGAAAGCGGCTTGCGTTCTCCATGGCCTCGCTGTGGGCGGGGCGGATGCCATGGCGCCGATGATGGCGCTCGCGCAGTCGCTTGAGCTGTTGTTTATCGAGTTCCATGTCCACCTCGTATTGCCGTAGGAACGCGGGTGCGTTCGCAGCATGTACTCTACACCGTGACGGGCGGGGCGGTCATCTTGACATGGAACTTAGGCGAGCAGGCAAAGGAAGACACGCCACATGCGAGTACTGCTGAGGGTTTCGGCAGATACAAAAAAGCGCGGGGCCGGATGGTCTCCGACTCCGCGCTCTGTACGGGTACGTTGTTGTTGGGTTTAGCCCAGCAGGCTCAAACCGACAGAGATGAACGCCAGGATAACGCCGACGATGGACTCGCCGCCGAGCAGGCCGCTGGCGACAACCAGCCCCTGTTCCTGGAAGGCGGCGTCCTTGGCAGCCCTCTCCTCGTCAGAAAGACCAGCGGTGGCGTCGCGGTGGGCGGACCACTTGTCGTAGGCGAGTTTGACGCAGGAGCCCAGGAATGCCGTGAGTGACATGTAGAACGGCAGGTACACGCCCAGGCCGATCATCATGGCCGGAATGCCGAGCCAGTACATGACGATGCCGGCGATAAAGCCGCCAACGAACCACGGCACGCTCGGGATGCCCGAGACCATGGTGGCGACGACGCTTGCTTGCGCGGCAACGAAGCTCTTGTCGGGGCCAAAGGCGTCCGGGCCATAGGCGGTGACGAGCGCGACCATGACGGCTGCGGCGACCAGGGCGCCCACGATGCCGCCAATGGCTTGGCCGATCCACTGCGCACGCGGGTTGGTGCCCAGCACGGCGCCGGCCTTAAAGTCGTTCATGACGTCGCCCGCAAGGCCGCACGCCACGGCTACGATGCCGGCGATAAAGAATAGCTTGACCTGAGCGATCTGTGCGAAGGCAGCCACGATGAGCATAACGATGAGGCCAAAGATCTCCATGGGGTCGATGCCCGTCTGGCCGCAGCTCTGTGCGCTCATGATGGTGGTGACAAAGGTGAACAACGTCACGATGACTGCCGGAACGGGCCCAAGGTCAAGCACGATGGCGATGATCACGGCGATGGCGGCAGCGCCCAGGCCGATGATGCCGGCGTCGAGCTTAAGGGAGCCCGAGATGAGCGAC
>DAWEIC010000004.1:22941-34379 GCA_052364855.1 Collinsella sp.
CGGTGTCGGTGGAGCTGTCGGCGGCAAGACCGCGGACGATACCGGCGACCTGCGGCAGGATGTCCTTGAGGACGACGGCGACGCCAAAGCCCATCATGAGGCCCATGCCCAGGGACTTGACGATGCCCTGCGCAGTCACAACGTCGAACAGACCGGCAGCGGTGCCGCCCACGATGATGCCAAAGTTGCCCAGCAGGGCGCCGGCAAACCAGAAGGCGACCGGGGCGAAGCCCACGAGGAAGCCGACGGAGAGCAGCATGGGCGAGTTATAGATGCCAAAGGTCACGCCGGGGATGTTGAGCGTGCACAGCATGCTGGGCACCACGCCCAGGGCGTCGCGCAGCACGCTATAGATGCCGGCGATGGCCATGGAACCAAAGAGCTGCTTGCCGGTTTTGCCGCCAGCCTCGGTCGCGCGCAAGGTCTGAGCTGCGGCGTTGCCGGTGGGGAACTCAAGCGCGGCGTCCACGATAAAGTGACGGTGGATGAGCGCGGTGGCCAGCAGGCCCAGGATGGTGCCGGCGAGTGCCACGATAAACATGTCGAGCCAGCTGATCTGGTCGGCATAGCCCAGCATCCAGGCGCCCGGGATGGTAAACGCCAGGCCGCCGGCGACCATGGCGCCCGCGGACATGATGGTGTGGGTGACGTTGGCCTCGTTGAGGCTGGCGTTGCCCATGAGCTTAAGGAAGAACAGCGAGATGACGGCAGCGAAGACGATCGGCCAGGGGAGAGCGCCCATCTTGAGGGCGGTGTAGGCCGAGCTTGCCGTGATAATCACGCAGCCAAGGACGCCGATGACGACGCCGCGCAGCGTGAGTTGCCCGCGCATCGAAGCGCGGTTCGAGGGATTGCTCATATAAAACTCCTTTGCGTATATCCGCTTCCCCCGCAAGCGCCGCTACGGATACGGCGCGGGAAGTCGGGTTACCAAGGGCCGCCGCGTGAGCTCGCGCGCGACCGCGCACCAGTATAGCCGTAAGCTAGTCATTTTGGGATGACTGGTTTAGGTAGGCGATATACTGCTGGGCAGACGAAAGGAGCGTCGACGATGCTTAATGGGTGCACATATATATTGACGGTCGACGTGGGCAACACGTTCATTCGCTTTGGCCTGTTTGCCGAGGATTCGGCCGCGGCACAGGAATGCCCGCTTGCGACGTGCGAGATCACCACGCCGTCGAGCATCACAGCAGACGAGGCACGCATGCGTCTCGTGCAGGTCATGGCCGCACTGGCGGCCGATGCGGGCATGCCGGGTGCGCTTGTGCCCGCGGCTGCTGTGCTGAGCTGCGTGGTCCCGGCGCTCGAGCGCCCGTGGAAGGCGGCACTTTCCCGTACCTGCACGGGGCGCGTGCTCACGGTGGGGCCGGGCCTCAAGACCGGCATACCCGTGCACTACGATGACCCGGCCGAGATCGGTCCCGACCGCATCGCCGACGCCGTGGCGGCCCGCGCCGTCTACGGCTCGCCGTGCATCGTGATCGACCTGGGCACGACGACCAATATCGAGGTCATCGACGCGCACGGTACCTTTGTCGGCGGCGTTATCGCGCCAGGCCTGGCCCTCGGCGCCCGTTCGCTTTCGGCGGCAGCAGCGCGCCTGCCTCAGGTTGAGCCCTCGGCGCCGACACACGTCATCGGCCGCAACACGCGTGAGGCCATGCGCTCGGGCGTGGTTCTGGGCGAGGTGGCGCGCATCGACGGCATGCTCGACATGGTGCTTGCCGAGATGCGTGCGACCAAGGCCGCAGGGGAGGGCGATGTGCCCATCGTCATTACCGGTGACGATGCCGAGGCACTTGCGGCCCTTGTCGGCCATAGCCTGACGGTCGATGACGCGTTGACGCTGCGGGGCCTCGCCGAGCTCTACCACATCAACCAAAAGCCCCGCCGCGCGTGAAAGTGAGGGCGCCGGTGGGATAAACGCCCCTACCTTCCACCTGCTACAATGGGTCAAACTATTGCGATTTCGGAGGTGTCTGGCATGTCGGACGATCTTCATCAAACTGCGTCGGGCAAGCGCCGCGACGTCATTAGCTGGGATGAGTTCTTTATGAGCGTGGCCATCGCCGCGCAGCGCCGCAGTAAGGACCCCAACACGCAGGTTGGCGCGTGCATCGCCAGCACCAACCACCGCATCCTTTCGGTGGGCTACAACGGTACGCCCTCGGCGCTCAACGACGACTTTTTCCCGTGGGGCACGAGCGATGACCCGCTGCAGGACAAGCATAACTACGTAGTCCATGCCGAGGCAAACGCCGTGCTCAACTACCGCGGCTCGCTCAAAGACCTCGAGGGTTCCACGGTCTACGTCACGCTGTTCCCGTGCCACGACTGCGCCAAGATCCTGGCGCAGGTGGGCGTGGGCGAGGTCGTCTACCTGGACAACAAGTATGCCGACACCGATGACGGCCGTATCAGCCGCCGCATTCTCGACTCCTGCGGCATCAGCTACCGCCAGGTCATCGTCGATGTCCAGATTGGTACCGGGGGACAGGCTCAGCAGTAGTGCGTGCCAACGCTAGCTGGCGGCAAAACAGCCAAAAGAGCCCCGTCCCAAATTGACTACTCGTGAAAGTCGCGTCTGCGCGCATGGACGGCTCGTGAGCGGGTACATGGCTGTAGTAACATAGCTTCTGTCCGCGGGCGTGCCCGCGTTATTGTGAGAAAGGAGCCCCTGTGGCTGTTAACGAAGAGCTGCTTAAGAAGGTTCTTGAAGAGATCCGCCCCAACCTGCAGGCCGACGGCGGCGATATGGAGTATGTGGGCGTCGACGACGAGGGCGTCGTCAAGCTGGAACTGCAGGGCGCCTGCGCCGGCTGCCCCATGAGCTCGCTAACCCTTTCCATGGGTATCGAGCGCATTCTGAAGGAGCATGTGCCTGGCGTTACCCGCGTTGAGCAGGTCAATGCTTCCGGCGAGGCCGAGGACCTGTACGACGAGTACGCCCCGTTCTAGGATGCGAAAGCTGCGGACGGTACGCTCCGCATAGACGTTACGCCCAAATATGCGGCTGCGAGCGTAAGGCCCGCGGCCGCATTTGTATGTAGGGAGCAGAGGGATCGATATGCTCAACGACCTCTACCATATGCTTGATCCCGTCGCGATCTCGGCGGGCCCCATCACCATCTACTGGTACGGTCTGGCCTACGTGGTCGGCGCTCTGCTCACGGCGGTCGTTATGTACCGCACGCAGCGTCGTTGGGGCTTCGACATTACGATCGATGACCTGACGAGCGTCGTAGTCGGCGCGGTCTTTGGCCTTATTATCGGCGCGCGCCTGTTTTACGTCGTCTTTTACGGTGATGGCTACTATTTGGCCCACCCGCTCGAGATCTTTGCCACCAACGAGGGCGGCATGAGCTTCCACGGTGGCCTGGTGGGCGGCATCTTGGGCGGCATCATCGTGTGCCGCATGTATAAGCTCGACGCCTGGACTATAGCCGACCTTGCCGTTATCGGTGCTCCGCTGGCCCTGTGCCTGGGACGTTGCGCCAACTTCGTCAACGGCGAGCTGTGGGGCAAACCGACCGATCTGCCTTGGGGTGTGGTCTTTGGCGGCACCGCGGGCGATATACCGCGTCATCCTTCTCAGCTCTATGAGGCATTCCTAGAGGGCGTCGTGCTCTTCTGTATTTTGCAGGTGCTCAGCCGCAAAAAGCCGCTGCTGCCCCAGGGTACGTTTATGGGCGTGTTCGTGATGGGGTACGGCATCGTCCGCTTTCTCGTTGAGTTCGTGCGCGTGCCCGATGCCCAGTTGGGTTATCTGCTGGGCGGCGTCATCACCATGGGTCAGCTACTGAGCCTGCCGCTCGTGATCGCCGGTCTGGCGCTCATCATCTTCGCCCGTCGCCGCAACCAGCCCCAGCGCGTCTACCTGGACGCCTAACCACCAAAACCACCACAAAGGGGACAGGCACCTTTGTGGTGGTCTTGCCGAGTTTGATAGGTTTCTAGAAAGGCTTTCGGACTGTGAAGGATTCCGACCTCTCCACAACGGCCGCGCGCGACGCTGCCCGCATCGTCTGGTTTAAGCGCTACCCCGCCAAGCAGACGCTCATCGCATTTTTGCTCGCGCTGTTGGCGACCACGGCGTTTTCCATCGATCCCGCCCCGGTGTCGAGCAACGCAGTCTTGGCGATTGATCCCAAAGCCTCGGGCATGCTGTACGTGTGCTACGAGGTGCTCCTCTCGTTTGCCGGCCATACCGACGCGGTCATGCTGCTTGCGCTTGCCTGCCTGCTCACTCTGCCGTTTCGCTACGTATTCTTTGGCCGCGGCGACGCTTGGCGTCCCTCGGTGATCCTTCCGTCGCTGTTCTTTGCCGTCTGCATGGTGTTTGGCCGCAGCTACGACCTCACCGATTCGGCCGAGATCGTGCTCGGCGACAAGGCCCGCATCATCTGCGCCTGGATTGGCGGCGCGGGCTGGATGCTCTTGGCGGTCGTTGCCTTCTACCTTGCCTTTGAGTGTCTAGATTGGCTGAGCTCTCGGCGTATTCCGTTTTCCGAAGCGCACTTTGGCCGCGTATGGCGTGTGGCTCACGCCGTGCTCTCGGTCCATCCCTTTGCCGGGCCCTTCCTGGTGCTTATGATCGCCTGGGCGCCCACGCTCATTGCCTCGCTGCCCGGCCTTTTTATGGGAGATACGGGCGCGCAGATTCGCCAGTGGTTCAACTATCCCAACGGCACGAGTGACTACCTGCGTCTGCTCAATCCCAATGTGTTGCTCAACGGACATCATCCCGTGGTGCACACGGCTATCATCGGTTCGTGCGTCCAGCTGGGGCTTTCGCTGTTCAACAGCGCCAACGCAGGTCTTGCCATCTACACCTGCGCTCAGTTCGTCATTACGGCCGCCTGCATGGCCTATTCCATCTCGTCGCTGCGCAAGCTGGGTGTGAGCCTGCCGGCCCGCGGCGTGATCTTGCTGTTCTTTGTGTTTATGCCCATGTTCTCTAACTATGCGGCCCTGCTTACCAAAGATGTGCTGTTTGCCGACGCGTTTTTGGTGCTGTTGGTGCAGACCGTGAAGCTCGTGGCCTGCGGCCTGCCCCGTCGCGATGCCAATGCCGAGCGTGCAGGCGAACAGAGGCCTGTGCTCTTTGCGCGCCATGATTGGCTGCTGCTCGCTCTGGGCGCCATGGGTTCCACGTTTCTGCGCAACGGTGGCCTGGTGTTTCCCCTGGCGGCATGCGTAATCGCGGCAGCTTTTTGCGCATGGGACGTGCATGTGGCTCGTCGTGCAGCCAAGCAGGCTGGTGCTGCGCCTTCGGGCGCCACCCCGCGTTTCCGCTGGGTGGGAGTTCTTGCGGTGCTTGCACTCTGCCTTGCCTCTAATATGTACTTCACCAAGGTCTTTATGCCGGCACACGACATTACGCCTGGTTCCAAGCGCGAAATCCTCTCGATTCCGTTCCAGCAGACGGCTCGTTTTGTCCAAAAGCACGACGGCCTCAACTCGGGCGTCAACCCCACGGTTAAGGAGGACGGCACCATCGTGGAGGCTCCTTGCGACGGCTTGGTGACCGACGAAGAGCGTGCCGTGATCGACCGCGTGCTCAAGTACGAGAATCTGGGCCGCCGTTACAACCCGGATAAGTCGGACGCCGTCAAAAATTGCTTTAACGAGTACGCCTCGCAGGAGGACATCAAGGCCTATTTCGAGGTGTGGGCCCAGATGTTCAAAAAGGATCCCGAGTGCTATATCTCGGCGCTCATCAATAACTACTACGGCTACTTTTATCCGAGTGCCCGCGATGCGTGGGTCTACAGCACGGCGCGCAGTGCCGAGATCATGGCAAAGCCCGATAACCTCAAGTACTTCGACTTCCATCCGGTCGATAGCAAGGTTGTACGCTGGTGCGACCACCTGATCAACCTGTATCGCGTGGCGGTGCAGCGCATCCCGTTTATCTCGCTCACCATGAGCTCGGCCACCTATGTGTGGATCATGATCGCCGTGGTGGTCTATCTGCTACGTCGTCATTCGTGGCGCGGGCTGGCCATTTGGGTGCCGCTGCTGGGCGTGCTCGCCGTGTGCCTGATCGGTCCCTGCAACGGCTCAACCTACATGCGCTACCTGTATCCGGTCATCGCCTGCATGCCCTTTGCCATCGGCGCCACCATCACCCGCAGCGATCTCCTCTGGTCCTAACTTGGTGCATTGGGGTCAGGTTTCTTTGCACCAAAGGGGGGCATCATCACGACGCCTTCATTTTGGGGTTTATCTCGCAGGCCAGTAGGTATATCATAACGACGTTTGTTTATATTGCCCGAGCATCTGCGCTGGGCTTTAGGTCGAAACCGATAGGAGACACGTATGTCCGGACACTCTAAGTGGGCCACAACCAAGCATCGTAAGGGCGCGCAGGACGCCAAGCGTTCCGCCCTCTTCTCCAAGCTCAGCCGCAACATTACCGTTGCTGCCCGTCTCGGCGGCGACCCGCTGCCCGAGAACAACGCCAGCCTCGCCGCTGCCGTTGCCAAGGCCAAGGCTCAGTCCATGCCTAAGGACAAGATCAAGTCCGCTATCGACAAGGCTTTTGGTTCGGGTGCTGACGCCGCCGTCTACGAGAACATCGTGTACGAGGGCTACGGTCCCGCCGGTGTCGCCGTCTACGTCGACTGCCTGACCGATAACCGCAACCGCACCGCCGCCGATGTCCGTTCCGCCTTCTCCCACGCTGGTGGCAACCTGGGCACCTCCGGCTCCGTCGCCTTCCAGTTTGAGCGCAAGGGCCAGATCGTCGTCGCCAAGGAGATCCTGGACGAGAACGCCAAGAAGGAGACCATGATCGCCAACGGTGCTGCCGGTGACGAGGATGAGTTCATGATGGCCATCGCCGAGGCCGGCGGCGAGGACTACGAGGACGCCGGCGAGGAGTGGATCGTCTGGACTACTGCCAACGAGGTCATGGCTGTCTCCAAGGCGCTCGAGGAGCAGGGCGTCCAGGTCAAGGGCTCCGAGACCACCATGGTCCCGACCACCCCGACCGAGGTCTCCGGCGCCGACGCCAAGAAGGTTCAGCGCCTCATCGACCGTCTTGAGGAGCTCGACGACGTCCAGGATGTTTACAGCACCATGGACATGACCGACGAGGTCATCGCTGCCCTCGAGGAGGAGTAGCGCCCGCACGGGTTAAGCCGTGCATATCTGGGCATAATGAAGCGAGCATGCAAGCCTCGTGGAATAGATGAGCCGGATCCGCGTGCGTAGAGCACCGGACCCGGCTCTTTTATAATGATGCGAACCGTTTTGCATTTCGAGAGCCGAGATTTGAAGGGAGCGCCGCGTGCGCGTACTCAAACGAGCCCTAGCGATCGTGTATCTTGCCGCCACCATCGTGGCGCTGGGTACGCTTGTCTGCCAGTTTTGGGGGCCGTATACGTATCGCTTTATGCTGCTGATGCGCGACCCCATGCCGCGCATTGTTGTGACGGCATGCGGCGGAGTTGTGGCGATCGGCGTGCTGGTAAGCTTCTTTCGCCTGATGTTTGCTCGTCGCGAGCCGTCCTGCGTGCATCCGGCGGGGGAGCGCAATATCGAGGTTACCCTTGCGGCGCTTTCTTCGTGTGCCAGGGCTGCTGCCGAGCGCGACGACCGCGTGATGGTCGAGCATGTCGAGGCCCGCGTCCAAGGCCCCGACGATTCGCACGTCCGATTTAAGGTCGAGGCTATCGCGCTCGACGACCGGGACGTGGCCTCCCTTGCAGCCGCGATGCAGCAACGTATCGAGGAGGCCTGCGACACCATGCTCGGCACGCCGGGTACGACCACGCGCGTCCGTTTTTTGCCGTCCAAGACTACCGTCCAGACCGTGGAGGTTTCCGGTGAGTGATACCAATCAAGATAAGACCGCTCGTACGCCGCGCCTGACGATTGGCCAGAGCGCCACGCCGGCAGGCGAGGTCGTCGATCCTAAGGTGGAGGGTACCGAGTCACATGACGCGGTCGCCGATGATTTTGATGAGGCCATGGGTCTCATCAAGGGTACGGGGGCAGCCATCTGGAGCTATGCCGTCCGTCATCCCAACACCACGCTTGGAGCCGTCGCTGGTTTTGTGCTCGCCGTGCTGGTGCTCACGCTCGGCCTGTGGGATACGCTCGTCATCGCTTTCTTTGTGCTGATCGGCGCCGTGATTGGCCAGATCCGCGACGGCGAGAACGGGATCGTCAACTTCTTCGGCCGTCTGTTTAGCGGCCGCTAATATGTATTCGACTGTCGCATCCGCGGCAGGCATAAGGAGGAACCATGGCTTTTAATACGAAGGTCGATGTGGCCGATACCGAGCTCGAGGCAGACGAGACCGTCACCGCCGAGGCCGAGGACGTAACGCTCGAGGATGAGGCGCTCGTCGAGGCCGAGTCCGATGTGGATGAGGATGACGAGGAAGCGGACGAGTCCGAGGACTCGCTGACCTATTCCAACGGTGTGATCGAGAAGATCGTTGCCATGGCCACCCGCGAGGTTCCGCACGTTCTTGGCATGAAGGGTAACCTCATGCACTTTGTGCAGGAGCAGTTTGGTGCCGAGAATCTGACCAAGGGCGTGACGGTCGAGGTCACCGATGACAATCGCGTGGTCGTCAACATCTCCGTCATTATCGAGTACGGCGCCTATGCGCCCGCGATCTTCGACGATGTCAAGGCGCGTGTCACCGAGCGCCTTGCCGCGATGACCGGCCTTGAGGTGGCGGGCGTCAACCTGCGCATCGAGGACGTCATCACCCCCGAGGAGTACGAGCACCGCACCAGCCAGCACGAGTAACCTTCCAAAAAGGGACAGGTTTGTTTTGGCAGGTTTTATCTGCGAAAACGTTAAACGGCCGACCGCGCAAGCAAAAGCGTGGCCGGCCGTTATTTGTATGCCCCCCGATGTGGGCATACCGCTCGTCTAACTAGGGGTTGCAATCGTCGCGTTCCGCGTTACCCTAATGGGCGCATTGTTTCCAAATTGTTAACGAGGGGTTGCCGTAATGGCTGACGAGCACGAAACAGAAAGCAAGGCATGGGCGATTGATGCCGCCGCGGCAGAGGCGGCATCGCGTGCTGCCGAGGAGGTGCATCGTCCTCCCGTGGTGCCGATGGAGCGCGTGGTTGATCGCACCGATATCGAACGCGGTGAGCGTGCCGGTCAAAAGCGCAGCCAGGAGCCGGGCTTCCCGCGCTTTTTTGCCGAGCTCAATCTGGGCCTGATTCTTACGGCCTTCGCCATCGTTGCGTTTAAAACCCCTAATCACTTTGCTTTTGGCGGCACCTCGGGCGTGTCGGTCATTCTGTCCACGCTGTTCCCGACCCTGCCCGTCGGCGTCTTTATGTGGATTATTAACGCGGTTCTCGTCGTTTTGGGCTTTATCTTTTTGGAGCGCAAGGCAATCCTGTGGAGCGTCTTCGCCTCGTTTGCGCTGTCCGCCTATGTTTCGCTGTTTGAGCTCTTTATTCCGACCGATGTCTCTCTGACGGGTGATATGTGGCTCGACCTGTGCTTTGCCGTCATCTTGCCGGCGCTTGGCAGCGCTATTGTCTTTGACATCGGCGCCTCGACGGGTGGCACGGACATTCTTGCCATGATCCTCAAGCGCCGCACGACGCTCGAGATTGGCCGTGCCCTGCTGCTGGTCGATATCGGCATCGTGACCATCGCGGCCTTTTTGTATGGCCCGCGTGTCGGTCTGTATTGCGTGCTCGGCCTGTTTGCCAAGACACTCGTGGTCGACAAAGCCATTGAGAGCATTCACCTGCGCAAAGTCTGCACGGTCATTTGTTCCGAGCCCCTTAAGGTCGAGGAGTTTATCGTCAAGCATCTCAACCGCACGGCGACCATTAGCCGCGGCTACGGTGCCTTCTCGGGCAAGTGCGTGACGGTGATCATGAGCGTACTGAGCCGTCGCGAGGCCGTGCAACTACGCCGCTATGCGCGCGAAGTCGATCCGGGCGCCTTTATCACGATTGTCGACAGCTCCGAGATCGTCGGCAAGGGTTTCCGCGGCACGAACTAGCGCGGACGTATTCAACGAACCGCCTGCTGGCGCCGTGTACCTTGCAAATCGGTCGTCTTTGAGTATTTGACCCCACATTGGGCAATAATGATGCCAAAGACATCGTTTGCGATCCAGGTGATTCGCTTAAGATACGAAGGGATGATTTCGATGTTCTGCTCGCAGTGTGGCGCCCCCATGGGCGATAACGACAAGTTCTGCGGCGTGTGTGGCGCTCCTAATGCCGGTGCCGCTGGCCCCGCTCCCCAGGGACAGCCTCAGCCCCAGCAGTTTGTTCCGCAACCGCCCGTGGCGAATGCGCCAAAGGGCTGTGTGGCTCAGGCGTTCCAAGATATGACTAAGACTCCGGGCGTGCTTCAGCGTGTATGCCAAATCGCGTTTTTGCCGGCGCTGATTTGCGTTGTGTCGGTGCTCGTGCTGTTTATTCCCGTTATTGGCGGCATTGCGGCTGCCATCGGCTTTTTGGCAGCTTGCATTGCGAGTGTGTGCGGTTCCGGCTTTGGTATCGAGTGGGGCCGTGATCTGTCGCTCAAGGTCGATGACGGCATGGACCGTCCGCTGATGCGTTCCACGTCGTTTGGTCTCGGAGTCTTTTCGAGCGTTATTTCGGTCGTGCTCGAGGTTATCGCTGCCATTCCCGTTATCGGTGTAGTGCTTTCGCTGGCGGAGGGCGCGGTAATTGGCGCCGCAGGCTCGTATTCGTATTACGGCTCTTATGCGCTCGAAGCTGCGCTGTTTGGCTCGCTTGGCCTGCTTGTCCTGGCGCTAATTGCCTCGGCGATTCTGGGTGTCTTCTTTAAGATGTTCGCCGACATTGCCGTGATGCACTTTGCGGTGACCGGGCGTGTCGAGAGCGCGTTTTCGCTCGATAAGGTCTGGGCGGCGTTTAAGCACAACAAGACCAAGCTGTTCTGTGCTTCGTTCCTTCCCGAGTTTTTGACGGGCCTGGTTTCCAACGCCATTACGTGGATCTTGACAGCTGTCTTTGGTGCCATCGCCGGAATTGGCGCGTACGGCTATTACTATCGCCCCACGGGTATCGAGGCGATTGTTACCGCCGGTGGTGTCACGCTCGTATTGTTCCTGGTGCTGATTGCATTCGTCACGGTGTTCCTTACGGTCTTTGGCAAGATGTTCAAGCACCGTGCCGTTGGCTATTGGGCTGCACGTTATGCAAGCGAATGGGCCGATGAGGACAAGGACGACGTTTTGACTTTTGTGCTCCCGGGTGAGAAGAAGCCTGCTCCTGCGGGATTCAATCCCACGGCAGCCACTGGTGCTGCGCCTGCCCCGGCGCCCGCGCCTGCACCTGCCCCGGCACCCGCGCCTGCCCCTGCCCCGGCACCTGCTCCTGTCCCCGCACCGGCGTCCGAGGCGACGCCTGCGGAGCCCGATTGGGATGCCGTTGCCACGCCGGCGGATGAGCCGGGCGAT
>DAWEIC010000005.1:0-32502 GCA_052364855.1 Collinsella sp.
GATCCGCGCAGCGGATGCGCGGAATCCTATACGCCGCACCATTTGAGATTAAAGCTCCCGGCAATGGGGGCTTTTCTTTTAGGCGGACGCCGCATGGGTTCGAGCCTCGGTCAAAGGGGACTATTTCTCATCGACTCGTGTAAGATTTCGAGTATGCGCCTCGGTGAGCCCGTGGCGCGCTCTTTCTTTAGACGACCGATCAAGGTGATATTTCGTGGCAGAGCGTCCGACATACAAGCTCAGGTTTCTTGATCCCAAAAAGCGCTTTCCGGCCATGCCCGAGCAGCCTGCGGGACGCTCGTATGGCGTGGTTTGGAAGCTCTTTGGCGAGGACCCGCATGAATCTTGCTATGTCGTCGAATTCGTCGGCAAAAGCCATGTGTCGCTTTTGGGCTACGTGAGCGTTTCGGGTGAGGTCTATAAGGTGGACCGTCCCGTTAGCGAAGTGTCGCTGCCCGACGATCCCGACATGCAGCTGATTCTTGACGAGTCCGATTCCACCATCGGTGAGATTGCAGTCAGGGGTACCGATGGGACGATGCGCTCCCGGGCGCGAGTCATCGGCTCTCCCGAAGGCACCATGTGCGAACAATCCGATCGCGAGACGTGGAATTCGACGCGCAGCCTTCGCTACGGCGAGTTCATGGCCTCGATGTTCTTGCGTTACGTGATATTCGCCGATTCTGAAAACGCTGTCTCAGACACGGCAGGCGGCGACGGCCTCGACGAGGGTATGAAAAATGCCGTCGACAAAATCAAACTTGTAAAACTCTCCGAGCCGGTTGAGGTGCTTCTGGGCTTTGATTCCACGCCGCTTCCCGATGCCATCGAGACGTTGCTTTATCGCATCGACCACACAGATGATCCGAGTGGTATCGAGCGCTATGCCGCGGCCTTGATGGGCGAGGTCAACCTGCCGCACCTGCGCACCATCGCGGCAAAGACCGAAATGAGCCTAGCGCGTATCGATCGCTCAAAGCTTTTCTATCTCAATTTTGATCGCAGCCTGCTGGACCAGGACGAGATTGACGCGCTGCTTGCTATCGAGTGCCGTCTCAACCGCCTCTCCGGCATCCTCGAGCGTATCGGGGCCGGATTAGGCCCCGCGGCCTCGTCTCCGAGTCTGGAGGGCTGCGCGCTTTTTGATTTGTGGCATATCGCCAAGACGACCAACGACGTTCCGCGTCTGCTCGAAACACTGTCGAACGACAACCCGTGGGCAAAACCTGGCACGGTCGCGTGCCAGCCGGGCGGAGAGTGGGACGTGCGCACCCGCTTCGCGCGTATTGTCGAGGCGCTCAACGTGGTCACACGGCTCGACTATACCTATCGGGCAAACGTTGCCGAGGGGATTATGCTCGTTCGGTTTGGGCGTTCTGTCGTGGATGCCATGCCGCAACGTGAATACGATGCCCAGGATGACGTCTGGCGCGAGTTGGACGAGGGCGTGCGTGCGATTTGGGCTGCGGAGCACGACGCGCGCGTGGCACTCACGCTGGCGGCGGCGTGTTTTGCCGCAGGCGCTTGCATTGCGCGCTGCTACGTTCAGATTGCGGCTCCCGACGGCGAGCAGGGCGAGCGCATTATTGCAACATATTCCTTTGGGCGTGCGGCCTATCTGGCCAATTGCGTGCCTGTCGCCAAGGATCTTGAGAGCGTGGATATGGACGATATGCCGTGCAAGCGCATGCTTGAGGCATATGAGTCGGACGCGCCGGATGCGATTGAGCCCGCTGAGGTTCACGCTCGTCCGCGTGACGACCACCGTTCGCTGCCGCCGGCGCTGCGCGACCTTCTGCTTGCCGATACGGCTGATGAGCTAGAGGTCATGGAAGAGGACGACGACCCATACGTGGCCCGTGTTGTTGAATTGCGCGAGCAGGCAAAAGTCGACCGTACAGGTGCTTTTGAAGGTTTTTCCCGTCTTGTTGAGGAGTTGGAGGCCAAGTGCGCCGTCGCCGAGCTTTTGGCGACAGGTCCGGTTCAAACGCAGTTTTGCGATAACCAGCTGGTGCGCATGGTGCTACCGGTGTTGGAAGAAGACCGCTCTGTGCGAATCCTTCGTGCGCCCGATGCGCTGTACTTTGCCCAGCATGAGATCTGCAGCTTTTACGCCGAGCAAGAGGACTTTGAACGAGCGCTGCCCGAGGTGCGCCATCTTTACGACCTGGCGCGCTCGTCCATGCAATCGCACTTTGCGCTCATCAACGTGCTTGCGCGTCTGGAGCGCTTTGACGAGATTATCGAGGTGGCGCGCCACGGCCTACGTATTGCCAGCGATCGTTCTGCAATCGGCTACCTGTTCTATCGCTTGGCGTTTGCCTATTGGAATTGCGATCAGCTCGAGCTCGCGTTGGCGTGCTACCGCCTCGTGCCGCGCGGCGAGGAGTCGGGTAGCAACGCGCTGGAGGAAATGCAGGGCCTTATGAACGAGATGGGCGTCAGCGAGCCTCCGACGTTCGAGGAAGCGGTCGAGACCATCCACAAGGCTGGACTAGAGCTGCCGCCAGTGTCCGCCGTGACGAATCAGCTGGCAGATGCCGCTGTGCAACTGGTCGACAACGGTTTCTTTTTCCTGGCGCGCGGTTGTATCTTCCAAATGTGGCGCACCATGGGCAACGACGAGCTCGGCTCCCTCAACCGCTCGCTGGGGTAGGGGCGATATAGAGGGGCCGCACCGCGCTATTTGTATCGGCGCGGGCGGGAGGACCCGGCAGGATTGGTAAGGCATAAAGCCGCCGAGCCTGCTAAAACTGTTAAACTCTGCTAAAGTTGCTAAACTTTGTTAAAGTTGTTAAAACTAGCAGAGGAGGGCAGAATGACGAAAGCTGTTAACCCCTTTAAGCCAACGGCGGGCATGAATCCGCCTGAGCTTATCGGACGGGACACTGTTTTGGATGACTTTGCCGAGGCTCTTGAGAATGGTCCTGGTGCCCCCGATCGACTCATGCGCATCTCGGGCGTCCGAGGCACAGGTAAAACGGTGCTCCTTAATGCATTGGGTGACCTTGCACGCAAAAAAGGATTCGAGGTCGTTGACGTTGCCTCCAATGCTGGTTTTTGCAATAGAATCCTCGAGGCTCTGCAGCGAAACGTTCGTCTTGAATCAATCTCGATTTCCCCATCGATTTTAGGGGTCAGCCTTGGCTCCATGGAGATGTCGAAGTCGGCCTCTCATCTGGGCGAGGCGATGTACGATGCTGCGAAGCGCGGTGGTCTGCTCATTACGCTCGACGAGATCCAGGATGCCTCAACTGAGGAAATGCGCGAGCTAGGCAATGAGATGCAGCTCTTGATCCGCCAAGGAGCGAATGTCGCTTTCGCTTTCGCCGGGCTGCCGACATCGGTAGATGGCGTGGTGGTGGATGATACGTTGACGTTCCTTCAGCGAGCCAAACATGTTGAACTTACTCGGCTTTCCGATTTTGAAGTTGGTGGATCGTTTGAGGATACGATGAGACGAGCGGGCAAGGAGCTCGACAAAGGTGCCGCTGAGCTATTAACAAAAGCTTCGGCAGGCTATCCCTTTATGGTCCAGCTGGTCGGATATTACGCTTGGCAGGTTGCTGCGCGCAGTGGGGCGGAGAGCGTGAGCGAAGAGGCGGCTCGTAAGGGTATCCAGGCGGCTCTTGATAGCTTTAATGCTATGGTGATTGCCCCAGCGCTGCGCAGGGTGTCGGAACGGCAGTTTCAGTATCTCGCGGCGATGGCTCAATGCGAGGGCGTCGATATCGCCAACGGCGATATCGCCAAGAAGATGGGTTTGTCGGCGAACAAAGTTGGGTCATATCGCAAGCGTCTGATCGATGCGGGGTTGATTGAGCCCGCGGGCTATGGCTGTGTTTCGTTTGCAATTCCGTACATGCGCGATTATCTGTTGGAGACCGTTCGAGAGGACTAATAAAGAATGGGCTGTCCGCGCTGTCGCTGGGGCCGTCCTTGTATCTTTGTCTCAACCTGTAACATCTGGAGGGGATTACGGCCTGCAGATGTTACAGGTTGAGATGATTGACTGAGACGTTTACTGGTAAAAGAGAGGTAAAAGAGGAAACGCCTCAAAATTCCCCTTGCCCAACTTCGGCTGTTTGGTTACTATAGAACGGCTGTTACGGAGAGCTGACCGAGAGGCCGAAGGTGCTCGCCTGCTAAGCGAGTATGCCCCAAAAGGGCATCTGGGGTTCGAATCCCCAGCTCTCCGCCAGTATGACTTTGAAGAAGGGTCCCATTTGGGGCCCTTTTTTATTATCAAGAATGGCAGCTGGGGATTAGAGTCCGAAAGGGCGTGAACATTAGGCAAACACGGGGCGCTTGAAAACGGGGAGACCCAGGCGTGCTCGTGCACCCCGGTGTGGGGTTCCGGGGGGATGGAGTAGAAATATGGTAAAGGTCGGGCTGCGTAAGCCGAATCTAAAGACATCACTCAAGGCAAGAACGACCGGCAGAGCGAAGCGCGCGGTAAAGCGGGCGATAATCCCCGGCTATGGTAAGAAGGGCATGGGGTGGATCAAAAATCCGAAGAAGGCTGCTTACAATGCCGTATACAGCAGAACGACCGTCGGAGTTGGGGATGTTGCTCGCGCCGTTGCTAAATCAGGCGCTCGGAGCTCGGCGTCAAGGACGTCCTCAATTACTGTTTCATCGCATGAAATTACACCTTTGGCGAAGCCTGAACAGAAATCTCTCACTCGAGAGATTACGTCGGTTGACAGGGCAAACAAGGCGCTTTTGCTATGCTTCCTTCTTGGGTGGTCGGGCGCTCATAGGGCGTATGCACGGATGTGGGGTAGCTTCTTTCTATATCTCTTTACCTTTGGCCTTTTTGGATTTGGTTGGCTGTTTGATATTGTGACACTACTGATGAGACGCTCCGAGCTAAGGCGTCTCGGCGACAGTGATCAGACTCAACAGCAAGCGCCATGTTCCGTTGATTCTACATTCGATCGAAATGTCGCCGACTCCGGAAATTGGGAACAGCGTGGAGATGGGGAGGCTGCGGCTCGGCTAGAGCTTCAACGTAAAAACCGTGCCTATATGGAAGAAAACGGCATCGACGTGGAGATGTTTACCGAGGAAAAGGTCGCGGCGGACGCCTTGCGAACCATTGAGTCGGTATGCCCGTGCATGCTTAGGTTTGACCGAGGCATGAGCGAAGAGGAGCCAAGCATCAGCTTTTGCTCTCCAACAAAGACGGGGAAAATGCCCAAGAATGTCGTCGAGGCCCGCATTTACCATCAGGACGTGAAGCTATTGATGGATTCCCACGGCTTCGAATTGCCGGAGTATGGTGACAGCATCAATGTCATGATTAGTTATCTAGCTGATGGGCGCATAAATAAAGTCGATATCCATGGGTTCCATAATGGCCGCTCCGTTAGTGTCTCCATTCGCAGGCGGGGCGACGATCTTGTTATGACGAGTGCGGGCACCATCGGAGAAACGGGTGCCTGGCAATCGCTGTGTCCTGGGGCAGACCCCTCAGCTGGGGATCTTTTCAGGGCCTTGACCAAGGAGGTCGAAAGGATCTACTAGCATGCCCGGTGGACCCGTTTTCAAGGTCCGAAAAGACACAGCGAAGGTAAACGGCTAGCAATGTCGCTTTGGTGATTCTGACGCATCCCGTTTAAGAGGTATTCAAAAAGAGGCGCCCGTTGGACGCCTCTCCAATCTCAAATGTAATGTTCCCCCAGCCCTACACCTCAGGAGCCTTGGCGACGGTCTCGCTCTCTGCCGCAAGTGGGCGGTTGTCGATGCGGCGGCCCAAGCGATCGAGCTTCACGAGCAGCCATTCAATGGGATTCGGCCCTGCGCCTTCCTCGTCAGCAACCAGGTCCATGACGGCGATCTTGGTGCCGTCCTGCTTGAGCGTAACGCTGCCCACCTTGTCGCCCACATGCACCGTGCCCGAAAGATCGTCGTAGCTAACCTTTTCGGTCACCTCGCCGGCAAGAGAAAACACGGTCGCTTGCGCCGTAGGATCGGCGAGCGTGGCGTCGATCGTCTTATCCGTCCAGTCGGTTTGACTAATGCGCGCCATAAGCGGGTTGCCGTTGGCAGTCTTTTCCTGCGTGTTGGCGATTGCGACCGCCGCCTTGTGACCGTAGTACCAATTGGCAAGGGTTGCGGTATCGGTAAAGCGCTGGTCGGTGGTGGTGGAGTTCAAAACGACGGTGTAGATCTCGTCGCCATCGCGGTTGTAGGCACCCGTAAAGCAATAGCCTGCATCGTCGGTGGTGCCGGTCTTGCCACCGATGTTGCCATCTTGGCCCAGCAAATAGTTATGCGTGTCCATGGAATGCGAATGGTCGGTGCCGTCGGCGCCCGTGACCTCGATCCAGGAATCCTCGCTCGCTACGACCTCGCGGATCGTGTCGTTTTTCATGGCCTCCTGCATCATCAGCGCTACGTCGTGTGCGGTTGAGTGCATATCGCCAGCCCACTCATCAAAGTCCAGACCATGCGGGTTTTCAAAAAGCGTACCGGTGCAGCCGAGCTTCTTAGCGCGCTCGTTCATGGCCTTCACAAATGTGGCCTCGGCGTCTTTGGTCTTAGGGTCGATCTTCTTGCCCACATATTCGGCGAGCACGATGGCGGCGTCGTTGCCCGAGGGAATCATCAGGCCGCGCAGTGCCTGCTCCACGGTAAGCTCGTCGCCTTCGAGCAAGCCGGCGGTCGAATTACCCACGGTGGCTGCGGCGTTGCTCACCGTGACCTTCTCGTCCATCTTGCAATTCTCGACGGTTAGGATTGCGGTCATGACCTTGGTGATCGAGGCAATCTTGACCTGCTCATCGGCGCCGCGCCCATAGTAGACGGTGCCGTCTTTGCCCATGACGAGGGCATTGGTCGCATCGATATCGGGCAGGTTTTCGGCCGTGATGCCGCGCGCATCGGCGGTTTTGCCGCAAACATTGTCGGTCGTGAGCACTTGGGCGCCGGCGACGGTGGGCGCGCCAGCGGCAAGGGCGATAGCGCAGACAAAGCCGGCGGCAAGCTGGGCTGAGCGCTTTGCAAAAGAGGTGAGGGACTTCACAGATTTCGCTTTCGACGGGATGGTCTCTTCTGAAACTAGAGTATATCGTTTGCCGGCGTCGGCGATCATCGCGTGCGCGCTTGGCCCACATCCGCACCCGAACGGGCACAAGGGTGCTTAAGGCCGACTTAATCACCCACGCTTGTTGTGTGTGGCGTGCGTCGCCTCAGGCATAATGGAGCGCGAGAGGAGCACGCATGAACGAGCGCATTTTGGTAGTTGATGACGAGAAGGCCATCGCCGACTTGGTTGGCATCTACCTTACAAAAGAGGGCTTTGATGTCCAGATGTCCTATAGCGGGGCCGATGCTGCCAAGGCAATCTTGGAGCAGGAATTCGATCTGGCGCTGCTGGATGTCATGCTGCCCGATATCGATGGCTTTGAGCTGCTGCGTACGATCCGTTCCAGCCATACCTATCCCGTGATCATGCTGACGGCGCGCGATGCCCAGCAAGACAAGATCGGGGGCCTTTCGCTTGGCGCGGACGATTACGTGGTTAAGCCGTTCCGTCCGCTGGAGCTCATCGCGCGCGTGCACGCTCAGCTTCGCCGCTACACCAGCTACGGTAGCCGTGCACAGGCGGCTGAGTCGCCGACCATTCAGCTCGACGGCTTGGAGATCAACCGCGATGCTCGTTCCGTGACAGTGGACGGTTCACCGGTTCGCCTCACGCCCACCGAGTATTCAATCTTGCTGTATCTGGTCGAGCATCGCGGCAGCGTGGTGGCCGTGGAGGACCTGTTCCGCGCGGTGTGGAACGAGGACTTTATGCCCGGCTCCAACAATACGGTGATGGTGCATATTCGCCACTTGCGCGAAAAGATCGGCGACGACGCACAAAAGCCACGCTTTATCAAAAACGTCTGGGGCGTCGGCTACATCATCGAATAACGCTTTTCGCTTGTGAGGATCTTGATATGACAAAAGACGATAGGCAAGCGTTCGAGGTGCCCGATCGGCTCTTTGAATACGTGAGGTTGGTCGTCGACAACCGCGCGCTTGCAACGGTGCTGCTCTTTTTGCTGAGCCTGCTGCTGATTGGCATCGACAACATCGTCGGAATCTTGGCGGTGCTGCTTGTTGGCTTTTTGCTGATCGATCGATTTGAGATCGTGTGCCGCTGCGTGGTGATTGGCGGCGCCGCGTGGGCCATGACGTTGGCGATTGGCGCCATGGCGCTCGGCGGCATCGAAGGGCCGGTGCTGTTCGATGCCGGCTTTGTATTCAACATGCTTGGCTTTGTGCTGGCGCTTGCCGCGTGCGTGCTGTTCTTGTGTGGCCGCGCCCTGTACTACCAGGGCTACGAGCAGGGCGAGCAGCATGCCGATTGTGTGCTGGCCGCTCGTATTCAAGATCGCCTGATCGATCACCCCGACACCTGGGATAACATCGACGGCGACTTCTTGGAGGTCGAGGGCGCCCTTAACCGCGTGCGTGACCGTGAGCGCAAGGTGCAGCAAGCTCTGCGTGACGAGTCGCATCGCAAGGACGATCTGGTCACGTACTTGGCACATGACCTACGCACCCCGCTTGCCAGTGTGGTGGGCTATCTTTCGCTGCTGCAAGAGGCTCCTGAGCTGCCGGTTGAGCAACGTGCGCACTTTACGGGCGTGGCTCTCGACAAAGCGCACCGGCTCGATGCGCTCATCGAAGAGTTCTTCGATATCACGCGCTTTGACTTCCACGATATCGTGCTCACGCGCGGCTATGTTGATCTGGGGTTGCTGCTGGCTCAGGTGGCTGACGAGTTCTATCCCATCCTCAACGAGCAGCATAAGGAAGCCCAAGTTGATATTCGCGAGGACCTGACGGTGCTCGTGGATGGCGACAAGATGGCTCGCGTGTTCAACAACATCATGAAAAACGCTATTGCCTATAGCTATGAGGGCTCGACCATCACGATCGAGGCCAGACGCCGGGACGACGGTGGCGTGCGCGTGCGCTTTATCAATCAGGGCGATCCCATCCCTGAGGCAAAGCTCAAGGTGATCTTTGAGAAGTTCTATCGCCTGGATGCGGCGCGTGCGACCAATCGCGGCGGCGCTGGACTGGGGCTTGCCATCGCCAAGGAGATCGTATGCGCGCACGGCGGTACCATCGCATGCGAATCGACGCCCGAGCATACTGTTTTTACTATCGAGTTGCCCGCCACGTAGCGTAGGCGCCCTTACAAACACTTGACAATGCGCTCACGTGCATATGAGCCGCGATTCCTACTATCGATACTGCTGAATTGATATCGATGTGGAGGTATGCGGTATGACGGCTGCTGCGGCTGTGGAGCCCACGGAGCTTGAAGAACTCATGAAAGCGCAGGTCGAGGCCGCGCGCGAGCGCGAGGTTGGGGATGCGACTCGCCCCACGGCAGAGGATCTTGCCGCCTCGCCGACGCGTATCGATGTCGAGGGCCTCGACCTGTTCTATGGCGACCACCATGCGCTCAAGGACGTGAATATCAAGATCCGCGACAAGCAGATCACCTCGTTCATCGGGCCTTCGGGCTGCGGAAAGTCCACGTTGCTGCGCTGCTTTAACCGCATGAACGACGGCATCAAGGATTGCCGCATCGAGGGCAAGATTGCGCTCGATGGTCAAGATATCCTGGGCGACTACGACATCTGCCGCTTGCGCCAGCGCGTGGGCATGGTGTTCCAGCGCCCCAACCCGTTTCCCATGAGCATCTACGACAACGTCGCGTATGGTCCGCGCGGTATGGGTGTGCGCGATCGCGCTGCGCTGGATGAGCTGGTCGAGGACTCCCTTCGTCGCGCTGCGCTATGGGATGAGGTCAAGGACAAGCTCAAAGAGTCGGGTCTGGGTCTTTCGGGCGGCCAGCAGCAGCGTCTGTGCATCGCCCGCGCACTTGCCGTGCAGCCCGACATTCTGCTGATGGACGAGCCGACCTCGGCACTCGACCCTGTGTCGACGCTGGTGGTGGAGCAGCTGGCCTGTGAGCTCAAAGAGACCTGCACGCTCGTGGTCGTTACGCACAATATGCAGCAGGCGGCGCGTATCTCCGATTCGGTCGCATTCTTTTTGCTGGGTGAGCTGGTGGAGCACGCGCCCACCGCGCAACTCTTCAAGAATCCGACCGATCCGCGCACGGCGGATTATTTGACGGGGCGTTTTGGCTGATACCATCTAGTAAAGGTACCTTTAGGGTTAAGATGCGGTCATGCCGGCCGCAAAGGGGTTCAACATGATCTATTACGTCGAGGACGATGACAACATCAGGGATTTGACGGTCTATGCGCTGCGCAAGCAGGGGATTGAGGCCGAAGGCTTTTCGTGCGACGGTGAGTTTAAGGCTGCCGTGGCGCGACGGGTACCCGATGCCGTCCTGCTCGACATCATGCTGCCCGATACCGATGGCTTGGCGATTATGCGTCGACTGCGTGCCGATCGCCTGACGGCGACGGTGCCCATCATGATGCTTACCGCCAAGGATACCGAGCTCGACAAGGTGATGGCGCTCGATGGCGGTGCCGACGATTACCTGACTAAGCCGTTTTCGCTCATGGAGCTTGCGAGCCGCTGCCGCGCACTGCTGCGTCGCGGCGGCATGGTCAAGCAGGCGAGCGATGTGCTCAGCGTGGGCGACATCGTGCTCTCGCCCAGCCATCGCGAGGTGACCGTTGCCGGCGAGCCGCTTAAGCTCACCCTGCGCGAGTTCGACCTGCTCGAGTACCTCATGCGCAAGCCCGGCGTGGTCTTTACCCGCGAGTCGTTGCTGCAGAGCGTGTGGGGCTGGGACTTCGACGGCGGTTCGCGCACCGTTGACGTGCACGTGCAGACGCTTCGCCAAAAACTGGGCGAGCATGCCAGCGCCATCGAGACCGTGCGCGGCGTGGGCTACCGCTTGGCCGAGCCTTCTGCCGGCGATGGTGCCAAAGGCGACGACACCGCGGCCACCGCATCGGAGGAGTAACCCGTGGTCTTCGCCCCCCAGGGAAAACATACGCTGTCGCACCGCGTTTTTGTGACGATCTTTGTCTGCGCCATGGCGGTTATCGTGGCGTTTACGGTGCTGGGTGCGTTCTTTGTGCAAAACACCTTGGCGGATGCCACGAGTGCCAATCTGGCGCAGGAAACCGAGCTCATTGCTGCCGCTCTCGACGAACAGCAGGAGCCCATCCCGTTCTTGCGTAGTCTCGATCGCGAGGACTTGCGCATCACGCTGATTAACAAGGATGGATCGGTTGCCTACGACAACGAGGCGTCGCCTTCCACACTGCCCAACCATGGCGATCGCCCCGAGGTCATCGAGGCCTTTGAGAGTGGTTTGGGTTCCGCGGAGCGCGCAAGCTCTACGCTCGACGAGATTATGCTGTATCGCGCCGTCGCCCTTGATAACGGCCAGGTTGTCCGCTTGGCGCAGGCCCAGCCTGGCGTTGCGGCGATTTTGCTGTCGATGGTGGCGCCGATGCTGCTTATCGCAGCAGCGGGTGCGGTACTCTCGTTTTTTATGGCGCGCCGCGAGTCCCGTGCCATCATCGCGCCGTTGCAAGAGGTGGATTTGGACCACCCACGCCGTAGCTATGAGCACGCCTATGCCGAGATGGTCCCCATGCTTGAGCGTATCGAGTCGCAGCGCCAGGAACTCAAGCGCCAAATGGCGGTGCTAGCGGACAACGACCGTATGCGCCGCGAGTTCACGGCGAATATCACCCATGAGCTCAAGACGCCGCTTACGGCGATTTCGGGCTATGCCGAGCTCATCGCAAACGGCATGGTCGAGGGCGAGGGCGACCTGCGCAACTTTGGCGGTCGCATCTATCGTGAGGCGGGCCGCTTGGCAGCGCTTGTCAACGATATCCTTACGCTGTCTAACTTGGACGAGGCCGAGCGTGCAACTGAGGGCGAGGCGGTGCCCATTGGTTCCACGGAGCCTATTGAGCTCTCGCGTGCCATCTACGCGGTTGAGCAGCGTCTTGAACAGGTCGCCCGTCAGGCGAATGTGACGATAAGTCATGAGACCAAGCCTGTGGTCATCGAAGGCGTGTCGCGCTTGATTGACGAGCTCATCTATAATCTGGCGAGCAACGCCATCCGCTACAATCGACCCGGCGGTACGGTTACGCTGCAGTGCGGCACCAACGACGAAGGCCATCCGTTCCTTGCGGTCGCCGACACGGGAATCGGTATCGCGCCTGAAGAACAGGGCAAGGTATTTGAGCGGTTCTATCGCGTGGACAAGAGTAGGTCCAAGGCGCGCGGCGGAACCGGTCTGGGGCTTGCCATTGTCAAGCATGCGGCCCTGTATCATCACGCCACGCTCGATCTGTCGAGCGAGTTGGGCGTGGGAACCACCATTACGGTGACGTTTCCCATACAGCAGGACGAGCCATTCGCATAGCGATACAACATAGGTATTGATGTAGACGCCGCATTTGACTTTCGGGTGCGGCGTTGTTGTGCAATTTTACGATTGCTTCCGACATTTTTACAGGAGAGCCTGTTTCTTATGTATAGAGTTTGGTCTCGGTAAAAAGATGCGATAACATACGGACAGTTTTGTCAATCCGAACTGGGGAAATGAAAGGCAAGCTGCATGACCCTTCTCGAACTGTTCCAGCTGCTGAAGAAGCACCTTCAGCTGGTCATCACCCTTCCGGTGGTCTGCGCGATCGCCATGGGCATCGTGTCCTTCGTTGCGATGGACAACACCTACACCGCGACGACGAGCATGTACATTCTCGCCAAAACCGACGATAGCGGTCAGATGAGCTACAACGATCTCTCGGCGAGCCAGATGCTTTCCAACGATATCGCCACGCTGCTGGATAGCGATAGCGTTAAGAGCGGTGCTGCCAATGAGCTGGGCCTTGCTGACCTGGATGACTACAAGGTGTCTGTTTCCTCCGAGACCACCACGCGTGTCATTACGCTTTCAGTTACCGGCACCGATGCCAAGGAGACGGCTAAGGTCGCAAAGGCCATGGCCAGCTCGGTGAGTACGGTCGCTCAGAACGTCGGCGCTGCCCAGAGCATCAACGTTATCGACGAGGCTAAGACTCCCGAAGTCCCCAGCGGCCCCAAGCGTATGCTGTACGTTGCTGTCGCGTTCCTCGCGGGCATCTTTATCGCAGTTGCCTATGTCGTTTTGGCAGACATGCTCAACACCCGCATCCGCGGTGCCGAAGAGGCAGAAGAGCTCCTGGGCATTCCCGTTGTTGGCCGAATTCCGGCTATGAAAGGTGGTAAATAGGCATGGCTAAGGCAAAGAACACCGATAAGCTCGTTGTACAGAATGCCGCCAAGACCCTTCTGGCCAACATCCGCTTTGCGAGCGTGGACGACCCCATTCGCACCATCACCGTTACGTCCTCGATTCCCAACGAGGGCAAGTCTACGGTTTCCATCAACCTTGCCCAGGCTATCGCCACCAGCGGCAAGAGCGTCCTGCTGGTCGAGGCTGATATGCGTCGCAGGTCCCTTGCCGATATGCTCGGCGTCCGCTCCCGCGGCGGACTCTATGCAGTCCTTTCCGAGCAGATCTCCATTGACCAGGCGATTGTCGAGACGGGTCAGAAGAACTTCTACTTCCTCGATGCCGAGCCGCATATTCCCAATCCTGCTGACATCATCGTCTCTCACCGCTTTGCCAAGCTGGTAAAGGCACTGTCCGCCAAGTTTCAGTACGTCATCTTTGATGCTCCCCCGGTCGGCACCTTCATCGATGCTGCCGAGATCGCAAGTCTGACCGACGGCACGCTGTTCGTGGTGCGCGAGGACTTCACCAAGCGCGAGGAGGCACTCAACGCTATCGGCCAGCTTAAGAAGTCCGAGAAGGTCAAGCTCATCGGTACCGTTATGAACTACTGCGAGACCGAGACCAGCGAGTACTACTACTCCTACTACACCAAGGACGGTAAGAAGGTGAAGAAGGGCTCCGACGATCAGGGGACTTCCAAAAAGGGCATCTTCACCAACCGAGCAAACGTTTAGTTGATTAAGGCTGACCTATGCGTGACATTCATTGCCATATCTTGCCGGGTGTAGACGACGGCGCCGCCGATCTCGATGAGAGCTTGGCGATGCTCGAGGCTGCCAAGCGGGCCGGTGTAACCAGAATCGTTTGCACTCCTCACTGCCGTGATCCCTATTTTGATTACGACAAGATGTGGGATGCCTTTGAACTGCTGCGTGATAACGCTGACGGTTTTCCGCTCCAGATGGGCTTCGAGGTCAACCATCGAAAGCTCGTTGAGCTTGGTATCGATGCCGCGGAGCACTTGCATTTCGATGGGACCAACGAGTTTCTGCTCGAGCTTTCGACGCATGCCGATGCGTATGCGTTTAGAGAGTACGAGAACACGATTTACGATTTACAGTGCCGTGGCTACCAGGTGATCATCGCTCATCCTGAGCGCTATCGTGCGGTTCAAAAGGATGTAAGCGTGGCGGAGCGCCTGGTCGATATGGGCTGCAAGCTGCAGGCTTCGGCGGACTTTATTGCCGGCGGTCGCTTTGGTCGCGAGAAAAAGCCGGCACAGCGCCTGTTCGATCAGAACCTGTACAGCTTCATCGCGAGCGATGCCCATAACGTGGGTCATTACGACTGCCTGGCGAAGGCTCGCGCGAAGTTTAGCGTACGCGGAGCTCATTTTCGCTAAAATCTGTCCCTAACGTTCGCATTGAATGAAAGGGCAGCCATGGATATCCAACTTAAGACGGGATGCTTTGATGACGCGGCGTTGGTGCGCCGCGTCGTTTTTATGGACGAGCAGGGCTACGAGAATGAGTTCGACGCTATCGACGAGGATCCGAACTGCATTCATGTGACGCTCTATGTAGACGACGAGCTTGCCGGTTGCTCGCGCGTGTTTCCCGAAGAGCTTGAGCGCGCGGCTGACGCAGAGGCTCCGGTGTCGCCGGCGTGCGACTTGGACGAAGGCGTCGCGGCGGAGGAGACCTACATTATGGGGCGCGTGGCTGTGCTGCCGAGCATGCGTCGTCGCGGACTGGCGAGTGCGATCGTCGAGGCCAGTGCTTCGTGTGCACGCGATGCCGGCGCTAAGCTTATTAAGCTGCATGCGCAGGAATACGTGCTGCCGCTCTATGCAAAGGCGGGCTACACGCAAATTGCCCCGGTAGATTACGAAGACGAGGGCCAGCCCCATGTCTGGATGGCCAAGCGCGTAGATGGCAGATAGAGACGTTCCTTTTCTGCCGGCGGTTGGGGACACTCCTTGGCAATTGACGCATTGGAGCGCTTAGACATACAGTTTTTCGATTCCGTATGTATATATGCGCGCTAATGGGTTATAAAATCTAAGTCTGAACATAGCAGGTCTGCGATGCGGCTCGGGCGACCGGGCCGTTTTTTGCGGACGGGGGTAGCGCGAAAGGACTGCACATGCGTCAATTTAAGACCGAGAGCAAAAAACTGCTCGACCTCATGATCAACTCCATCTACACCAATAAGGAAATCTTCCTGCGCGAGCTTATCTCTAACGCGAGCGACGCCGTCGACAAGCTCAACTTTAAGAGCCTGCAGGACCCGAGTGTCAAGATCGACCAGGGCGACCTGGCCATTCGCGTCTCCTTTGATAAAGACGCCCGCACCATTACCATCTCGGATAACGGCATTGGCATGACCGCCGAGGAGCTCGAGCGCAATCTGGGCACCATCGCCCATTCCGGCTCCGAGGAGTTTAAGACCGAGAACGCCGAGCAGCAGGGCTCCGATGTCGACATCATCGGTCAGTTTGGCGTGGGCTTCTACTCGGCTTTTATGGTCGCCAGCCACGTGAAGGTCGTGAGCCGCGCCTATGGCGAGGACACCGCTCACGTGTGGGAGTCTGATGGTCTTGAGGGTTACACCATCGAAGACGGCGAGCGTGCCGAGCACGGTACCGATGTCATCCTGACGCTGCGCGAGAACGAGAAGCTCGATGCCGACGGCGAGGCCGAGACCTACGATCGCTTCCTGACCGAGTGGGGCCTCAAGAGCCTAATTCAGCAGTACAGTAACTATGTGCGTTACCCGATCCAGATGATGGTGTCCAAGAGCCGCCAGAAGCCCAAGCCCGAGGATGCTGGCGATGACTACACGCCCGAGTACGAGGACTACCAGGAGCTCGAGACCGTCAACTCCATGACGCCGATCTGGAAAAAGCGCAGCTCCGATGTCGAGCAGAAGGACTACGACGAGTTCTACAAGTCCACGTTCCACGACTTTGACGATCCGGCGCGCACCATCAGCTTCCACGCCGAGGGTACGCTCGAGTACGACGCACTGCTGTTTGTGCCAGGTCGCGCGCCGTTCGATCTGTACAGCAAAGATTACGAGAAGGGCCTGTCGCTCTACAGCTCCAACGTCCTGATTATGGAGAAGTGCGACGACCTGCTGCCCGACTACTACAACTTTGTCCGCGGCGTCGTGGATTCCGCCGACGTGTCGCTCAACATCTCGCGCGAGACGCTGCAGCAGAACCGTCAGCTCAAGGCCATCGCCAAGCGTGTGGAAAAGAAGATTACCGCCGATCTTGAGGATATGCGCGACAACGACCGCGAGGCCTACGAGAAGTTCTTTGAGAACTTTGGCCGCGGCCTTAAGTACGGCATCTACTCGAGCTATGGCATGAAGGCCGATGAGCTTGCCGACCTGCTGCTGTTCTGGTCTGCCAAGGAACAGAAGATGATTACCCTGGCCGAGTATGCCAAGGGCATGCCCGAGGATCAGAAGGCCATCTACTACGCCGCCGGCGATTCGCGTGAGCGCTTGGCCAAGATGCCCGTGGTAAAGGGCGTGCTCGACCGCGGCTATGACGTGCTGCTGCTGACGCAGGATGTGGATGAGTTCACGTTCCAGGCTATGCGTGAGTACGTTGCCGCCGATATGCCCAAGATCTACGAGGACGATGCTGCCCGCGAGGCTGCCGAAAAGGCCGTGGCCGACGGTGCCGAGCCCGAGGTCGAGGATCGTCATCTGGAGCTCAAGAACGTTGCGACTGGCGATCTTGATCTGGCGACCGAGGACGAGAAGAAGGAGGCCGAGGACGCCACCAAGGAGAACGAGGATCTCTTTAGCGCAATGAAGGAGGCGCTCGGTGACAAGGTCGAGAAAGTTGCCGTCTCCGCGCGCCTGACCGATGCCCCCGCTTGCATCACCACCGAGGGCCCACTTTCGCTCGAGATGGAGAAGGTGCTCCAGAAAGGACCCGAGGGCGCGCCCGACGGCATGCCCAAGAGCCAACGCGTGCTCGAGCTCAACGCCAAGCACCCGGTCTTTGACAAGCTTGTCGCTGCCCAGAAGGCAGGCGACGCCGACAAGATCAAGCAGTACTCCGGTCTGCTCTATGACCAGGCTCTGCTGGTCGAGGGCATCCTCCCCGAGGACCCCGTAGCCTTCGCAGCCGCCATTTGTGAACTTATGTAATTGGTTCCGCCGTTCTAACGAACGGCGGACCGGTCGACGCTGCCCTCAGTTCCGCCGTTCTAACGAACGGCGGACCAGTCGACGCTGCGCGGGCGCCAGAGCGACAACTTGTCATTCAAAGAGGACGGCATGACCAGAAGGTCTATGCCGTCCTCTTTTCATGCCAATTTGTTCGCTCTGGCGCCCGCTCTCTGGCATTGCTAAAACATCGATGTTACCGTGGTCCAAACTAGATGTTGGGGGCGTTCTTGTTTGACCAGTCGTTTAAGAACGTCCCCGATGACTATTTGAATTGCTAATTTGTGCGGGTTGTGGTTTTGTAACCTGCTGTAATTTAAGATACTGTACAACTGTACGTTAACTCATCTTCGTAGTATATTGCTACCTGCAAAACTCAACACCATTGTGCTTTGAGACGTTAAAGCGCCTACGTACAATGGTTGTCGATAGTACGATTCGATTTAACGACAGGATGGATGGTCCAAGCGTGAGTCTCGGCAGCAAACTATCCAATGCAAAGGTGTCCTTTGCGATATTTAAGCGCGACATTAAGCGACTGCTTGTGAACCCCGTCGCCCTGGTGGTTACCCTAGGCGTGTGCGTTATTCCCTCGCTGTATGCCTGGTATAACATCGTGGCAAACTGGGATCCGTATGGAAACACCCAAGGCATCAAGATTGCTATCGCCAACAACGATCGAGGCACCCAAAACGACTTGGTGGGTGAGCTCAACGCTGGCGACAAAGTGGTCGACCAGCTCAAGGAGAATCATCAGTTGGGCTGGACGTTCGTCGACTCGACGGCCGATGCCAAGGAGGGTGTCGAGAGCGGCGAGTACTATGCCGCTATCGTGATTCCCAAGAACTTCTCGGATAACCTGGTTTCGATGCTCGACGGCAACTACCATCAGCCCAAGCTTACGTACTACGTCAATGAGAAGAAGAGCGCTATTGCGCCCAAGGTTACCGACACCGGTGCAAACACCATCGAGGAGCAGATCAACTCGGAATTTGTCTCCACGGTGGGCGAGACCGTTGCCAGTATTGCCAAGGATGCCGGAGTCGATTTAAAGGACAAGGCAACCCAGACTCAGGATTCGTTGGCCGGTTCGGTATCAGAGGCTTCCGATACGTTGGGCGAAGTGCGTGATTCGATTGGCGACATGAATGCCGCCATCGATAAGACGAGTGGTTCCATTGCCTCGGCAGATGCGGCACTTGCCGGTCTGCAGGGTCAGGCGCCGTCGCTGACGCAGGCGATCTCCCAGGGCAATGACCTGCTGGGCGAGGCTCGCGCCACGGCGGGCAACTCTGTCGCCTCGCTCTCCAAGGCGCTCTCGGAAGGCAGCCTTGCGCTCACCAAGACGTCAGCCTCCGCAAACGCTGCGATTGGCAAGCTGACGGGCACGGTCGCATCTACGACTACCCGTATCGACAACTCGCTTGAGTCTCTCCAAGCGACGATCGACCACAATAAGGCCGTTATCGGGCACTTGGAAATTCTCGTCAATGACACGTCGACAGGTTCCAAGGAAATTGACGCGCGCATTGTATCGATCATCGATTTGCTCCGCGAGCAGAATGAAAAGCTTCAGAGCATCAAGGACGGTCTGTCTGCGCAGTCGAGCGCCATGGCGAATGACGCAGCGGCTGTTTCGGGTGCCAGTGACGCTATCAATAACGCAATTCATACCGGTGCGACCAACCTTGGCCAAGCCCAGACGGACTTGGGCCAAAACGCGCTGCCGAAGGCCTCGAGCGCGCTCGACTCTTTTGCTGCCGTTTCGGGCGACCTGACCGGTATCGTCTCGGGTATGACACCTACACTTGCAAATGCGCGCGGCACGTTGGCGCAGCTTAGCGCTACGCTCGGCCAGGCCAAGACCACGCTGTCCCAGACCGATTCCTCGCTTGCCAAGGTCCAGGACAAGCTTGCAACCGCCGCCAATGACATCGCGGCGCTGCAGACCTCCGAGTCCATGGGCGAGCTGGCCGATCTGATGGGCGTCGATGTCAATGACGTGGCAGATTTCATGGCGTCTCCGGTTGAGTTGACGTCCAAGTCAATCTATCCGGTCAAGAGCTTTGGCTCGGGCATCGCTCCCTTCTACACCAATCTGGCGCTTTGGGTGGGCGGCTATGTGCTCATCGCCATTTACAAGCTCGAGGTCGACCGTGAAGGTGTTGGCAGCTTTACGGCGCGTCAGGGCTACTTTGGCCGCTGGTTGCTCATGGTGATCCTGGGCGCGTTGCAGGCCATCATCGTTACGGTAGGCGATCTGGTGATTGGCGTGCAGTGCGTCAGCCCGCTGCTGTTCGTGCTGGGCGGCATCGCCATTTCGTTCACCTACGTCAATATCATCTATGCGCTGTCCACCACGTTTAAGCATATCGGCAAGGCTATCGGCGTCATTCTCGTCATCGTGCAGATCCCGGGTTCGTCGGGCATGTACCCCATCGAGATGATGCCCGGCTTCTTCCAGTGGCTGCACCCGCTGCTGCCCTTTACCTACGGCATCAATCTGCTGCGCGAGACGGTCGGCGGCATGTATTCGTTCAACTACCTGTTTAACCTGTGCATTCTGGGCGTGTTCTTGATCGTGGCGCTCTTTATCGGCCTGCAGCTGCGTCCGCTGCTGCTCAACCTTAACCTGCTCTTTGATAAACAGCTCTCCACGACCGGTATGATGATTTGCGAGTCCAACGACCTGCCGCGCCAGCGCTACTCGCTGCGCACGGCCATGCGTGTCATGCTCGATTCCGATTCGTACCGTCGCGAACTGCTCGATCATGCGGTCGCCTTTGAACATCGCTACCCGTACTACATCAAGGGCGGTTTTGCCGCCGTGGTGGGCGTTCAGGTCCTGCTCTTTGTCCTGTCGACGGTTCTCGATATCGACAATAACGGCAAGATCATCCTGCTTGTTATTTGGATCATCTCGGTTATTGCCATCTGCGGCTGGCTTATCAATATCGAATATATCCGCGCGAGCCTCAATACCCAGATGCGCATCTCGGCGCTTTCGGATGAGGACCTGCGTCGCGAGATGCGCGAACACACGGCCGCCATTCCTGCCGCCCGCCACATGTTTGGCCTCAACGCCAGCGAGCGTGGTGCCAAGGGCGGCGATCAGTCCACGGGCCGCTTGCCGCATATCGGCTCGCACCATAAATCTCAGGGCAGCGACAGCACAGCCACAAATGATGGAGATACCACCGCGCTTGGCAAGCACTCCAAAGGAGGTGAGGCATAAATGAAGAACATCCTGCATCTGTTTAAGCGCGATGTCCAAAACGTGTCTCGCTCCGTGATCGGCTTGGTTGTCGTGATGGGCCTCATTATCGTACCGTGTCTGTACGCGTGGTTTAACATCGCCGGCAGCTGGGATCCGTACGGCAACACCGGCAATCTTAAGATCGCCGTGGTCAACACCGATGAGGGTTACGAGAGCGATTTGATCCCCGTCGAGGTTAACGTGGGCGAAAACGTGACCGCCACCCTACGCGGCAACGAGAGCTTCGATTGGGTTGTGCTCAACAATCGCGAAAAGGCTATCGAGGGCGTTAAGTCGGGCGCGTACTATGCTGCCGTCGTTATCCCCAAAACGTTTAGCGCTGACATGATGACGCTTTTCTCGACCGACGTGAAGCATGCCGATATCGAGTTCTACGAGAATCAGAAGGCCAACGCCATTGCGCAGATCGTGACCGAGAAGGGTTCGAGCGCCGTTCAGAACCAGGTTAACGAATCTTTTACCGAGACCATTACGAGCATCGGTCTTAAGACGGTGTCCAGCCTGCTCGATTACATGAGCACCGACCAGGTCAGCAACTTTATCGCCAACCTGTCCTCGACGCTCGGCGATTCGATTGGGGACCTGCAAGACGTTCAGGCTAATGCTTCGTCGCTGGCGGGCATTTTGAGCTCTACGTCCGATTCGTTGACGTCGGCGAGCGGTATGCTCCAGCAGACGGGTACGGTCGATGAGTCGACCAAGCAGTTGATGGAGCATGCCAAGAGCGGCATGAGCGATTCCAAAGAAGCGCTGAAGGCCGCCAACGACGCCATCAACGCCGCGATTGACGGAAGCGCGGGCTCGTTCGACAACGTGTCCGCCGAGCTTGCGAAGGCATTCGATGCCGCGAATCAGCATGTCGACCTTACGGTGTCTCAGCTCAACGATGCCGCGGCGGCGCTCAATACACGTGCCGACGATATCGACGCCACGGCCGACCAGCTCCGCGGCTTTGCCGAGCAGGTCAGTGACGAAAAGCTCCAGGAGAGCCTTAAATCTGTGGCAACATCGCTGGGCAGGATCGCGGTGGAGTATCGCAACAACGCCAAGGACTTGACGGCAACTGCTAAGTCCCTTTCTGACAGCATGGCAGAGGTCAACAGCACGCGTGCCGAGGTCGATCAGGCCATCGCCGATGCCAAGGCGGGCATTTCGGGCGCCAAGTCCGACTACGATTCCACGTTCTCGGTTAAGGCCAAGGAGCTCAAGAAGACGGTTTCGGGCATTCTGGACTCGCTTGATGGCATCTCGGGCGACCTGGATAGCGCCGTAGGCGGCCTGACCGACGCATCCGGTTCGCTGGCAAAGGGCCTCTCCAAGGCTGCAAAGCTGGTCAACAAGGCTTCTGATCAGCTGGGCGAGGCGTCGGACAAGATCAGTGCGTTTAAGGACGAGCTCGACGGCGCCTTGATGTCGGATGACCTCGCCACGATCAAGACGATGATTGGCAACGATCCCGAGGGTCTGGCCGTGTCGCTTTCCGGTCCCGTCGCGCTCGATCGCAAGCCGGTCTATCCGATCCGCAACTACGGCTCGGCCATGGCGCCGTTCTACACGATTCTGTCGCTCTGGGTCGGCTCGATCGTGCTGGCGGCCATGATGAAGGTCTCGGTTGACGATGAGCTTATCAACGAGCTCATCCCCGTGCGCCTGCACGAGATCTACCTGGGCCGCTACCTGTTCTTTGGCGGTCTGGCCCTGCTGCAGGCAACGCTCGTGTGTGCGGGCGACATCCTGTTCTTTGGCATCCAGTGCGACGACCCGCTGCAGTTTGTGCTGGCGGGCTGGGTCGCGAGTCTCGTGTTCTCCAATATCGTCTACACGCTTACGGTTTCGTTTGGCGATATCGGCAAGGCGCTCGCAGTCGTGCTGTTGGTCATGCAGGTCGGCGGTTCGGGCGGCACGTTCCCCATCGAGATGACAGGCCCCGTGTTCCAGGCGATCTATCCGTTCCTGCCGTTTACTCACGGCATCAACGCCATGCATGCCGCCATGGCTGGCGCCTACCATATGGAGTACTGGGTTGAGCTGGGCATTCTGGCGAGCTACCTGATTCCGTCGCTGGCCCTGGGCGTCGTCTTCCGCCGCCCGGTCATCAAAGCCAACGACTGGATTATCGAAAAGCTTGAAAGCACGAAACTTATTTAGTGCAACAGCGTGACATTGACAAAACATTGAGGTTTACTCTGCCGTCGCTTTAGCGGGGTGAATTGCGTGGGCTGCTTGGTTGTTGCTACAGTAGCGGGGCGTGCCGGGGGTCCGGTGCGCCCTGTTTTTATTTGACCATGAGGCGGCACGCAGCCATACGCGTGCGGACACCACGCCCAGATTGAGTGTGAGGATGTTCCATGGCCCAATACGCTGCCAGCGAAATCGAAAACATGCCCGATAGCCCTGTGGCCCGTGAGGATTTGGGCGCGGGTGGTATTCCCCGGGGCGCGGGCGCTCGCTCTCCGCTGTTCTGGAAGGTTCTGCTACTTTCGGTGGCAGTCGTCTGGGGCTACTCCTTTACGACCATGAAGGACGCGCTCGACACCATTCCGGTGTTTGAACTGCTCTACGTGCGCTTTCTGCCTGCGGCGTTGGTCATGTTTGTCATCTTCCACAAGCGCATCATCGCGCACCTCAATGCCCGCAACCTTATCGTCGGACTTGGAATGGGCACACTAATGTGGGCCGCCTACGTCCTGCAGACAGTCGGCCTGGCGCACACCACGGCGGGCAAGAATGCTTTTTTGACGGGCACGTATTGCATCCTCGTGCCGTTCGCGAGCTATTTTCTGAGCGGCGAAAAACTCACCCGCTATAACCTGGGCGCGGCACTGCTGTGCTTGGCGGGCATTGGCTTGGTGGCCCTCGATAGCGTTGAATTCAACATCGGTGACGTCATTACGCTGGCGGGCGCGGTCTTCTTCGCCGTCCAGATGGCGGTGACCGCCAAGTACGGTCGCAAAATGGACATCAACGTCATCACGTTTTGGATGTTTGTGGGCAACGGCGTGCTGAGCCTGATCTCGTCGCTGCTATTCGAGACCCAAGCGCCTCTGTCCGTTTGGACGCCGAGCTTTATCAGTGTGATGGCGTTTCTCTCGGTGGGCTGTACGTGCGTGGCCCTGCTCATCCAAAACGTCGGCCTGGCGCATGTCCCGGCCTCGACGGGCTCGCTGCTCCTTTCGATGGAGTCGCCTTCGGGCGTGTTGTTTTCGGTGCTGCTGATGGGGGAGGCGCTCACCTCGCGCCTGCTCGCCGGCTTCGTGCTTATCTTCCTGTCGATTGTCTTGAGCGAGACTCACTTCGATTTTTTGCGCAAAAAGCCGCGCCAGCAATTGTAAACAACTTGTTGCGCCGCCCTCCCGGGGCGGCATTTTTTATGCGCCACCCTTAAAGTTGTACCTTGCACTTTACGCTATCAAAGTGCTTGCTGCAAAAACGTTACTAGGGGGCATCTATGGCACCAGCTCTGTCCGATTTTCAACCGCAATCAGCGCCCAAGGCCACCGTGGCGGCGCAGGCCGCTATCGGTGACGGTCTTGTTGCAGAGGCTCAGGCTTTTGCAGGCGAGCTCGCTGCGTGGCGACACGATTTACACCAGATGCCCGAGCTGGGTAATAACCTCCCGCAGACCTCTGCGTATATCCAAGCGCGCCTGACCGAGATGGACATTCCATTTACCACGCTCGTCGATGGTTCCTGCGTTGTGGGCCTTGTCGGTGCCGGTGCCACCGCGGCCCAAGGCAATGGCGTCTGCACGGACGAACAGGCCGGAACGGTCGTTATGCTGCGTGGCGACATGGACGCCCTGCCCGTTGTCGAGGAATCCGGCGAGCCCTTTGCATCCACCAATGGCTGCATGCACGCATGTGGACACGATATGCACGCGACGGCGCTGCTTGGTGCGGCGCGCCTGCTCAAGGCCCGCGAGGGCGAGCTCGTCGACGCCAATGCCACCGTCAAACTGTTGTTCCAGCCGGGTGAGGAGACCTTTGAGGGAGCGCGCGCTGCCATCGCCGACGGCTTGCTCGAGAACCCGCGTCCCCAGGCGGCTTTTGCCATGCACGTTAACAGCCAATCGCCGCTTGGCCTGGTGCTCTATGGGAGTCCGGCGCTCTCGGGCGTGTACGGTTTCCGCATCTCGCTGCAGGGCAAGGGTGGCCACGGCTCCAGCCCCGAGATCTGCATCGACCCCATAACGGCCGGTGTGCATGTGCACCTGGCACTCCAGGAGCTTATCGCTCGCGAAGTGCCGGCGGCCAAGGAGGTCGCACTGACCGTGGGTAAGTTTGCCGGTGGCCAAGCGGCCAACGTCATTCCAGATGCCTGCGTGCTGGAAGGCACACTGCGCGGCTTCGACGTCGAGCTCATGGAGCACCTCAAGACCCGCATCGCGGAGGTTGTCAAAGGTGTTGCCGCGACCTATCGCACGCCGGCGGCCATCGAGACCCTCTCGGATGTTCCCCCGCTCGTCCTCGATGACAACATGACCCAGGCTTCGCTTGGCTATGTGGGTGCGACGCTGCCCAAGGTCGCCTTCCTGCCGCTGTTCCACGCCATGGCGAGCGAGGACTTTGCGCTTATCTCGAGCGAGATCCCGAGCGCGTACTTTACGATTGGCGCTGCTGTGACCGATACGGACGAACACTTTGCCCAGCACCATCCCAAGGCACGCTTTAGCGATGCCGAGCTGCCGCTCGGCGCCGCGGCTTACACGGCGGTCGCTTTGGGCTATATCGCCGACCACCGGTAGCACCCAACCTTGCCTTTCAAGCCTGCGGGCATGGCCATAAGGCCTATGCCCTTGTCTTTCAAGGCAATCTTGGGCACCGTGGGCGCCATCGTCTCGGGCGTGCTGTTCGATGCTACGGGCTCCTTTGCGAGCGCCTGGATTGTGTGCCTGGCGTGCTCCGTGGTCATGCTCGTGTTCATGCTGGTATCCGAGCCCATCGCCGCCAAGCTGCGCGCGAGCGTGGCGGGGGAGTAGGCGTTCGTCGCTCTTTTCTGTTCGTCCCGTTCTGTCCGTGGCCGCCTTGGAAGCCGAATGGATGCTCGTACCATCATTCGGTTTCCAAGGCGGCCACGGGCCTACGAAATAATCCCTATTCCTCCGTCCCCAAGGGATCACGTGATCCGAAGGGGACGGAGGAAAAGGGATCACAAACAGCGGCGGCGCGTCTGGCCGAACGAGTCCCCATACCCTCGTTCGGTCAGACGCGCCGCCGCTGTTTGTATTTGTGCCGTATAATGACCGTTACCTATGACGCGATACAAAAGAAAGGTGTTTGCCCATGCAGGCACAGAAGGCGGAGGGAACCCGCGACCTTATCGGCGCCGAGATGCGCGCCTGGCAAAAGATGCAGCAGATTGCGGCCGGCGTGTTCGAGCCGTTTGGTTTTAAACCCATCGAGACGCCCGCGATCGAGCAGGTGGACGTGTTTGTCCACGGTATCGGCCAGTCGACCGACGTCGTGCGCAAGGAAATGTTCCGCGTGTTCAGCGGTGCCAACCTGGAGCGCGTCTTTACCGAGGGCGCCGACACCAAACTCAAGCCCAAGCAGCGCCTGGCGCTTCGCCCCGAGGGCACGGCCGGCGTGGTGCGCGCTGTCGTCGAGAACAATCTGGTGCCCCAGGGCTCCACGCCGTTTAAGGCGTACTACGCCGAGGCCATGTTCCGCGGCGAGCGTCCCCAGAAGGGCCGCCTGCGCCAGTTCCACCAGGTGGGCATCGAGTGGCTCGGCGCTCCCGATCCGGCGGCAGACGCCGAGTGCATCATCATGCTCATGGAGTTCTACAAGCGCCTGGGCTTCGATCTTTCCAAGCTCCGTCTGCTCATTAACTCGATGGGCGATGCCCAGTGCCGTCCGGCCTATCGCGAGCAGGTCAAGCAGTTTATCCTCGATCACGCCGACGAGATGTGCGACGAGTGCCGCGAGCGCGCCGAGCTTAACCCGCTGCGTGCCTTCGACTGCAAGAACGACCATTGCCGCGAGGTCATGGCCGACGCGCCGCTGATGGGTGACAACCTGTGCGATGAGTGCCGCGAGCACTACGAGCAGGTCAAGCGCTATTTGGATGCGGCGGGTATCGAGTATGTCGAGGATCCCACCTTGGTGCGTGGCCTTGACTACTACACCCGTACCGTCTTTGAGGTCGAGGCTCCTGGCGCCGGCGTCGGCTCCATCGGTGGCGGCGGCCGCTATGACGGCTTGGTCGAGCTCGAGGGTGGCAAGCCTACGGCCGGCGTCGGCTTTGCCGTCGGTTTTGAGCGCGCCCTGCTGGCCCTGCAGGCCTTTGGCAGCGATCTGGGTGCCGATGAGGCCCCGTGCGTCTATGTCGCCAATGCCGGCAAGGAACTGCGCCAGAACGTCTTTGCCATTACGCAGGAGCTTCGCGCCGCAGGCATCGTGACCGAGGCCGACTATCAGGGCCGTTCGCTCAAGGCCCAGTTTAAGCAGGCCGATAAGGTGGGCGCCAAGCTCATCCTGGTCCTGGGCGGCGACGAGCTTGCCGCCGGCAAGGTCAAGGTGCGCGACATGGAGAGCCATGACGAGGTACTGGTCGATCTGGCCAACGTGGTCGAGGCGGTTCGCGAGCGCCTGTAGCGCATCTTTTTGAGCTGCGGGCCTGCTAACGTGCCCTGCTCATGGAGAGCGATTGTTACGGGGGTGTTTCGCTTTTATGCGGAATGCCCCCGTTTACGTATGCCGCCCACCGAGAAATACGACCATTTAGGGCAAAAACCCTTGCAATGCAGAAAATACTTTTGTGTGGTAAAGCGCAATCAGTGTCGAAAGTATTTCTCAAGCGCCTATAATGAATACCGCATGTTACGTGCATAGAAGGAGGAATGGGAGGAAACGTGGCTGAGAACCTAAGCAACCAGTCTGTACCCGAAGCCGCGGCGCGCGTCGCTGCCGTGGTCAACCGCCTCGTTAACCGAATCGGCTCGAATGCCGAGTCCAGGGAGCGTCTCGCCGAGATCGAGATCCCCGAGGAGCTGCGCGATGATCTGGCGCTGTTCCTGCGCCTGGAGCGTCGTGTGCTTAGCGAGTATGATCCCGAGATCGCGGACCTGTTCGACAAGATTCTGTTGGCCGAGATTGTGGCCAATGCCGGCAACCCCGGTACCCGCGCTGCCGACGAGGCCGTCGACGAGCAGGGCGTGCCCACTGCCGACGAGCCCACCGCCGTGGCATTTCGTGAGGTCGTCGATCTGATCGACAGCCTGCCGCTCGATAAGCAGCAGGTCATCGTTCGCGCCTTTACGAGCTTCTTCCATCTGGCAAATCTGTCGGAGGAGAACTACCGCGTGGCGCAGCTGCGCGAGCGCGAGGCCGGTGCGTCGACCGATACCGAGGTCGATCCCGCCAACGAGCTCACCGTCGCCTATCACCAGCTGGTGAATGAGCTGGGCGTCGAGGGCGCCAACGAGTTGCTCGGCAAGCTTGAGTTCCATCCCGTCTTTACCGCGCATCCCACCGAGGCCCGTCGTAAGGCCGTCGAGGGCAAGATTCGCCGTATCTCCAACCTGCTGGAGGAGCGTCCGCGTCTGGGCGGCTCCGACCTGGTGGAGAACGAGCGCCATATGCTGCAGGAGATCGACGCCCTGGTGCGTACGAGCCCCATCGCGCTCAAGAAGCCCACGCCGGTCGAGGAAGCCGATACCATCATCGACATCTTCGATAACACGCTGTTCGACGTTATCCCCGTCATCTATCGTCGTTTTGACGATTGGGTGCTGGGCGACAAGGCCGGTACTGTGCCGCCGCTGTGCCCGGCGTTCTTCCATCCCGGCAGCTGGATCGGTTCCGACCGCGACGGTAACCCCAACGTCACCGCCAAGGTGAGCCGTGAGGTCGCCGCCAAGTACTTTACGCACATGGTGCTCAAGCTCGAGGACAAGTGCCGCCGCATCGGCCGCAACCTCACGCTCGAGGCCACCTACAGCAAGCCGTCTGCCGAGCTCATTAACCTGTGGAACCATCAGGTCGAGATGAGCCCTCGTTACACGGCCCGCGCCGAGCTGATCTCCGAGCACGAGCCGCATCGCGCCGTCATGCTCGTCATGGCCGACCGCCTGAACGCCACCGTCCGTCGTATCACCGACACCATGTACCACAGCGCCGATGAGTTCCTGGAGGACCTGCGCGTCGTCCAGCGTTCGCTGGCCGCCTGCGGTGCCGTCCGTGCTGCCTACGGCCCGGTCCAAACCATCATCTGGCAGGTCGAGTCCTTCGGCTTCCATATGGTCGAGATGGAGTTCCGTCAGCACTCCGTGGTGCATGCCCGCGCCCTTAAGGATATCCACGAGAACGGTATCCATGGCGACCTGCAGCCCATGACGCGCGAGGTCATCGATACCTTCCGCGCTATCGGCTCCATCCAAAAGCGCTACGGCAAGAAGATGGCGCACCGCTACATCATCTCGTTTACCAAGAGCGCTCAGCATGTGGCCGACGTCTTTGAGCTGGCGCACCTGTCCTTTGCACACGAGGAGGATGTCCCCGAGCTCGACGTGATCCCGTTGTTCGAGCAGCTCGAGGACCTCGAGGGCTGCGTCGACGTGCTCGATCAGATGCTTACGCTGCCCGTGGTGCAAAAGCGCCTTGCCCAGACCAACCGCCGCATGGAGGTCATGCTGGGCTATTCCGACTCTTCCAAGGATGCCGGTCCTACCACGGCCATGCTCGCGCTGCACTCCGCGCAGGAGCGCATCGCCAAGTGGGCAGAGAAGAACGATATCGACCTGGTGCTCATGCACGGTCGCGGCGGTGCCGTGGGCCGTGGCGGCGGCCCGGCCAACAAGGCCGTGCTGGCGCAGCCCAAGGGTTCGGTCAACTGCTTCTTTAAGCTCACCGAGCAGGGCGAGGTCATCTTTGCCCGTTACGGCAACCGCACGCTGGCTCAGCGCCATGTTGAGTCCGTTGCCGCCGCAACGCTTTTGCAGTCGGCTCCGAGTGTCGAGAAGACCAACACCGAGACCACGCAGAAGTTCTGGGATATGGCCGAGAAGCTCAACGCCGTAAGCCACGAGCGCTATCTGGACCTGCTGAACACCGAGGACTTTACACCGTGGTTCTCGACCGTGACGCCGCTGACCGAGGTCGGTCTGCTGCCGATCGGCTCGCGTCCCGCCAAGCGCGGTTTGGGTGCCAAGTCGCTCGACGACCTGCGTACCATTCCGTGGATCTTCAGCTGGAGCCAGGCGCGCATTAACCTGGCCGCTTGGTACGGCCTGGGCACCGCCTGTGAGCAGTTGGGCGATCTGGACCAGCTTAAGGCTGCCTACCAGGAGTGGCCGTTCTTCCGCACCTTTATCGACAACATCGAGATGTCGATCGCCAAGACTGACCAGCGCATCGCCAAGATGTATCTGCACCTGGGCGATCGCCAGGATCTGTCCGAGAAGGTCTTCACCGAGATGCAGCTCACGCGTAAGTGGGTCCTTGCCATCGTCGGTGACGAGTGGCCGCTGCAGCGTCGTCGTGTGCTCGGCTGCGCCGTTCGTGTGCGTAACCCCTACGTCGACGCCCTGTCCATTGCCCAGGTTCGCGCCCTTCGCGAGGTGCGTATGAACCAGGACGAGATGGCCGAGGAGAAGAAGGCCGAGTACATGAGCCTGATCCTTTCGACTGTGACCGGCGTCTCGGCAGGACTGCAGAACACGGGGTAATCGATAGCCCTGTAGTCGTCCGGGTCCGCCATTAGTTTACTTTTAGGCACGTCCTCGGACATGCAAGAAGCCCTCGCTGCGCACTTCGTGCGGCGAGGGCTTCTTGCGTCCTGCGGAGTGTGCCTAAAAGTAAACTAATGGCGGACCCTGCGATGTCCGGTCTTCGGCGGATTACTGGCTGGAGAAAAGATGGTGCGCTTCGCGCGTTTTGGATGGGGTCTGTCCCGGCGGCGCGTTTGGCGCTTCGCGCCTCGCGTCTTATCGATCGGGATTGAGATGCATGTGGCGCTTCTCGCCTTACGACTGTAGCGGCTGCGGTCCCGTTTGGGATCGCGGCCGTTTTGTTGTGGGTCAAATATGAACGTTGTGTTAATGAGTCGGTGGACGGTGGTGTTTTTCGGTGAGCGGCGTATCCTTCCAACGGTTTATCTAGTGTGTCAGTTGAAAGGAAGAGGGCGCTCGTCATTGTTTGAATGTGAACTGCCGTTTGACCACAAGACGTTGCATCTGGAGCTCGAGGATAAGAACTTCGCGGGTGTGATGGAGGGTCATCAAAACGAGTTTAAGACCACGAAATCGCAGGAAGAACTGGTAGAGGAGTCGCTTGCCAACCCTTATGGCTCGCCTTCGCTCGAGGAGCTTTGTGCTGGCAAGAAGGATATTGTCATCATTAGCTCCGATCATACGCGTCCCGTTCCCTCGCGTGTGACGATGCCTATTCTGCTGCATCACATCCATTCCGCTGCGCCCGAGGCTCGCGTGCGTATTCTGGTTGCTACGGGTATGCATCGTCCGTCGACGCACGAGGAGCTCGTCAACAAGTACGGCGAGGAGATCGTTGCCAACGAGGAAATCGTTATGCACGTCGCGACTGACGACAGCATGATGAAAAAGATCGGCACCCTGCCTTCTGGTGGCGAGTGCATCATCAACAAGATTGCCGCCGATTGCGATCTGCTGCTTGCCGAGGGCTTCATTGAGCCGCACTTCTTTGCTGGTTTCTCCGGCAGCCGCAAGTCCGTCCTGCCCGGCATCGCCAGCTACAAGACCATCATGTACAACCACAACGGCCAGTTTGTGAACGATTCTCATTCGCGTGCAGGCAACCTGTGCCACAACCACGTGAGCGAGGACATGTTTGCCGCTGCCGAGATGGCTCACCTTGCCTTTGTGCTCAACGTGGTTCTCAACGGCAAGCATGAGGTCATCGGCTCCTTCGCCGGTGACATCCACAAGGCACACGAGGCTGGCTGCGAGTTCGTGAAGAGCCTTGCCGGCGTTGAGCCCGTCGAGTGCGAGATTGCCATCACCACCAACGGCGGCTACCCGCTCGACCAGAACATCTACCAGGCCGTGAAGGGCATGTGCTCTGCCGAGGCCACGCTTCCCGAGGGCGGTGTGATTATCGACGTTGCCGGTTGTGCCGACGGTCACGGTGGCGAGGGCTTCTATCACAACATCGCCGACAACGATCCGGCGGAGTTTGAGCGTGCCTGCATCGATCGTCCCAAGGACGAGACCCTGCCCGATCAGTGGACGAGCCAGATTTTCGCCCGCATCCTGGCACATCACCCTGTGATTATGGTTACCGACCTGTGCGATCACCAGATGATTAAGGATATGCACATGACGCCGGTCAACACCCTCGAGGAGGCGCTCAAGCTAGCCTTTGAGATGAAGGGTGCCGATGCCAAGGTGGCCGTCATTCCCGATGGCCTGGGCGTTGTCGTCGCTCAGCACTAGCGCGCGGCCTAAACGAATCGTTTATAACCGACAAGAAAGATAAGGTTTTATGCTTACCAAACTCCTTTGCGAATTCGGCGCAACGGCCCTCATGATCATCTTTGGCGTGGGCGTGCACTGCGATACCGTGCTCAAGGGCACCAAGTATCAGGGCTCCGGCCATATGTTTGCCATCACCACTTGGTCTTTTGGCATCTCGGTCTGCCTGTTTGTCTTTGGCGGCGCCGTGTGCATGAACCCCGCCATGGTGCTTGCCCAGTGCATCGTCGGCCTGGTGCCGTGGAGCAGCTGCATCCCCTTCATGGTTGCCGATATGCTCGGCGGCTTTGCGGGTGCCGTGATCGCGTGGTTGATGTATGCCGATGAGTTCAAGGCTTCCGA
>DAWEIC010000006.1:0-14102 GCA_052364855.1 Collinsella sp.
GACGCCAAGCGCGAACGATACGGTCGCAGCGGAATGTCCTGATGTCGTCGGTGACGTTGTCGAGGCCGCAGAAATACGCCACGCCCTCGCGCTCGAACATGCCGTAGACGCGGACGGTACGCTCTTTCTGCTCGCCGCGTCCGTTCTGATATGAAAAACGCAGCGCACAACGCTCGGCAAAGGCGCTCCAAACCGCATCGACGGTGGGAGAGCGGCTGATCGGCGCCTCGTCTACCGTCGCCCTGCCGGTGAGATAGGCAATCTTGGAGCGAATATCGGCAAGCGGTGCGGCAAAGGTGGATGAGCCGGCCGCTAGTGTCTGGTCGATGGCGTTGAGCAGGATATCGGCGTCGTCTGCGGTGATGAGGCCGCCTGCTGCAAAGGTGTGCTCGCGGTCGATTGTCCACGAGCTTTCCTCGGTCTCCTGCGCACCGGCGGGGCGAACCTCCTTGATTAAGATGCCACGCTCGAGCAGTTTGTCACGATCGCGCCGAAACTTGCGCTTATCCGAGTCGATATTGCCCGAGCCATATCCCAGGTCAGAATCCAAGACGATCTGCTCGGTCGTCAGCGGTTCGGGGGAGCTGTTGAGCACAAAGAAAAGATTGAGGATGCGCTGAGCCGTTTTATCGAAACTGGGCTCCGAATTTCCCTTTTTAATTGTCGCGGTCGCGTCGCTTGCCGTCATAGAGTCCTCGCATGAGAAGGTGGTTTGCTGCCATGATTTTAGTCCGATATGGAGATTAGGCTATATCCTTGTCCGCTCGGGGCGTTAAGATGGCCCGAATTCGGTCGTTTGCGCTCGCTCGGGGTATACTTTCGACTATATACGGTTCTAATGTGCATGCATTGGGCCTATTTGTCGGATTATGGATGTGGAGCGCACATGGCGAACACCCAGAACTATATCAACCACCTGCTGCAGAACACCGGCATCACGCCGGCATGCAGCGAAGAAGAGCGCTTGGCTGCCGAGGATATCGCTCAGATTTTCCGCAACCATGGCTTTGATCCCGAGGTGCAGGAGTTTAATGCTCCCGCGCCGAGCAGGCTGGCATTTGCTATCACCGGCATCCTTGCGTTTGTCGGCGCCCTGCTTATGGGTATCGGTGGCGGCATCGGCTTGGTCGGTACCCTGCTGGCCATCATCGGTGCCGTGCTCTATGTGCTCGAGCGTACCGGGCATCCCGTGATTTCGGGGCTGGGAAAGACGGGCGTGAGCCAAAATGTCATCGCCTATCACAAGGCTTCTGGCCCGCTCGCGTCCCCGCGCAATCGCCCGGTGGTCGTTGTCGCACATTACGACTCCCCTCGCGCCGAGCTGCTTGCCCGCGAGCCCTATGCTTCGTACCGCGCGCTCATCGCTAAGTTGCTGCCCGTCGCCACGGTTGCCCCCGCTGCCGTCGCCGTCCTGCGTATCCTGCCGCTTCCCGGCGCGCTCAAGGTTCTGCTGTGGATCGTCGCGATTCTCGCCTCTCTCGTTGCGCTCGCCAACGCGGCAAACATCATCTCCAATCGCTACATCCTTCCCTATACGTCCGGCGCGGTGTGCAACAAATCTTCTGTCGCCGCTTTGCTTGGCGTTATGGACAATGTCGCCCCCTTCCAGGGCGAGAATGAGTTCCCCGACGATGTTCCATTCGACACCTATTTTGGTGAGCAAAAACGTCGCGCCGAGGAGATGGCACGTGCGGCGGCGGAATATGCCGCGGCCCAGCAGCAAAACGACTATGGCAACACCATTGAGTACGAAGAGCCTACCTACGAGGAGGACGAGTTTGGCCAGCCGATCGCTTCCGATGATCAGCTCGAGTCCGAACAAGGCGAGGCTTTCGACGAGCAGATCGATGGCTTTGAGGGTGCATCTGCCGACGAGACGCTGATCGGCTCCATTGTGCCCGAGGCACAGGGCCAGGCTGTCCAAGTCGAAGAGCCTGCTGCCGAGGTTCCCGCTGCCGAGTCGGCGGAGGAGTCTGTTGTGGTCGAGCCCAGCGAGCCTGAGCCTAAGCTCTATCGCAATGCCGCCGGCAACATCCGCTTTGGTTCGGATGCCATCCGCGCACTCGGCATGCTTCCCGAGTCCTGTACGCTCGATTACGAGGAGGGCGAGGAGCCGACATTCGAGCCCGAGCCTGCCCCCGTCGCGGATGCACCTGCACCCGCCGCTGTTGCGGACGACGGGTCCGCTGCGGCTTCTCCTGCCGTTGCGGAGTCCGAGGCTATGCCTGCAATCGATCCCGCAGCGGGACTGGACATTCTGGCACCCGCCGCGCCGGCGCAGGACGTCGCGGACGAGTCTGACGATGATTATGCCGAGCAACCGCGACGCGTGTCTTACGAGAGTGATACCGATTTCTCGGCCGAGATTCCCGCGGCGACGCCCCATGCCGATATTGCATCCGCCTTCTCTTCGATTGGGGCCAGTGCTTCCAGCTTCTTTAAGGGTGCATTTGCAAAGGGCAAGAAATTCATCGACGACTTTGAGGAAAAGCGCGCCATCGCACGCGAGGCTGCCGAGCAGGAGGCTGTCGCTCAGCAGCAGGCAGCCGAGGCGGAGCGTGAGCGTGCGGCGCAGGAGTTCGAACAGAACGAGGCTCAGCAGCCCGTGGCCGTCGACGCTGCCGAAGCTACGACGTCTTTTGAGTCCCAGCAACCGGCATCCGCTGATGTTGTTGAGGCGACGACGTCTTTCGAGCCCCAGCAGCCCGTTGATGGCACCATGTCGTTCGACGCCGCGCAGTTCGATGCCACGATAACGTTTGAAAAACAGGGCACCGCGATTGCTGAGCCCCTTGAGGCTTCCGATGATCAGGCCGCTGTGGCAAACGATGCCGAGACCGCCGATGCGGTTGAAGTCCTGGATGCTGCCGAAGACCAGGTCGTTGAGGTCAGTGCTGAGGAAGAGCAGCACGTAGCGGTTGAGCAGAACGATTCGGCCGAGGTCGAGCAGGATGAGGCAGCTGTGGTCTCCGAGGTTTCCGAGGCGCCCGAGACGGACGAGTCGAGACCTTACTCCACGCAGATTTTCACCATGCCGACTCCGGGTGGTTCTGGCTCCACGGTTGCCAACGTCGCCCCCACTCAGGACGAAACGGTCGATTCCCTCATGGCGCAGATTTCGTCTCAGGCCACGCCGCGCCCGCAGATGAATGTTCCCGATCCGGCGTCAGTTCCGGTGCCTACGCCCTCCTCGTCGCCGTTGACTTCGGTTCCCGATCCGTCGCTGCCGTCGATGAAGCAGGCTAACGTTGCGTCTCGCACGTCACTGTTCGACCTTCCCGACCCCTCGGCTCAGGTCGATGACCCCTTCGCGACGGCGCAGGGTCCCGAGCCCACGTCGGCGCCCGTTGCACCTTCCATGCCCGTCGCGTCGGGCGCGCAGCCGCTCGAGACCATCTCGGCTCCCGCTTCGGCCGCGCCCAAGCCCCGCAAGCGCGGTCTGGGCGGTCTGTTTGGTCGTAAAAAGAAAAACGATCAGGACAGCATGAGTGACTGGCTGGGTGTCGAAGACGATTACGATGCTAAGAAGTCTGGCCGCGGTATCGGCTCGTGGGATAACTTCGAGGACGATAACGACGGCTGGAAGGGCGGCGCCACGTCTTCCGATGGTGCATCTGACGAGGACATGCTCTCGGCTGTCGCTTCTATGGGCGATGACGAACTGCTTGGTCACGATATCTGGTTTGTGGCGACGGGTGCCTCGGATTGTGATGGCGCCGGCATGAAGGCGTTCTTGGCCTCGCATCGCGATAAGCTCCGCGGCGTATTCTTCATCAATCTTGAATCCGTCGGCGCCGGTAGGCTTTCGGTAGTGACGGTCGAGGGCGAGCAGCAGCTGCTTAAGGGCGACCGCCGCATCATGAATCTGGTCAGCAAGGTCTGCAAGTCGTTCCATGTCGATTGTGGTGCGCTCGAGATGCCCTATGCCAAGACCGATGCCTATGCCGCACTCGAGGCGAGCCGTCGTGCCCTCACCATCGCCGGTGTGGACGGCACGCGCCTGGCTTGTGCTCACACCGAGGACGACCTGCCCCACAACGTTAACCCGACGAACATTGCCACGGTATCCGAGGTCGTGACCGAGGTTATCCGCCGTTCGTAGGCGGAGCTCTAAGGAGTCAACGTGTTTTCGTTCATTAAACGTCATTGGCCTGTTTATTTGATTCTGACCCTTATTGCCGTCGCTTTGGGATTTGGGGCTGCCTATATCGTGGGTGTAAAGGGGTCGACCCCCGCATCCGCAATCAGCGAAGAGGTGGAGCAAGAGCAAAGTACGGGTGCCGATGGAATCCCCGAGTCCGAGCAGGCGCTCGTCGACAGCGGATCTTCATCTGCCGAGTAGATGTGGCGATTTAAATGATTGAAAGCGGGCGAGGCGGGAGACTGACTCGCCCGCTTTTTATCGCGTTAGCGCTTCTTTGGGATCGACCTAAGGCGAGCGAACCATAGGGCTGCCGCACCCGAGGTCAGGAGCGCGGTGATGCAGGCGGCGATGGGAACTGATCCTGTTGCCGGTAGGTCCTGCGGTAGGGTGCAGCGCTGAACGACACGATCCTCGTCATGTGACTCAAGTTTGTCGCCGCCGCCGTTGCGACAGAGGTCGACACGGGCGCTGTTGGCAACTGGTGCCTGGGGCGTATAGGAAGAAGTTGCCTGCATATGGACTACTGCACTCCGGGCGTCTGTACCGAGGGTTGCCTTGGCGTCATCGAGATCGTCATGTTCGTTTTTAAGGTCTTCGCGCTTCCAAGAATCTTCGTCGCACCTGGTTGCAAAGTCGGCGTCCACCGCACCGTACTCAAGGCGAATGCCCGTTACGATGGTATCGACGGGAAGGTCGAGCTCATTTACCTCAAGCGTGATTGATTTTGTGGTCGGGACATCGGTTTTCCAGAGTTGCCAGCCTTCGTAATCAACGAGACGACGGTCCCCGCCCAAGCTCTCTTTAACTTCGTCGGACTCAAGCCAGGGGTTTTCATGTCCATCGTCAAGTGTTGCGTTTGCCTGTTCGTCGATGCCTGACGAGCCCAGTGGCGTTGTGCGGTACCACACGTTGCACAGACCGTTGAGGTCGCCGATGGCAATAGGGGTTTCGATTGAGACGAGTCTTGCCGTACCGTCCTTGGCGCACTCAAGATCATCGGTAATCGTGAACTCATCAACCCAGGTGGTCGACTCGTTTCGCGCATCGACGGTGTAGGAGAAAAACCCTTCCGCATCGGCTTGTGTCGCGGCGCGGTTTTTGCCATCGCCGTTAGCCAAGAGGCCATCCCCGGTGGGCTGGGCAATTTCTTGACGCTTGTCGACCTGTCCCTTGATCTCGATCGGTGCGTCCTTCATTGCGAAAGATTGGACTTCTCCCGTAGCCTTCACTTCAAACGTTATCTCCTCGGCAAGGTCATAGGTCCGCGGGGACATCATTTCGCGCAACGTGTAGGTGCCGGGCGCAATATGTTCGATACGGTGCGGTTTAGCGGATGAGGTCCAAGCGTCGATTTCGTTTTCGTCTTGTCCAAATAGGGTAAGCCGAGCGCCCTCCACCTCTTGTTTTCCGGTTAGGTCGACTTTTGAGATATCGATCTTGGTGAAATCGTCGGATACTCCGAGATGGGCCTCGATGACGGGCGTTGTCTGGTCGGCATATGAAAGCTCGACCGTATGGGGATTCTGGTCCAGGAGATATCCTTCGGGGGCTTGGGTCTCAACGACTTCGTAGCATGCGGTTCCACATCCCAACGAAAGATGGCTCGCGCGGGCTGACCCCTGCTCGTCAGTCGTTACCGTGGCGACAGTTTCGCCGGCCAGGGCAACGATGCTGCCGTCGGGGCGAACAATATCGCCTGCAGCCCGGATGTCAAACACGGCCCCCATGAGGTTGTGTCCATCGGTAGCGTTGGACTTTACGATTTCGATGCTTCCGGTTGCCGCGTCGTCGAAGTATGAGGCAATCGCAACGGGCGTTAGATGTCTGTCGGCGGGGATTGTTATCGCGAGGTCCTCTCCGACAAGATATGGCTTCTTTGCCGAGACCTCTCGCACGTAGTAGGTGCCCGGGTTAAGAGACTCGGGCAGCGTGACGGTACCAGTTGTGTCGGTCGTAAAGGCGTTCAGGACATTGTGGGTCGGATACCAGCACGTTTGTGAGATGGGCTCGTGGTTGCTGTCGAGCAACTGGAAGCTAAAACCTGCAAGGGGAACTGCGGCACCGGTCTGAGCGTCGCGCTTAACAATCTGGAGATGCGTCGACAGGGCATGGTTGTCCACGATGTACTGAAGCTCGGCACCGTCGGCAATCTGTTCAGCCGAGACGGCCCATTCTCCTGCCTGTTTAAAGCCTTCGGGGACGGATTCTGGGACCTCCCGAACTGTGTAGCCGGCACGGTCATAGGGGATGGCTCCGTGGACGCCGTCGGGCCGCTTGCCCGCGCCGAACCATGCTTCGGGCTGGTCTTTGGTGGAGGCAAAACCATAGATATTTGTGGTTAACGTTCCAACAACCTGTTGTGAGCTATTGCTGATGACTTCGAAGACAACGCCTTCAGCGGGCTGTTCCAAGCCAGACTGATCGCTGTTGCCATGATCTTTAAATTTGGAAATCTCAAGGTCAAATGCAATCGGAATATCTGAAATGCGCGATTCGAGCTCGACGACGCCCGAATCGCCCAACTGGTCGGCTCCAACGGTGTAGGTCCAGCTGTCGCTGGGTGGCAGGTAGCCCTCGGGGGCCTTCGACTCATAGATGGTGAAGGTTCCAAGGGGAACGTTATCAAGGGTTGCTCGACCGGTTTCGTCGGTCGTGAGGGTTTGCGTCCATCCGGGGGTGGATTGAGAGACGCAGGTAAACTCGGCGCCGGCGAGCGAGGCCCCCGCTTGGGCTCCGGCACCCGTTGCGGCGTCAAGCTTTATTATGCGTAGCGTGATGGTGCCTGGCTGCTCATCGATTGTGACATGGCCACCACCGCCCTCCGTGGTAAAGGGGATCCGGTCACGTCGAGGGATATAGCCTGCCGGTGCCTTTGTCTCTACCAGGTAGTATGCCGTGTTGGGCAAAAGTGTTGCCTGTGCTCGGCCGTTGCCGTCCATTTTGAGCGTGCCGACGCGTGCGTCGCTCATGCTCTCGAAGATATCGAATGTTGCCCCGTCAAACTGATAGATGTCGTTTCCGCTGGTGATGACGGTGTTCGCGGACTGCTTTTGGAAAGAAACGGAGACCGCTGGCAGTACGTAGAGCATGTCTTGACGTTTGCTGCCGCCCGATATGGGTCCCAAATAGCGCCGTGCGCGGTGCGGAGCGGCTTTGATGCCTCCCGATTTTGCATTGTCGTGAAGCCACCGTGCGGCAGCCACGACCTCATTGTCGGCGGTAAAATGCCCACTTTTTGTCTTGCCTTGAGCTGTTGTGTAGGAGTAAGTGCCGTCGACATGGGTGGTGCCGTTAAGCATCCATACGGCAAGTTGGGTGGCGGCGCGGGCGCGATCGGGCGACAGGCTGTAACCGCCAAACGACGTGGCAGAAGGATATCCGTGACAAACGATCGCCGCGAACTCGTCGTCGAGCCATACCCAGCCCTGATCAAAGTTGAGCCATGGGCCACCCGGCTTGGTGGGACCGGGACGTTCCTGGTTCATGCAGTACGCGATTGAGGCGTCTTGAGCCTCGTACTTACCGATGAGGAAGGGCCCGCAATCGTCACTAATGGTGCGGAAGCCAAGCTGATCGTAGCCGTCGATGGCAAGTGCGGATCCCGGCGCCAAGCAGCTGATGAGTAGGAAGAGGAGCAGGAGCAGCGGGCCTGTTGCGATTGCGCTGTGGACAGAGTGCGTGGGTGCGTTGGACATGGCTGCTCCTTATCCCTCGTGCGCCGCACGGGGAGGCTGCGGCGCTTGGGACGAGGCTACCCCCGAGGTTCATGCGGGTAAGTACCGGAAGCTGACCAAAAGCTTGCCCAATTCCTGACAAATTGAGCTCAAATACAACAATCAAGCAAAAGCGCAGGTAGAAGAGAAGGAGAACAGGAAGTCAAAGGTCCTCGTCTCCACAATTGACGCGATTTTCAAACGAATCTCCACAGCTAAAACAAGCATCGCCACCCTTGTATCGAACAAGACAACCGCGTTATACTATCCCCCACATATGCGGGCATCGCCAAGTGGTAAGGCATCAGCTTCCCAAGCTGACACTCGCGGGTTCGAGTCCCGTTGCCCGCTCCACGCAAAACAGCAGGTCAAGAGCTTAGAGCGCTTGGCCTGTTTCTCTTTTTCGGTTCCGTAGACCACGGAAACAGACCAAATGTAGACCAAACTCCGGCAAAACCGTTTTCGGCACGTTGTCCCCTGCGCCTCCTCCGGCTCTTTTTAGGGCTTCAGAAACTTAAGGTTGAACGGCCCGTGTGCCCCTCCTCGCCCTTTTTTAATGGGTGACACAGTTGACGTTAAAGCAGCGGGGCCGCACCCCGCGCACCGGGATACGGCCCCTTTTTCTAGGCTTGCGATTATTGAGATTGAACGGCCCCGCCCTCGGCGCGGTATCGGCTTGGAACGAGCGCGGTTTTGGTCTACGGAGTCCGCGCCCCGATACCGCCCCGGCGACGGGGCCGCCCCCTCGGGCGCTATGCCCTGAGCCAATGCGCCCCGCCACGGCCCCTCACGTAGACGGGGGCGTAGGCGGCCACTATCACGCCGTCAACGGTAAGCCCGTCCTCCGGCTTGGCGTCCCGGGCCACCGTGGCGGCCTCTAGGGCCGTGTCCAACGGCTGCACCTCCAACGTCCCCGCCTCGGCGTCAACGCGCCGAATCTGGGCTATCTGGGGTGCTGAGGGACAATCGTCGGCGGTCGAGCACGCCACCAGATCGCCCCGCCCCGGCTCTAGGGCCGTGTCCACCTCAACGACAACCCCCCCCGCAGCGGGTACCGCGCCCTCTATCTCCGGCAACCCCTTGGCGCTTATGCCCCCGATAAATCGAGTCGCCATGTCTCCTCCTCGTCTCTCCGTTTCGTCCCGGCGCTCCCCATGTTGCGCCCCCGCCGCCTCCCCGGCGGCCTCGTAGCGCATGTCCCGGCGAAACGCCGAAACCCTGCACATGCCACGCCCTCGGCCCCGCCTCGCGGGTTCGCCCCGGCATAAAAAAGCCCCGCCGTGGCGGGGCTGAACTAGGCAAGCGGTTAGACCGATTAGCCGATTGATGGGCTAAAGGAAGATGCTAGAGTCATGCTCCATAAGCTTAGACTCACCGGACGAGATGGACTCTTCAAGAAGGTCGGCATATTCGCAAATGTGCCCGTAGAACATAGGCTCATAGCCGAACATCTCAATAAAGACGGGTTTGGCCTTCTCGATACGAGCTTTTGCAAGCTTCTCCTGCTTAACCCGGCTTTCCATCAAATCAGCTCCTCAAGCATCTCTTCGAATATCTTAGTTGATTCAGGTAGGTATTTCCGCAGGACGGCGAGAGATTCCGGGTTCGCGGTGCTTGCGCTTTCCCGCCGCCTCGGCCTCCGCCTCCTCGATCTCTTTGAGGGTATGCGCAGCGCTCCACCGGGAACGGCTGAGGGCGTCGGGTTCCCACTCGACGTGGATAGCGGTCCTAGCCATCTCCATGCTCCCCGCTCTCCCTGAGCACGTATGAGCTTCGACCGTTCTCCCTCACGGCCTCCAGACCTGATGGAGGTAGGCCGACTGTTTTCATGCCGTGCCTGTCGCAGCTCGAAACGATTAGGCCTCTGCCGTCTATCCATGCCTTCACCGCCTCATGGCATACGGGGCACGGGGCGTGAAAGAACGTCTCGCCCGTCTCGAAAACGCCGGGGCCTCGCTCATAGTCGGTAGCCTCCTCGCTACTAGCCATTGGGCTTATAGGCCCATGGCTAGTAGCGGATAGCTCATGGCTAGTAGGTAGTAGGTTATAGCTATGCTGTGCACACACTCCGTCTTGCACCGGGTGTGACACGGGGTGTGATACCCCCTCTCCAGCTGGGGGAACGTTGCCGTTCCCGTCTTCCAGCCACCCGGTAAGGTCTATATCCCGTAGCATGTTGGCCTTTCGCCACGAGTCCTCGCGGGCGTCGCTGAGTCGGTCGGCGTTGGCGTCGAAATAGGCGCGGGGCACGCCGTCCAGATGGTCGGGGGATACGCCCGTAAACCAATAGTCGATGAGCGCGGCAAGGTACGCGCACCGCTCGCCCTCGTCCTCTATCCTGAGCGACGCTAGGTAGTCCCGTAGCTGAATTTTGTCGTATGCGCACGGGGGCTTTCCGCTCGCAATGCCCCGGTCTTTCCTCATGCGCCTTAACGCCGCCGCCCGGCGCTCGACCTCTCGACGGTACTCTGTCCGTTTCTCGCTATCCATCGGTCACCCCCACGAGCGCAAGGGCTGACTTTCGGGTTACGTAGACACGCCGCCCTATGCGCACCTCATCGAGCGCCCCTTGCCGGATGAGGCGGCGAACGTCCCTTTCGCTGAGGTCGAGCACCGCGCCCGCCTGAGCCGACGTTATCAGCCGCCCCATGTTCACGGGTACGGGCCTAATGTCCTCGTTCCACACTGCCGCCGCCCCCTCTCTTTCGTCTCGCTATCTCGCGCCCAATGGCCTCGATACGGCCCCGCGCCCAAGCGCGGTGGGGCTGTCTGTAGCCCTTGGCGGCTAGGCGGGCCGTGAGGCGGTCTATCTCCTCGCCCATCTGCCGCCCGGTCATTCCCGGAACGTCGGCGCTCGCCGCGCGCCTCGCGGCCTCCAGCGCCGCCCTGATCGGCCTCATGCGCCGCGCCCTAGATGAGGCCCGCGTATGCGAGCAGGCTGTCGCGGTTGACGTTCCAGCGGGTGCCCGTGTTCGAGGCTTTGAGCTGCCCGCTTTGGCAGGCGCGGGCAATCGTCACGCGCGAACGACGGGCGATAGCCGCCGCCTCGGGTGCCGTGAGCGGGTTGGGAATGTCGGAATAGCGGCCCTCGTTCGCGGCTTTCCTGAGTTCGTTCAGATGTTCCTGAGTACACATGGCTATGACCTCCAATGGTTCGGTTGCTTTCTCTCTGAGCGCTCTGTAACGGTTATAGCTATGTTGCAACGAAACATAAAACAAGCGTCCTACCTGCGATTATTTAGTAGGACGCCCGTTTCTCGTCGTGTCGTTAAATATTCGGTTCATTTGTGCAGGTGGTATGTCTCTGCAATTTAGCGATGTCTGCAAAAACGCCGCACGGACTGAAAAGATTTTCAGCCTTTAGCGGCCTCGACAGCCGCGACGGCCCCCGCTAGGGCATCTGCGGCCTCAGTTTCCCCGTTGCATAGCAGTAGCCCGCGCATGACCTCTAGCAGCATATCGACCTGCGGATCTGTCAATCGCCCCAACGCCTCGGACGCGAACCCACGTTTTGCCCTCGCCGCGTCTATGGGCACGTCTGCAAACATTCTTGGCGCAACGTAAGCCGCAATATCCGCGTCCGGGTCGATTGTCCCCCGCCGCCCAAGAATCTTTGAGGCTGCATCGAGCACGCGCATTGCCTTGGCTGGTTCGATGTTGTCGCGCCTCGTCCAGTTGGTCACCGTCGCTTGGGATACTTGTAACTCGGCGGCTAGCTCTTTCCGGGGAATGTCGAATCTTTCGAGCAGTTCCGCAACGCCGCGCCCGCCGTCAATGAAAGTCGGAAATAGAGGAATGCCGTAGCGCCCCGCCGCCGCAGTGAGTTTTTCGACAGCTTCGATATTCATCGAAATTGCGTACGGTTTACCGTGTTTGTCCTGATGTTCGATATATTCAGCGCCCATCACACCTCACCGCCCGACAAAACGGCTTGCATGGTCTGGGCCGCGCGTTGCTTGCCCTCGGCTGTCGCGTCGGCGTAGATATTGAGCGTCATGGCCGCGTTGGAGTGCCCCATAGACGCAGAGATAGCCTTAATGTCCACGTGGGCGGCTACGGCCATGGTAGCGAACGTATGGCGCAGGTCGTGGAACGTCGGGCGGGTTCCCCTCGTCCCCTTCAGCTCCAGCGCCTCGGCAAGGTTGCGCCACCTCTGCCAAATCGTGTTGGGGCGCATGAAACCGCCGCGAATGTCGCCGAGCACGTAGAGCGCCCCGGTGAACGGCACGCCCGCAGCGAGGCAAGCAGCCTCCATCTCCTCGCGCCGCGCCACGAGGTCGGCGGCAAGCTCTGAGCCGAAATAGACCGCGCGGGCGCTGCCGTCGTTCTTGGGGTCTTTGGCGTAGAATCTCGTCCCGTCGCGGCCTATGCTGTCCTCCACTTTCAGCACGCCGTTATCGGTATCGACGTTCGCCCACCGGAGGCCGCATATCTCGCCTTCCCTCATGCCCGTGTATAGGGCGATCTTTACCCCGAGCATTGCGGGCGTCATGCCCGCCACCCTGAGCACCTCGCGCACGGTTCGCACGCCCTCGGCGGTAAGCGAGTTGGGGCGCGGGCGCCCGGCCTTGGGCGGCTTGACGCCTCGGGTCGGATCTTTGCCCAAGAGGTCGCTATCGACGGCCTGATTGCACGCCGAGCGCAACAGCGTTAGGGCCTTTTTCATCGTGCCGGGGGCGTACGTCTCGCCCATCTTGGCTACCCACGCCCTCGTCATGTCCGGGTTGAGATCGGAAAGCGCCACCTCGCCGAGCAACGGCGCGATGATGTTGTCGAGCAGGCGACCGTACTCGTTGAACGTTGACGGGTCGATACTCGGGCACTTGCCGTCGATGTAGCGGCGAACGTAGGCGGCGACGGTAAGCACCGCCTCCGGCTCGAACCCGAGAACCGCCAACGCCGCGCCCTCGCGTTGCCTCTGGTTCCACTCGGCTTCCATGGCCGCGCGCCACTCCTCCAACTCTTTCTGGGCCGCGCGTTTCCCGGTGGCCGTGAGGGCCTTGGTCGTTTTCCTCCTCGCGCCGTCCTCGTCGATGTATTTCAGCGCCGCGCGGTATTTCCCGCCCCTGCTTTCGAGGTTCGCGGCGATGTAATGCGTGTACTCCATGCGTGCTCCGTAGACCAAAACGTAGACCAAACGTAGACCAAATAGCGTGTATTGCTTTGGTCTACGTTGCACATTATGGCACATAGCGAGCGTTTTACCTGCAACGTTAGCGACGCTTTTTATCTCTTTGAACTATTACGTGTAAGATTCCCAAGCTGACACTCGCGGGTTCGAGCGTTAAATAAACGCGAAGCGTTTATAGCGAGCAGGCAAGGTCGCCGATAGGCGGCCGCAGCCGGTGCGGATTTGCGAAGCAAATACGCGGACGTCCCGTTGCCCGCTCCACCGGGCACGGGAGACATGGGGACGGCTAATTCAACAAAGTCTTCCCCTTCGGCTTCGTGAGGCTGAGGGGCTCGCCTGAAGCCGGTGCGGATTTGCGAAGCAAATACGCAGACGTCCCGTTGCCCGCTCCAATCTCAAAATGTTAGGTTGATGCCCGTAGCTCATACGGGCACCTGCGCACGGTACAATAGTCGAGTTACGACCAACGTGCCAATAACCAAAAAGGAGCCGCTATGATCGATCGCTATACCCGCCCGGAGATGGGACACATCTTCTCCCTCGAGAACAAGTACGCCATTTGGCAGGAGATCGAGGTCCTGGCCTGCGAGGCCCAGGCGGAGCTCGGCAAGATCGGTATTTCCAAAGACGAGGCCCAGTGGATTCGCGACCACGCCAACTTCGAGAAGGCAAAGGTCGACGAGATCGAGGAAGTCACGCGCCACGACGTCATCGCCTTCCTGACCAACATGAAGGAGTATATCGATGCCGACGTTCCCGAGGGCGAGCCCAAGCCCAGCCGCTGGGTTCACTACGGCATGACCAGCTCCGACCTGGGTGATACGGCTCTGTGCTATCAGCTCACTCAGGCTTGCGACCTTATCATCGAGGACGTCAAGAAGCTCGGCGAGATCTGCAAGCGTCGCGCCTTCGAGGAGCGCAACACGCTCTGCGCCGGCCGTACTCATGGCATCCATGCCGAGCCGATGACCTTCGGTATGAAGTTTGGCTCTTGGGCCTGGGAGCTCAAGCGCGATCTGGACCGTCTTGAGGACGCCCGTAAGAACGTTGCTTTCGGTGCCATCTCGGGCGCTGTCGGCACGTACAGCTCCATCGAGCCGTTTGTCGAGGAGTA
>DAWEIC010000006.1:14202-29100 GCA_052364855.1 Collinsella sp.
CCATCTCGGGCGCTGTCGGCACGTACAGCTCCATCGAGCCGTTTGTCGAGGAGTATGTCTGCGAGCACTTAGGTCTGGTTCATGATCCGCTGTCCACGCAGGTCATCAGCCGCGACCACCACGCCTATCTTGCCGGTGTGCTCGCTACCACGGCAGCTACCTGCGAGCGCATTGCGACCGAGGTTCGCAACCTGCAGAAGACCGATACGCTCGAGGCCGAGGAGCCGTTCCGCAAGGGACAAAAGGGCAGCTCCGCCATGCCGCACAAGCGCAACCCCATCACCATGGAGAAGGTCTGCGGGCTGTCGCGCGTCGTGAAGTCCAACGCTCAGGTCGCTTTTGACAACGTTGCCCTGTGGCACGAGCGCGACATTTCACACTCCTCTGCCGAGCGTGTCGCCCAGGCCGATAGTTTCATCGCGCTTGACCACATGTTCCAGTGCCTCATCCGCGTTATCGACGGCCTGCAGCTGTATCCCGCTCGCATGATGGCCAACCTCAACAAGACCCGCGGCCTCATCTTCTCCTCCAAGGTGCTGCTGGCCCTCGTCGATACAGGCATCACCCGCGAGGATGCCTATGCCATCGTGCAGGAAAACGCCATGGCCACGTGGCACGAGGTGCAGGATTGCGTCTCCGGTCCTACCTTTAAGGAGCGCCTCGAGGCCGATCCGCGCTGCACCGTCAGCCAGGAGAAGCTCGACGAGATCTTTGACCCGTGGGACTTCCTCACCCGCATCGACACGGTCTTCGATCGCCTGGAGCAGCTCGAGTTCTAATTGACCGATCGGGGAGGTAGTCAAATCGATCAATTCTCCGCGGCCCTCGTTCGAGTGCGACTTTCCAACACAAGCCCCGCTCGCAGCTCGCTCTGCCAGCGGGGCTTGTGCATGAGCGCACCTAGAAAGCTGGACGTCAGCGATATATGCGCGTCAACTGTGCTGCTTGCCGATAATTTGAGACATCTGACAAACATTACCTTGCCGGTAACTGTCGGGGGGGGGGGTATCCTTAAGCCAATTTTAAGGTGTGGGAGAATGCTGCGTTTTTTCACGAGAGATTGGACTTAGGGGAATGAGAAAAGGGTTTTGGAGGATAGCCACAGGCATCTGTGTTGCTTTAACGGCGGCAACGTTTGGGCTGACGGTGGCCGCTCCGCATGCGGATGCTGTCATGCTGGAGTCGCAGGACGGTTCCATGGGTGCATCGTTTCTCCCATACGATTCGTCTACAGGCGATGTGTGGTCAGAATTTGATGTCGCTGTTGGACAGACGGTGAAAGGAAGGCTTTCCTTTTTTAATAAAAATCACGAATGGGCGCACATTGACCCTAGCGATATCGATATCACATCGTCTGACGAGGATATCGCTAAGGTAAGTTATGAGTCACATAGTTGGGTATTGACAATTAGCCCCACCAAAGTTGGCACAACGACTATAACCCTGAAGAGCAAGACCGACGAGAGTTTAAACGGTTCTCTTAAGATTAAAAGTGTGGCTAAAGTCAATCCAATTAAGGTTAGTTTCGTTTCTTACGACCAATCTGGTGCGACAACAAACACCGCAACGCTGGGTTACACGGATGATTGTCCGCAAAAATGCGGGAACACGCATTATGCATTACTAGAGGGGAGAGTTGACGTTCGTCCCGTGGACGAGAGCCGTGCGGCCACATATTTTGTTATTAAGGAAGACCCCTCAAAGGATTCCAAAGTCCAGGCAAGGGTGAATTCGAATTATTCATCATATGGAACTTCCGAGCTAAGCGCTTCTTTGCAACTCGAGGCGTTGTCGAAAGATGCTAAAGAGGCCAAGGTTCTTGTCGACTATTGCAACGGTGAAGTTGAGACGAAGAAGCTATGTGATGTTGTAACCGAGAATCAGGAGCCCGGATTCAATGAGCGTGGGAACAAAAAGCAAAAGATGCTGGTTGGGGACAGCTCTTATCTGACTGCCATTCTCAACGTTTCTCCAAATGAAGTACTGAAGGCATGCCAGCGCGCACATTGGGGTGCGGACTTTGGCGCTGTAACCTATTCTCTGGAAAGCAACGATGTCGTTGAGCTTATCGGTGGTGAAAACTCGTTTAAGGCAATAAAGCCTGGCACCGTTAAGGCTCATGCTCGTGATGGCCTTGGCAATGACCATCCCTTTGAGATAGAGGTTGTCGACCCTGCGGAAGTGAGCCTTTCGAAGGCTAAGTTTGTGTCGAGCGATTATACATTTCCCTGTGAGGTCAGTTCAGACAGTATATCCAAAGATTGGCTTTGGCTGGAATGTGACAGGGGGTTTGAATATCCAAAGGGCGTGCTGAGTAAAAGCGCTGAGGAATTGATGGACTCCTATGCCGGCGCAAAGTATTCTTTCACTTCAGATAATCCGGATGTCCTCGAGGTAAAAGGACCGATGTTTAGTGGTGGCAGTTACTTGGGGTATTTAGTGCCTCATAGTTACGGCGATGCAACGGTTTCAATGTACTTGGGTGGTCGTCTCTGCGACACGATGACCGTTCATGTTGTCAAGCCTGGCGAGGAGCCTGCAAAGACTGCGGTTTCCATTGCGGACAGCTACTCAACCTCCATGGATAAAGGCACGACTCAGCAGCTGAAGGCAAAGGTCTCCCCTGATGACAAGGCCAGCCAAGTTGTTTGGTCCTCTTCCAACGAGAGCGTCCTTACCGTCGACGCTAACGGTCTTGTTACCGCTGTCGGTGACGGTGATGCCACGATCACGGCAACGGTTGATGGGGTCTCTGCAACCACGGATGCGATTACGGTAACCACTCCGGTTGTAAAGGTGTCGGGCGTCAAGCTCAGCGCTTCAAACCTTAAGCTTGCTGTGGGCGGTGAGCCCTCGACGTTGACCGCAGCGGTTGAGCCCGATAATGCAACGAACAAGAACTTGTCCTGGTCGTCGAGCGATCCTACGGTCGCCACGGTTGCAGACGGCGTCGTGACCCCGGTCAAGGCAGGTGTTGCTACGATTACCGTCACCACTGAGGACGGAGAGCATAGCGCCACGTGCAAGGTGACGGTTATTCAGCCTGCTACGGGCATCACGCTCGATAAGCAGAAGGTCGTGCTTGTGGGCGCTGCAACCGAGCAGCTTAAGGCGGCGGTCGTTCCCGCGGAGGCTAACCAGACGATTGTCTGGAAGTCCAGCAACGAAAGTGTCGCTACAGTCGATCAAACCGGAAAGGTGGCGGCTGTCTCCAAGGGCGCCGCAACCATCACCGTTTCGACTGAAGACGGCACCTATTCTCAGGATTGCGCGGTGACCGTCTCTAATCCCGCAACGAACCTTACGGTCGACCAGAGCGTCCTCGGCCTCAAGAAGGGCGAAGAGGGCACCGTGAAGGTTTCTCTTGCTGGAACCCTTGCGGGTGAGGTCGACGAGACCAATCTTGCTCTGGATGACACGGGCGCTTCGAAGGCGTTTAAGGTTGTCGACAACGGTGATGGCTCCTACACCGTTACCGCCCTCAAGACCGGTTCTGGTTCTTTTGTCATCACTGCAGGGTCGCTCTCCCAGACCGTTTCGGTGACCGTGACCAATCCCGCCCAAAAGGTTGAGCTCAACAAGACGAGCCTGTCCTTTACCGTCGGTGATGCCTCCACAAAGCTCTCCGCAACGGTGAGTCCTGCCGATGCAGACGATACGACGGTGAGCTGGACCTCCAGCGACTCGTCGATCGCCACGGTCAAAGACGGCGTCGTGACGCCGCTTAAGGCCGGTACCGCCACGATTACCGCCACCTGTGGCGACAAAACCGCGACCTGCGCCGTTATCGTTGCGGCAAAGACCATTGCAGGCGTTGCGGGTAGCAACGGAACGGACGTTAGCGTAAGCGCCGAGAACAATGTCGCTGCCGGCATTGCCCAGAACAACAGCATCTCTCTTGTGGTCGAGGAACCGACGGATCTTACCGATGCCGCCAATGCTACGATTTCCGGCCTTGAGCAGGGGACTACCAAGGTTGCCGATAAGCTCGATATCAAGCTTCTCAAGGACGGCGAGGTTATCGAGGACTACGAAGGCATGTCCTTCATCGTCCGTGTCAAGATGACTGCCGCCATGAAGGCGCTCACCAATCTCAAGGTGCTCTACGTTGCCGAGGATGGTTTCACTCAGGCTATGGATACGTGGACCGAGGGCGACTACCTCTGCTTCCGCACGAGCCACTTCTCGACGTACGTGGTGACGGGCGAGGAGGCCAAGGGGGAGCCGGCTCAGCCTGCGCAGCCCGTGACGCCGTCCCAACCCGGTCAGCAGACGACGACCAAGGTAACCAAAACGTCCGCTAAGACTACTAAGGGTGCGCTCGCCAACACGGGCGACCAAACCCTTGCCGTCGCCTTTATTATGACCGTTGTCGGCGCTTCGCTGATTGCCTTCGCGCTTATGCGCAAACGTCTCGAGTGTTAGGGCGCCCTCTCGTTTAAGCGCGACCTTTCAGTCCAAGCCCCGTTGGTAACTCGTTTTACCAACGGGGCTTTTACGTTAAAGACTTCAGCCCGTGTGTCGCGTGCAGTGCGGCGCGTCGGAAACCGCCAGATACGCGGTCGGCGCCAACGGCCTGAACGAGGCAGCGGTCGGGGTGCATTCGGGAGCAGCTGAGCTTCGAGTAGGGTTAACCTAATTCGACCGCTCGCGAATGCATTTCAACCTTTGGCGCCTTGCCCATCTTGGGTGAGGCGCTTTTTTCGCTGCTGCGGCAGCTCCCGGTAATAAAATGAACCTCTACTGCCATTTCGATGAAAAGAGGCGCGTGCCTAGACGTATTAAACGAGTCGTCATCGTCTCGTTCGCGCTCATAGTTCTTGTTGCTGCCTGTACGGCTGTCCTGACGTATACCGATCGAAATAGTTCTTCCTCGCCGAGTACGGCTGACGAGGATCTCCCTGTGCTCAAAATTGGCGTTACGGATAACGACCCCTATGTATATGTCGATACCACAGGCGATTACGCCGGTATCGATATCGATATCGCCCGCGAGGCGTGTGAGCGTGCGGGGCTCAAGCCGCAGTTTGTCGATATTGACTGGAACGATCGCGACCGGCTGCTCAAAAATGGTGATATCGATTGCCTATGGTGCGATTACTCGCCCTGTTATCGCGAGGATAAGTATTACTGGACCGAGCCGTATCTAACCGTGACGGTCTCGGTTGCCGCCAAGAAGACGAGCGGCATCAAGTCCTTGTCGCATCTCGATGGAAGCAAGACCATTGCGGTGATTGCGGGCTCGGTGAGTGAGCGTCGATTGCTTGCGGGGGATCTGGGGATCTCGCCGGACGTTCAAATCAAATCGTATGGCTCTGCCGAGCTCTGCAAAGCCGCTCTAGCCAAAGGATATGTGGACTGCTGGATGGCGGACGTACGGTCGCTTGACCGACTCGTTGCCCAGTACCCCGGCCTTTATCGCGTGTTCGCTGACAACGTTATGACGGTTGACCTGGGTGTCGCGTTTGAGAACTGCTATGAAGGACCGGTCGTAAAGGATCTCAATACCGCGCTGTTCGACATGGATCGAGATGGCACGATTGACCGTATTTTGGGCAATTACAAGGCGGGAGCGACGACGAGTGAGCAAGGAGCGAATTCATGACAAATGATGAGCGCCTCTTGCACAAAAAGAACCTGGTTGTCATAGCCGTCAGCGTTGTTGCCAGCATTGTCTTGCTGAATCTGCTGTTTATGGTCGGCACGCATCGCTGCCTCCATAAAACGCTTGGATTCGGTCAAGAGGCCATGGTGTTTTTGGAAAACGCTTGCGAAAAATATGATCGCTACGAACAGGGAAGAAAAACCGAGGCGACGCACGATTTGGATGCTGCGGTCGAATCGTTTGCGACGTTCCTGCCCCCTGGTCGCGTTGAGGTTAACGACGATCTTATCGAGCAATATGTCCATGCCGAGAACCTTTCGGGGCTGATGGTCATGGACTCCGACGGTCATATGACCGCCCACTACGACATCGATGGCCGCGATCCGCTCATGCTATGGCGAGAAGAACTGGCTTGCTCGTCGGTCGCATCGATGTATCAAGGTTCCAAAGTGTCCTACTCAACTGTCGTTGAGCGCCGCGATGTCGTTTTTGCCGTCTGTGCTGCCCCGTATGGCGACGGCGTTGCCCTGGCATACCGCTCATTCGTCCCCGATACGGCGGATGACTATTCGTATGCCATAGCCGATGTGCTTGCAAACAACACCTTCCACCAGGGCCCCACGGTGCTTGTTATGGAGGATGCGGAGATCGTCTCCTCTAATGATCCCGATGTCGACGTGTCGCTCGCTCGGCTCCTTGCCGGATCTGGAATCGAGTGGAAAGACGAAGGCCTGACGTGTATCGAGTATCGCGGAAGCAAATGGTACGCCGTGCGTGCGGCATATAAGGACTACCGCCTGTTTGCGCTATATCCCAAATCTGAGGTCATGTCTGACAGGATTTCATTTGTCGCCGTCGGCGTCTTGGTGTGCCTTGCGTTTTGGGTCGTGGTACTGTTGGCTCGAAATATCGCTGACCACCGCAATTTGGTCGAAAAGGATAAACAGCTCGGCATTATCAATGCCATAAGCGCCATCTACGATTCGACCTTCCTTTTGCATCTTGACACCCTCGAGATCGAGGGAATCAATATGTCGCCGGCGATAGCGAAGATGTTTGCCGAGCATAGCGAGGCATATGACTTTATGGACACGGTCTGCCGGGATATCGTGAGCCCCGAAAGCCGCGAAGCGGTTGTGGGGCTCGTAGATATAAGTACGCTTCGTGAACGCATGGAGGGCGTACCGTACTTGGCTGCCGAGGTGCGAGATTGTCGAGGCACTTGGTACTCGCTACAGGTTGTCCCCCAGCATCGCGATGAGCAAGGCCGGTTGGATTCGGTCGTCGTGGCGACGCACAACATATCGATGGTCAAGCATGCCGAGGAGCTGTCATACCAAGATAAACTGACGGGGCTTCGCAACCGCAACTATCTGGAATCGCGTGGAGATAGCCTGGTAAACGAGGACTTGCCAGTGAGCGTGATTATGGTGGACTGTAATTATCTCAAGCGGACCAACGACATTTATGGTCACGAGATGGGGGATGAACTGCTGCGACGGACGGCGTCCGTGCTGCGGCGGGTGGCTGGTGCGGATTACCTGCCGATGCGTGTTGGTGGCGACGAGTTTTTGCTGGTTTGCCCCCATACTGACAACGAGTCTGCGCTCGGGCTGGAACAGGATCTTCGTCTCGGTCTTGCCGCGGTAAGCGATGAGACCCTGACGGTCAGCGCATCGATTGGCGTGGCGACCGTCGAGACGGCTGGAAATACGCTGGCCGATGTATATCGCGTCGCCGACCACAATATGTATCGGGAGAAGCGCATGGTCCACGTACAGGGTGCGGACTGCTAATCTTGCCCCCGCCAGTCCAAGCATCGTAGGATGTTGAATCGGTGCTTGCGATAATAAGTCGGTCCAGGCGGGGATAATAGACGTCTGAAATTTCTTTCTGAGAGGGGATCTCAATGATTAGTTTTGACTACAAGCCTCAGGGTGTATGCTCTCGCAATATTCACCTCAATCTCTCTGACGATGGCAGCAAGGTGCTGGGCGTCGAGTTTACCGGCGGCTGCGATGGCAACCTCAAGGCCATCTCCAGGCTGGTTGAGGGCGCTCCCGCCGATCGCGTAATCGAGGTTCTCGCCGGTAATACCTGCGGTATGAAAAAGACCTCTTGCGCCGATCAGCTTACGCGCGCTATCGAGGCCGCTCGCGCAGAGATCGCCTAATGAGCATCGCTGATCGCTTTAAGAATGGAATAACGCGTCGAGGTTTTGTGCTGGGTGGCGCCGCTACTGGTGCTGCTGCCGTACTGGCCGGTTGCTCGAAAAAAACGGGCACGAGTGATGACGCCGCTGGCGAGCCGCAGGTTATCAAGGACGATTCGAAGATTGTCTCGATCACTGATGAGTACGAAGCTGTTGATATCGATCTTGAGCCCGCGGCCTCGTGGACGCTGCCGCTGGGCACGCTGCTGTACTACTGCGATGGCGACTACGCTGCCGCGATGATGGCGCCTGCTTCTGCCCTGCATGCCAATACGCTTGGTGTGCTCAACCTGGGCGATGGCTCGCTTACCACACTTATCGAGGATCCCATTGAGGGAACCGGTTATGCGTTTTACGACGTTCGCGCGGGTGATGGCGTGTTCGCATGGGTCGAGATGAACTTTGCCAATGCGTCTTGGAAACTCTATGCGCAAAACCTTGCAGGCTCCTCCCTTACCGGCAACGCTGTCGAGCTCGACCGCGGCGGCGAAAACTACGATCCGCCGCTCTTCACAGCGTATGGGTCGTCGGTCATCTGGTATAAGATGCCTTCGTCCGGCGGCACCAAGACGAGTAACGATTCGTACTGTTACCGTCAGGCGCCCAGCGAGTCCAAGCCTGAGACTATTTGGAAGTCAACGGGCCGCTTCGCATCCGCCCCGCGTGTGAGCGACGGCATCCTGACCATCTCGCCCCGCGTGCACAATGATGAGGGCGTCTATTACGGTATGACGGCGATTGACCTGACTGACGGCAACAACACGAAGCGAGCTCAGCTGGTGCTTCCTTCGTCGGTTTCGCCTTTCGAGGCCGTGTATATGGGAGACACCTTCGTGTTCTCCATTGAGGCGACGTATAGCGGTGTGGGCAGCCTGGGCAATATGGGCACCTATATCGGTAACGAGGGCGGGCCGTACCTCTTCCTTTCGCGTGAGCCGCTCGCGTGCGCTGCGGGAAGGAAAAATAAATACCTGGTTAAAGTTCAGGCGTCGCATTTTCTGATTGACACTTCGGCTAAGACCTACGGCTCGCTTCTGTCGCCCGATCGAGCCTTGGAGTATGGCGATTATCCTGCTACGGCGGGTAAATCGAATTCGTTCTTAACGTACGCAACGGTGCGTAACAGCCAGGGAATTCCCGAGACGGTTACCGCTCGCTTGTTCTCTCTTTAGTCTCCGAGGGGTTAAAAAGGCGTCGACAGGGGAATAAGCGCGTTGTGACTATGAGTACCGCCCGCCGAGCTATCGCACCCATGCGACGCCCGGTGGGCTCAGGTGCGTTAAAATGAGCTTGTTCTTAGCTAATTGAGACAGGGGGGCCGTGTTATGGCTTCAGATGCAAAAAAGATTCTGCTGGTCGAGGATGAGAAGGCAATCCGCGACGCTGTCGCTGCCTATCTCGAGCGCGAGGGCTATTGGGTTGTGGGCGTGGGCGACGGCCAGTCCGCTATCGAGGAGTTCGAGAAGCATCAGTTCGACCTGGTCGTGCTCGACCTCATGCTCCCTAAGATTCCCGGCGAGCGCGTTTGCCGCACCATTCGCGATACCTCGGATGTCCCCATCATTATGCTGACGGCCAAGGGCGAGATCGAGGACCGTATTATCGGCCTCGAGCTCGGTGCCGACGACTACCTGATCAAGCCGTTCTCGCCGCGCGAGCTTGTCGCGCGCGTGCGTGCCTTGTTCCGCCGTGCCCACCAGGCCGATGAGCCGGCCGTCGAGGTGCTCGACTTTGGCGATCTGGTCATTGACATCTCGGGCCACAAGATTTTGGTCGAGGGCAAGGAAGTCGACCTGACGGCTTCCGAGTTCAAGCTGCTCACCACGCTTGCCCGTCACCCCGGCCGCGTCTACAACCGCATGGAGCTGGTCGAGAAGGTGCTCGGCTACGACTTTGAGGGTTACGAGCGCACCATCGACAGCCACGTGAAGAACCTTCGCGCCAAGCTGGGCGACGACCCCAAGAAGCCCAAATGGCTCTACACCGTCCACGGTGTCGGCTACCGCTTCGAGGCTCCGACCAAGACCGATAAGTCGGACGAGAAATAAAGGAAATCACATATGACACCTGCGCGCTTTGAAATCGGGCAAAAGCATAAGCAGGAGAACGAGGCGGGTTCCAAGGCTAGTTGGAACACGCCTCGTTCCGATTCACGGCCAACGATGAGCTATCCCTCGCGTATGGCCCTGGCTTTTGCCCTGACATCGCTCATGACGGTATTGGTATTGGTGGGCGTAGTCTCCGTTGTATGGGGCACGGTTTTTACGGATTACACGCGCTCCAATATTGTCGAAATCGCCAATTCCGCTGCCGAAAAGTTGGCAACGTCATATGAGGAAAACGGTTCTTGGACCGCGGGGGAGCTGCGTACGGTCGCGACATCGAGCTTGGTGTCCGACGATCTTGGTATGCAGGTTGTCAATAAAAAGGGCGTCATCGTCTACGATGACTCGTGGCCCTCGGCAAGCGCTACTGCCGATGTGCGCGAAAATCAGGCGACGACCGACGGTACGAGCGGAAAGAAGGCATCGCACAGTCCAGTCTCGTCTGCTCCCACCGATTCCAATAGTGTTGCCAACGTTGAGATCGTGACGTCCTCCGGCGAGCACGTGGGTCAGGTCAAATTGTGGGCGATTGGCTCCGATGCTCTGCTCACCAGGGCAGACTCAGCATTCAGAGAGAAGACCTTTAACGCCATGGCTCTTGCCGCGGTTGTGGCCGTCTGCATCTCGGTCGTTATCGGAGCGCTCATGTCGCGCATGCTCACCAAGCCGATTCATCGTATTACCAGCACCGCCAAGCAGATTCGCGATGGAGACCTGTCCGCTCGTACGGGCTTGCGCGGCGATGATGAGATCGATCAGCTGGGAGAGACCTTCGACGAGATGGCCACCTCACTCGAAAAGGATATGAAGCACGAGAAGCGCCTGACCTCTGATGTTGCCCACGAGCTGCGCACGCCGCTCATGGCCATGCTTGCAACGGTCGAGGCCATGCAAGACGGTGTGTATCCCACCGACGACGAACACCTGGAGACAGTCGCATCCGAGACGCGTCGTCTGGCCCGTCTGGTGCAGCAGATGCTCGACTTGTCGCGCATGGAAAACAGTACCGCGCCGCTCAACCTGGAGCCGGTGGATATGGTGCCGTTTGTGCGTTCGATTGTGAATGGCCAGGAGCGCCTGTTTGCCGACCGTGACCTGCGTTTGCGCTTTGCAGATGAGACGCAGGGCCACGATGACGTTGTCGAGGCAGATCCCGACATGATCACGCAATGCGTCATCAACCTCTTGAGTAACGCCATGCGCTACACCCCCGAGGGCGGTTGGGTCGTGGTGTCGGTGCTCAGTGACCGCAGGCACGTCAGCATTGCCGTTTCTGATACCGGCATCGGTATTGCCAAGGACGATCTGTCGCGCATTTTCGGGCGGTTTTGGCGCGCCGATGCCAGCCGCGCCCGCGAAGCTGGCGGCCTGGGCGTCGGCCTCGCCGTGACCAAGCAGATCGTCGAGCGTCACCATGGCTACATATCCGTGGAGTCGGAGCTTGGAAAGGGTACGACTTTTACAATTCATCTGCCCCGCGAGCACACGGCGGACGCGGCATCTACTACAATGGAGCACTAGCTTTTCGCTATTCGGTGAAGGAGGGGCCGCGTCCCTGCCGCTCCGAGTTTGCGAAAACGTGCGGGAAAGAACCCGCATTACTGTCGTATTTTGGTAAGGAGTGACTCACGTGACAACGATGGAGCGTCGTCCGGATTCCCGTGGCAAGGTTCGTGATATTTACGATGCCGGTGAAAACCTGCTGATGGTCGCCACCGACCGCATTTCTGCGTTCGACTTCATTCTTCCCGACGAGATTCCGTTTAAGGGAGAGGTGCTCAATCGCATCTCGGCATTCTGGTTCGATAAGTTTGCCGACATCGTCCCCAACCATCTCGTTTCCATCGACCCGGCGGATTTCCCCGAGGAGTTTGCTGAGTATCGTGACTACCTCGCTGGCCGCGCCATGCTGGTTAAGAAGGCCCAGACGATTCCTATCGAGTGCATCGTCCGCGGCTATCTGACCGGTTCGGGCAAGAAGACCTATGACGAGAACGGCACCGTCTGCGGCATTCAGCTGCCCGAGGGTCTGACCGAGGCCTCAAAGCTTCCCGAGCCGCTGTTCACGCCGTCCACGAAGGCCGAGATCGGCGACCACGACGAGAATATCTCGTTTGAGCGTTGCTGCGAGATCGTGGGTGAGGACATCGCCGCGCAGATTCGCGACCTGTCCCTCAGGATCTACAAGGCCGCTGCCGAGTACGCCGCGACCCGTGGCATTATCATTGCCGACACCAAGTTCGAGTTTGGTGTTATTGATGGCAAGGTCACGCTGATCGACGAGTGCCTCACGCCCGACTCCAGCCGTTTCTGGCCTGCTGCCAGCTACGAGGAGGGCAAGATCCAGCCTAGCTACGACAAGCAATTCGTCCGCAATTGGCTCAAGGCCAACTGGGATATGACGGGGGAGACCCCGCACCTGCCCGCCGAGGTCATCGATGGCACGTCCGAGCGCTATCGCGAGGCCTTCCAGATCATCACGGGCTCCCAGTTCACAAGCATGAAGGAGAACGCATAAGTGAGTACCCGTAGCGCCACGAACAAGCGCACGCAATCCCACGAAGTTACCGGGGTTGCGCGCAAGTCTGCCGCATCTGCTAAGCCCGCCCGCCAAGCAGCGAGCTCCGTTCGCGTCGTGCCGGCTTCGTCTAAGGCACGCCGCAAAGAGCTCGAGAAGGGCGAGAACCTCGAGGGCCTCTCTAAAGAGGAGAAGCGCGCCCGCAAGGCTAAGCAGCGCGCCAAGGAGGACCGCATCTATACGGTGTCGAATATCCTCCTCAAGCAGGACGAGGACTACACCAAGCGCCGTCGCATCTGGTGGATTGTGCTCGCCATTGGCATGGTGCTCGTCGTGGCAATTTGGGCCTCGCTGTACTTCGCTCCCGCTGGCATGGTGTCCAGCCCTGTCCAGATGGTCGGCATCGTTTTGTCCTATGTCATCATCCTAGGTGACTTTATCTACGACTTCGCTCGTATTCGTCCCTTGCGCAACATGTACCGCGCGCAGGCCGAGGGCATGTCCGAGAACAAGCTCAACGCTCTTATCGAGCGCGCAGCTGCCGAGGAGGACAAGAAGGACTCCAAGAAGAAGTAGCGTTTGCATACATACTTATCGCTAAGATATAAGGCGCGTCGTTTTTGCGGCGCGCCTTTTTACTGTTCTATAGATAGATGGAGTGGCACATGATTCGAGCTGCCCTGACGGTCGAAGAGGCCCTGGAGGGTATGAAGTCCCTGGAGCCCAAGATTAAAAACTATGCGCGCCTGGTTGTCCGCAAGGGCGTAAACGTTAAGCCCGGCCAGGAAGTCGTCGTTCAGTCTCCGGTTGAGTGCGCGCCGTTTGCGCGCGTGGTGGTCGCGGAGGCCTATGCTGCCGGCGCCGGCCACGTGACGGTCATCTGGGCCGATGATGCCGTGACGAGGCTCACGTACGAGCATGTCGAGAAAAGCTATTTTGAGCAGACGCCCGAGTGGAAGCGCCTGCAGCTGGATTCCCTGGCCCAGGACGGTGCCTGCTTTATCTTTATCGAGGGTGCGGACCCCGCCGCCCTTAAGGGCATCGATCCCGCTAAGCCCGCTGCAGCTTCTAAGGCAAAGAACACGCAGTGCAAAGTTTTCCGCCGTGGACTGGATTACAACATCAATCCGTGGTGCATCGCCGGCGCTCCGGTCGTGGCTTGGGCGCGCGAGGTGTTCCCGGGAGACGCCGATGAGGTTGCAATCTATAAGCTGTGGAATGCGATTCTGCACACCGCTCGCGCCGATGGCCAGGACCCAGAGAGCGACTGGGAGCTCCATGACGCCGCATTCGAAAAGAACCTGCGTTTCCTGAACGACAATCGTTTCGACTGCCTGCATTACACCGCGGCAAATGGAACCGATCTGACGATTGGCATGACGAAGGGTCACGAGTGGGCCGGCGGCAAGGGCAAGACGCCCGATGGGCACCCCTTCTTCCCCAACATTCCCACCGAGGAAGTCTTCACTTCGCCCGATCGCATGCGCGCTGACGGTATCGTGTACTCGGCCATGCCGCTCATCCACCACGGCAATAAAGTCGACGATTTTTGGATTAAGTTCGAGGGCGGCCGCGTGGTGGACTACGACGCCCGCGTGGGCAAGGCAACGCTTGCGAGCATTATTAACACCGATGAAGGTGCCGCTCATCTGGGCGAGGTCGCGCTCATTTCCAAGAACACTCCGATCCGCGAAAGCGGCGTTCTGTTCTATGACACACTCTATGATGAGAACGCCAGCTGTCATCTTGCGCTGGGAGTCGGCTTCCCCGAGTGCATCGAGGGTGGGTATGACATGTCCAAGGAGGAGCTCTTGGAGCATGGCGTTAACGTCTCGAGCACGCACGTCGATTTTATGATCGGCACGGACGACATCGATATTACGGGCATTACGCCTGATGGACGTGAAGTTGTGATTTTCCAGAACGGCCAATGGAGTTGGGAATAGTCCCAGACCGTGGTACAATGCCTCCCGCGGGCCGTTAGCTCAGCTGGCAGAGCAGGGGACTTTTAATCCCAAGGTCCAGGGTTCGAACCCCTGACGGCCCACCCAAAGATTGTTGAGACGGTCAACTTCGGTTGGCCGTCTTTTTTGTTGCCGGTGCACGGGTTCGAACCCGTATCTATCTATATATAAGAACGCTTGGCGAACAAAACCCGCCTTTTACCGACGGGAAACAAATAGCTCATGCTTTTGGAGTAAAGTGGCGCTCCAGAGATGACCGATGCCTTAACACCTATAAACCAGCTGGTCATCGCCAATATCAGAAGCTAATGCTTCAGTTTTAACCTCAGTGATGCGACTGAGGGACATATTCATTTGTGAACAAAATATGGAGTGCGCGATTCCCGCCCATGGCGCCCCTCCGGTCTGGCAATATATCTCCTTGCCGCGCGGCCCGGTCGAACCGGATGGACCGCGGGGCGTGCACCTTGAGAACCGGATACTGCGAGGATGGA
>DAWEIC010000007.1:0-26799 GCA_052364855.1 Collinsella sp.
GGAAATGAACGGGTCGTAGCCGTAAACGTCCATGCCCAGGTCGACGCAGGCGTTGGCGACCTTGGAGCCCACGTTGCCCAGGCCGATGACGCCGATGCGCTTGCCCTTGAGCTCGCGGCCCACAAAGGCCTTCTTGGCTTTCTCGGCATCGACCTGGATCTCGGGGTCGTCGGCGTTGTCGCGCACCCAGTTCATCGATTGCACCACGCCGCGGCTCGAGAGCACCAGCATGCCCAGGACGAGCTCCTTGACGGCGTTGCTGTTGGCGCCGGGGGAGTTAAAGACGACGACGCCCTTCTTGGCGTACTCCTCGACGGGGATGTTGTTGACGCCGGCGCCGCAGCGGGCGATGGCGCGGATGCCCTCGGGCAGCTCGTAGCCGTGCAGGTCGGTCGAGCGCATCAGGATGGCGTCGGCCTCCTCGGCGGTGCCCACAAACTCGTAGCCCTCGCCAAACTCGACTTTGCCGTCTTTAGTGATGTCGTCGATGGTCTTAATTTTACGCATGGAAAAACTCCTTAGCAGGTTTTGATCTAAACAGGGTGGTCTGAGGTGGCTGGTCGGCCCGCGTGTTGCGGGCTAGTTAGATCGCGGGCTCAAACCATGCTGCGTTTCGAAGTCCTTCATGTACGAGGCCAGTGCTTGCACGTCTTCCATGGTTACGGCGTTGTAGACGCTGGCGCGCATGCCGCCCACTAGGCGATGGCCCTTGACGTTTTGAATCTGGTGCTCGGCCGCGCCTGCGACAAAGGCGGCGTCGAGGTCGGCATCGCCGGTACGGAAGGTGACGTTGGCGATGGAGCGGCTGTCGGCCTGTGTGGTGCCATGGAACAGCACGCTGTGCTCGAGCAGGTTATAGAGCAGGTTGGCCTTGGCCCAGTTGCGCTCGGCCATGGCGGCAAGTCCGCCGGTCTCCTCGACCCAGCGGAATACCTTGCCGCACACGTAGATACCAAAGGTGTTGGGCGTGTTGAGCATGGAGCCCTTGGCGGCCTGCGTCTTAAGGTCCAGGTACTGCGGCGTCTGCGCAAAAGCGGGGCCATCCGCGATGAGGTCGTCGCGCACGATGACCACGGTCACGCCCGCGGCGCCGGCGTTTTTCTGCGCGCCGGCGTAGATGAGCCCGTAGCGCTCAACGTCGAGCGACTGCGACAGAAAGCAGCTCGAGACATCGGCGACCAGCGGCACGTCGCCGCAAGCGGGCAGCTCGTGGTACATGGTGCCAAAGATGGTGTTGTTCTGGCAGATGTAGACGTAGTCGAGCCTGTCGTCCGCGGCCTCGGCGGCAATGCGCGCGTTGATGTCGGCCATGTCGGGGATGCGGTCGAAGTTGGTGTCTTCGGAGCTCGCGAGCAGCACGGCCTCGCCGTACTTGGCTGCCTCCTTGTACGCCTTGTTGGCAAAGTTGCCGGTCACGACGTAGCCGGCGCGGCCGCGGCGCATGAGGTTCATGGGGATGCCCGCAAACTGCAGCGTGGCGCCGCCCTGCAAAAACAGGACACGGTAGTTGTCAGGGATGCTCAGCAGGCGGCGCAGGGTTGCCTCGGCGTCGTCGATGATCTGCTGGTACATGCTAGATCGATGGCTCATCTCGAGCACGGACATGCCGCAACCGCGGTAGTCCATCATCTCGTCGGCGATCTCGGCGAGCACGCTTGTAGGCAGCGCGGCCGGGCCAGCTGAGAAGTTGTGCACACGTGCCATCTTCTAGTCTCCCTCGTAGTCGTTTGAACGTTCGGGATACTTTAGCACAGTGGAGCGCCAGGCGCGACCGCATCACGGTAAAACCCGAGTGTGCCGCTATGATTTACAGGGTTGTTACATGGGGGGAGGGTTTATCTGGAGGCTCGCATCCGATCTGCCTCTGCCTTTGCCTGTTTCCAAGGGCGCACGCGGCCGTTGGTGAGGTCATCGTAACCATGAGCGATGGTACGTTGAATGTGATCTTCGCGTTCCTGAATGGTAGTTAGCGCGCGCGTCTGATCAGAAATAGGCTTTACGACAGGCATATGAAACTCCTTACATAGAATCATATGTATAACTCTATGTTGAGTGTAGCGGAGGGTGGCGTTGGGCGTGTGCGTGCCTGCATTCGTAAGCGCGGTTGTCTGGCAAGTGTGATTTGGGGCGACCTCGGCAAAGCTTCTGAGCTGCGAAAATGACCGTTAACCGGATTTAATTTTGTTGCTCAACATTTGACACTCTGGGCGTGGTAACTTTTTTACCAACAGGTATGATTATTGTCATGTGCGCCGCGCCTGCCTGCCGGGTTGCGGCGCACTTGTGACAGCCTTTGACACCCTTGGAGCGTGTACTGTGGACGTAACCACAAAAAGCGTTCGGGGGGGGGGTGCTCACCCGCGAGCAATTCCTCCCGCATGAGATGCGCATCGTCGCTGCCCTTCGTATGCAGGGCACAAGCGATGAGCAGGTCATTGTACGCGTAAAGAGCGAGAACCTCTTTCAATATCCCACGGAGCGTATGGTCGCCAACCGCGCAACCGTGTGCCTTCGCCGCCTTGACGCCATGGTGCCCACGGACGCCGTATGCGCCGCGCGCGGCATCGACCCCAAAACCGCCGTCGAGGCTGCGTCATCCCTAACCAGGCTCATGGCATCCGGCACTCCCACGCAGGCGGACCAGGCCATCTTCTACAGCATGATCTGCCGCTACGATATCGTGCGCGAGCTCGTGCTCGTCGAGGTAGGGGAGCGCCTACAAAACTTCGATTATGCCTTTACGGCGGTTGACCTCAACGCCTTTATGACACGCTTTACCGCGGAGTATCCGGACGCGGCCCGCTGGACTGAGGCCACGGTCAAGCGCATTAAGGGCTCGCTCCGCCAGACGCTCCGCCATGCCGGCCTTATCGGCGAGGGCCAGGGCCCGGAGTCCGAGCGCCTGTCACCACTCTTCCTCGATTCCGATGTCGAGCGAGCCTTGGTTCAGCTGGGCGAGCAGTCGCTTATCGCGGCCCTTACCGGCAGGGCGGTGATGTAGCGTGGCTCCCGTCAAAAGCGCCGTCGACCCTGTCATCACCCCGGCGACCGATCTCACCACCAATATCGGCATCCATTCCCGCAAGAGCGTCGTTGCGGCGCATGCCCGCTCCGAGCGTGCCTGTCAGGAATTTGAGCGCCGTGCGCAGCTTCTGCGCGAGTGCCTGTGCAGCGAGGACTTTTTGGCCAACAAGGGCATAGGCAATGAGATCGGCTTCCACACCTTTTGCTATGACCCCGCGCTGGAGTTTGAGGCGCGTGCATTATTTGACACCCTTTCACGCGATGCCGACCCCGACAAGCTTCCGTGCACGCTCAAGGTCGTAAACCTTTACGACGCCGTGCTGGCAATTCTCGAAAAGCGCCGTGTCCTCAAGGCTATCCCGCACCAAGAGGAGCGCCGCGGTACCCAGCGCGTGCTCGAGGACGTGGCCAAGTTCGCCTCGCCCGAGAAAGTCGCCGCGTACATCCTTGAGCAGACCGAGCCGCACGCGCCTGGAGACGTCGTTCTCCTCACCGGCGCGGGCGAGGTTTTCCCGTTCTTTCGCATACACACGCTTCTCCACTGCATGCTTGCGGATTTTGATGAGGTGCCTGTGGTCGCCGCCTATCCGGGCAGTTTCAACGGCTCTTCTTTCCAGCTCTTTAACCGTCTGCCGGCCGACAACTACTACCGCGCCATCGATATCTCGTAAGCAGGCCTCCCCGCAGACAAGTCCCTGCCGCCGGTAACAACCCTTTGCCATAACGTTCCCAAACCCAAAGGAGCACCCATGGACAACACGATCATTCGCGACCTCTTTGCAAAAGACATCAACCGCTCCATCAACGGCGTGGTCAAGGTCCAGGATTCAAAAGATGGGTCCATCCGCCAGGAGCTTGACGAGTACGTGGTGACGCGCGAGTTGCAGAGGCATTTTGCCACGTTCTTCAAGGCCTACGGCGATGCCATCGATGTGCGCACCGACAAGATCGGCGTGTGGATCAGTGGTTTCTTCGGTTCCGGTAAATCGCACTTCCTCAAGATGCTGAGCTACCTGCTCGAGAATCGCCAGATCGGCGGCAAGAGCGCCATCCGCTACTTTGACGGCAAGATCGTCGACCCCATGGTCGAGGCTGCCATGGAGCGCGCCTGCTCGGTGTCCACGCAGGCCATCCTCTTTAACATCGACAGCAAGGCGGGTCAGTGGAAGCAGGGCGATACGGCTCCCACGGCGCTGCTTCGCGGCTTTGAGCGCATGTTCTACGAGGCGCGCGGCTTCTACGGCGAGGACCTCAAGCTTGCAAAGCTCGAGGACTACATCGATTCCCTGGGCAAGACCCAGGAGTTCCGCGAGGCCTTTGAGCGCGTCAACGGCGAGTCCTGGCTCCAGGCCCGCGACACCTACAGCTACTTTGAGGACGACGTCGTCGAGGTACTGCAGAGCGTGCTCGGCATGAGCGAAAGGGCCGCATGGAACTGGCTCGAGGGTTCTGAGGACGAGGTTTTGGCCCCCGATGTCTTTGCCAAAAAGGTCAAGGATTACGTGGACGCTCAGGCAGCGGCCCACGGTGGCAACTTCCGTTTGCTCTTTATGGTCGACGAGGTGGGTCAGTTTATTACAAACGACCAGGACCCAAGCCTTATGCTGAGCCTTCAGACCATCGTCGAGGAGCTGGGTGCCGCCTGCGGTGGCCGCGTGTGGGTAATGGTTACGAGCCAGGAGGCCATCGACAACCTGAGCCTGCCCGTGGGCAACGACTTTTCAAAGATCCAGGGCCGTTTCAATACCCGCCTTTCGCTCTCCAGCTCCAGCGTGGACGAGGTCATCCAGCGCCGTGTGCTCGAGAAGACCGCGCCGGCGGCCGATATGCTTGCACGGGTCTACGAGCAAGACGCCGCCGTCCTCAAAAACAACTTTACCTTTGAGGGGGGCTCGCGCTCCGACCTTGCCGGCTTCGCCAACTCCAAGGATTTTGTGGCCAGCTACCCGTTTGTGGGCTACCAGTTTAAGCTTCTGCCCGACGTGATGACCGAGGTACGCAAGCATGGTGTTAAGGCCAAGCACATGTCCACGGGCGAGCGCTCCATGCTGAGCGCGTTTCAGGAGAGCGCTCAGGCCATCCAGCATGACCAGACCGGTGCACTCGTGCCGTTCTGGCGCTTCTTTGACACAATCTCCAAGGATTTGGAGCATGGCATCATTCAGGTCGTCGTCTGTGCGGAGCGCGCGGCTGAAAACGCAGAGGGTCTTGAGAGCTACGATGTCCGGGTGCTTAAGCTCCTGTACTTGATCCGCTACATCGGCTACGTCAAGGCCACGGTCGAGAACATCTCCATCCTTATGATTGATAGCCTGGACGTGGACAAGCGCGCCCTTAAGGACCGCGTCAAGGAATCTCTCGCCCGCTTGGAGCGCGAGAACTACGTGGCACGCCAGGGCGATACCTATAGCTTCCTCACCGACGAGGAGCAGGAGATAGCGCAGGAGATCGCACGCACTCCGATCGACAACGCGAAGGTGATTGAGTACATCAAGAAGCGCCTGTTCGAAAGCATCTACACCGCGCGCAAACTCAACCGCGGGGCCAACGACTTCCCCTTTGACCGCTACGTGGATGGCTCGATTCATGGATCCAACATGGGCGGCATGGAACTTTCCGTGGTGACCATGGCCAGCGATCTGGGCCGTTCGGACGATGCCGAGTTGGCATTGAAATCCGTGGATAAGGCCATCGTGGCCTTGAGCGACGAGGTGGATTATTGGGCTCCACTCGTCAACGCCGCCAAGATCCGCAAGTACGCCAAGACGCGAAATCTCCAGGAGCTTCAGCCGAGTACGCGCCAGATCGTCGAGTCCAAGATGCGCGAGGCGGCCTATAACGAGAAAGAGGCCGATACCCTTTTGAGCGAGGCCGTGCTCCATGCACGTTGCGCGGTCAACAGCCGCATGGTTGAGGTCCGCGCGGCCAAACCCGCTCAGGTTTTTGAGCAAGTGCTGGCGCAGCTGTGCGATGTGGTCTTTGATAAGGCCGACTATATCGGCGCGCCGGTCACGAGCGATTCCGATATTCGCTCCACGCTGGCGGGCAACGTTCAAGTGGGGCTCGCTGGCATGGACGCGGGTAACACGCGTGCGCTCAAGGAGGTCGAGGACTACCTCAAAGTGCAGCACCAGCGCCACCTGGATACCGCTATGGGCGATATCCAGCGCCAGTACCAGCAAAGGCCCTTTGGCTGGCGCGAGGTCGACATCGCAAATGTGGTGGCGCAGCTTGTGGTGGAGCAGCGCGCGCAGGTGCTGTTTGGCGGTCAGACGGTTCAAGCTAACGACAGCCGCATGGTGGCGCTCCTGCGCAAGGATGCCGATAAGGCCCAGGTGCGCTTGCGCATGCGCATGAGCGACCGGTTGCTACGCGCCGCGGGCGAACTCATGTGTGACCTGTTTGATCTCAAGACCGTGCCCTCCAACGAGGATAAGCTCGTGGCCGAGCTCAAAGAGCGCCTTGAGGGCTTGCGCGAGGCGTGCCTCGCCATAGCACGCGACTACTACACGGGCATCAAGCCGGCCTACCCGTATCCCGGTGAGGACGAGTGCGAGAAGATGCGCTCGGAGGTGGCCGACGTCCTTAAGGACCAGAACGAGGCCGAGGCGTTCTTGACCACGTTCACCAAGCATGAGGAGCGCTTGCTCGATGCCAAGGAAGACTTTGACAAGGTGGTTGAGTTCGTCGAGTCCAATCAACGAACAGCGTTTGACCACGCCAGGGATTTCTTGAACCGCACCGAGGGTATCGAGTATGCCTCCGATGACATTCCCAGCGCGGTGGAGAACGTGGCAAAGGTGCGCGAGATCCTCAAAGATCCCAAGCCCTACGGCCGTATTAAAGACCTGCAGCCGCTTATGGATCCCGTCGAGGATGACATGAAAAAGCTGCTGGGCATCCGCCGCAATGAGTTTTTGTGTCGCATCGAGAGCGATCTGCAAGACCTGCGGGCGCAGGCCGAGAGTCAAAAGGGCTTTGTCAATCAGGCCAAGGATGCCATAGCGGACGCCGGCACCAAATACGAGTCGTTCAAAAACCGTGCCCACAGCGCTCAAAGTCTCAACGAACTGAGCGTTGTTGCAACTAACTGGGGCGACTGGCTCAGTGCGGCGGCCAACGAGATGTACGACGCTGTGGATGAGGCCCGCGTGCGTATGGACAACGAGCGCCGCACCACCGAGGTCATGAGTACGGGTGAGGTGGTCAAGAAGGTCTCCAACAAGGGCGCCGCATCGTCTGCTCCCGTGCCCGCGCCCAAGCCCCAGCGCAAGATCAAGACTGTGCGCCGCGCCGATCTGGCCAAGCCGAGTCGTCTCTTGTCCGCAGAGGACGTTGAGCGCTACGTGGACGACCTGCGCTCCCGCCTTATGCAGGCACTCGCTGCAAACGACGAGATCCGTATCAACTAACCCGCGGAGCCACCGGTGCCAAAGCGCGCACCGGTGGCTTATGGCGTTTAGAAAGGCTCATCAACCATGAACGATTCTGCTCTTAAGAGCTTCTGCACCTGGGCCCGTACGGAGCTCATCAAAGGCGTGGAGGCGCAGATGGTGCGCTACGGCATCACCGAACCTGCGCCCGCGCCCGTTGGGTCCGAGACCGTCAACGGCCTGCCCCTAAGTCCGGCTGAGATTGAGCAACGCGACGAACTACTGCGCATGCAGGCAGAGGTGGGTCACGAGGCGCTGCGCGACCGTGCGGCCTACACCTGGTTCAACCGCATCGTGGCCATTCGCTTCATGGATGCACGCGGATGGCTTCCCAGCCGTATGCGCATGCTAAGTCGTGCGGACGGCAGCCATGGCAGCGAGGCCGTGGAGAACGCACTGGATGTGGAGATAACGACGGCCGATACCGATCGCATAGCCGAGCTCAAAATGGCGGGCTTGGATGAACCGTTGTGGCGCTACCTGTTTGTTGCTCAGTGCGAGGAGCTTGCCGATTGCCTGCCGGGCGTCTTTGAACGCGTGGGCGGAGCCATGGAGCTGCTGTTGCCCCAGGGCCTCATGATGGCTGACAGTGTGGTGGGCAAACTCAATGCCGTCCTCACTGACGAGGACTGGCGCGAGGGCGTAACCGTTCTGGGCTGGATGTATCAGTACTACAATGCCGACGTTAAAGACGAGTTCTTCAAGTCCAAGCGCAAGGCAGCGGCGGCGGACATCGCGCCCGCCACGCAGCTCTTCACCCCCGAGTGGATCGTGCGCTATATGGTCGAGAACTCGCTCGGCCGTCTGTGGATGCTCAACAATCCAGGGAGTTCGCTACGCGAGCGCATGGAGTATTACATCGAGCCCGATACTGAGCACGAGGACTTCATCCGCATATCGAGTCCCGAGGAGATAACCCTCTGCGACCCCGCATGCGGCTCGGGCCATATCTTGGTCTATGCGTTTGAGCTGCTCTTCCATATGTACGAGGAGCGCGGCTATCGTGAGCGCGAGATTCCCGAGCTCATTCTTACTAAAAACCTTGCAGGTATGGAAATCGATTCCCGCGCGGCACAGATCGCGGAGCTGGCGCTTGCCATGTGCGCCCGCGAGCACGACCGTCGCTTCTTTAGGCGTGGCGTTCGCGCCGACGTTACCGTGCTCTCGAGCATCCCGTTAGGGGAGGACGAGTTGCCGGGTAACAAGAAGCTCGCCGAGGAGCTGAGTCATTTGGGCGAGATCGGTTCGCTGCTCAATCCCTCAGAGGACGAGATCGACGAGCTCAAGGCTGCCGCCGCGAGTTGTTCCGATGACCTTTTTGCCGCTACGGCCAAAACTAAGCTCGAAAGCGCTGCCGCCATCTGCGAGAAGCTGTCCCGTCGTTTTACCTGCACCGTTGCGAATCCTCCGTATATGGGCAGCAGCAGCTTTAATCCATTCATGAGCAAGTGGATCAAGAAGAACTACCCCGACGTGAAGAGCGACCTCTTCTCCAGCTTTGTCGTTCGCATGTTCAGTCTCGCCAAGGACCACGGTGAGTGCGGAGTCATGTCGCCTTTCGTCTGGATGTTCATCGGAAGCTATGAGAAGCTCCGAAACGAGATCATCGACAACAGAACGCTGACCTCTCTCATCCAGCTTGAGTACTCGGGCTTCGCTGGCGCGACCGTGTCCATCTGTACCTACACGTTCCACAATTCGTTCGTCAAGGGCTACAAGGGCGGCTATGTGCGCCTTTCGGACTTCGTTGGTGCTGCTGTCCAGGCCCCGAAGGCCCTCGAGGCGATCCGAAACCCCGACTGTGGCTGGTTCTATCGCCGCGACGCCGAGACCTTCAAGCAGATCCCCGGCACCCCCATAGCCTACTGGGCCAGTGATGCCCTTGTGGAATCGTTCTCAAAAGGAAAAAGGCTCGATGCTATTGCTACTCCGCGACAGGGCTTGGCGACGAGTGATAATGGCCGCTTTTTGAGGAAATGGTGGGAAGTGGCGCCTTCCAACACATCGCGAGATTGCGGCGGCAGGTCCGAGGCAAAGCAGAGTGGTTCCCGCTGGTTCCCGATTATTCGGGGCGGCTCCTATCGAAAGTGGTGGGGTGACTACGACGAGGTGGTTAATTGGCTTGATGACGGTCGGGAGATGAAGGAAGCGATTCTGGCCAAGTATACTTATCTCTCTACACCTGATTTTGTAATCAAGAACCAGGGCGACTACTTCAAGCCTGCGGTTTCCTGGTCTAAAATTTCTTCCAGCCTTGCTTCCTTTAGGTTTGCGCCTCGAGGGATGCTATTTGAGGTAGCTGGAGCATGTCTTTTTGCGGAGCCGAACGAGCTTCGATACATCCAGGCTTTCTGCAACTGTTCCATTGCCGAAATTGATTTGGCGTTTATGTCACCGACTCTAAACTTTGAGGTAGGCCAAATCGGTCAGTTGCCGATTATCCAAGATGAGGATGCCGAACCGACTGTCTGCTCACTCGTTGAAGACTCTCGCTCAATTTCAAAGGCGGACTACGATTCGTTTGAAACCTCCTGGGATTTTAAACGTAATCCTCTTGTCTAGGTGATCGTCGTGGCTGAGAAGAAGAGGCACAAGCCTGTCGATAAGACTAAAATTGAATATGTTGAACCTAAGCCAGGCTGGATAAAGGCTGTTAAGGTTAATGACCATAACGACGTCATGGGTTCTATTGTTCAGTTTTTTCTGGTTGAATCTCCTTGTAAAGGCGTGAGTAGCAGAGGGCTATCGCTTCTCGATTATGGATGGGCCGATAGTGTTCCTCCTAAATTCGGGTATCTTCACCGAAGATTATTGGAAGTGGCCAATCTCTGCGATGGGTCGACGCTATTTACGGCCACACGAAAAGAAGAGATGAAAAATAGGTTCGTTGAAGCTGGTATGCCTGGCAATTTTACTTCGACTTGTACCTCAAATCGCGTCGTGGCGCTCATCAACAGCAATTTTGTGCTTGATTTATTTCGGATTATTAGAAATTCGTTAGCACATTGTCGCTTTCAATTGGTCGAAAAGAACGGTGTAGATTTCATTGCTTTTGAAAACGGTATACCAGGAAAAGATCTCATTGGGGCGGATTCATTTGAGGTGAGTTCTCGTTTATTTCTTAAATGCAGCACTCTCATTGATTGGATTGCTGTGGTTAAGTCCGAGGCCATATATGAGACGGAAGAAATTGCCCGCAAGAAAGAGGCTTCAGAACGGGAGTGGGAAAACAAACGTCAATTGGTTTTGTCTCAAATATCGAGTGGGTCCTACTCAAATAAAGATGATCTTGGGAAGGACTGTGAGCTATCTAAGCGAAATTTAGAGAAATTACTTGGCGAGCTGAAGGCCCAAGGGCTTATTGCTTATTCACGTTCTAATCGAAAATGGGAACTTACTGGTGACGCAAATCCGTGAGTAAGAGATGTTTCATCTTTGATTGCGCAGAACGGTGTGTCGAATGAGCTTCCAACGTTTTTTATCGCAAAGAGACTCGCTGTCTCTCGAATGTGACCTTTTAAATGAAATCAGTCGGCGTTTTAAATGAGAGGGCGGTCAAATATGGCCACTTTACTTCAAGAAAAATACGAGACTCGCAAGGCCGAGGTCAATGCTCGCTTTGAGCAGCTTCGCGCTAACGAGGAAGAGCTCAACCGAATCTTTGCCAAGATCTACAACATGGAGGGTGAGGTGCCCATCGAGGTCGAGGATAAGTACGTTTCGGTGGCGCGCATCTTTGATACCGCCGACGAGATTCCCGAGAGCTATAAGGGCAACAAATACGTGCGCACCAAGCGAGACGAGATCACCTCACTCATAAGCTATGCCGTGGGCTGCATGTTTGGCCGCTATTCGCTGGATGTGGACGGGCTGGTCCTGGCCGATCAGGGCGCCACAGTCGATGACTATCTGGCCAAGATGCCCAACTCTGATCATGTGACCTTTATGCCCGATAGCGATAACGTGCTGCCCATTACCGATGACGAGTACTTTGACGACGACATCGTGCGCTACTTTATCGACTTTGTGCGCACCGTGTATGGCGAGGAGACGCTTGAGCAGAACCTGGCCTTTATTGCCGAGGCACTCGGCGGCAAGGGTACCTCGCGCGAGGTAATTCGCACCTACTTTTTGAAGGACTTCTTTAAGGACCACTGCCAGACCTATAAGAAGCGCCCCATCTACTGGCTGTTCGACAGCGGCAAGAAGAACGGCTTCAAGTGCCTTGTTTACATGCATCGCTACCAGCCTGACCTGTTGGCTCGCATCCGCACCGACTATGTGCATGAGCAGCAGGAGCGCTACCGTGCCCAGATCGGGTATGCCAACGATGCCCTTGTCAGTGCCGAGCGCGGCGAGCGCGTGCGCCTGGATAAGCGCATCAAAAAGCTCAACGACCAGCTCAAAGAGACCATTGCCTACGAGGAGAAACTGCACCACTTGGCAGACCAGATGATTAAGATCGACCTGGATGACGGCGTCAAGGTCAACTACGCCAAGTTTCAGGATGTGCTAGCAAAGATTAAGTAACTGCAGATACGGTAAGGATATTCATGCCCAAGATCGATGTAGAAGAACAGCTCAAGCTGCGGTTTTTGCAACCGTTGCTCGCATGCATGCCCCGCCGTGTGGTGGTTTGGCACGATGCGGACGGCGAGTTTGCTCCTGAGTTTGAACGTTTGGCCGCCGAGGGCTTCGACGGTGCGGGGACTGATGACGGCGTTATGCCCGTTCACGGTGACTTTGAGCGCCCAGTGCGGTTTGTTGAGGCCTGCGAGGGCCGCATGTTTGCCGTCAAGAAGCTCGTCAACCGCGATGACCTTGTGAGCGATATCTTGCTGTATCGCCGTTGCCCGCGCGGCAGGCTTGAGGGTGATTGGCTTGCCGATGTTGAGCTGTATGCCGATCAGTTCCAGGCTGACTATCTTTCGCTTTTGGCCGATCAGCTGGGCATCGAGAATATCGACGCCGTGCGCGAGAGCCTGCGCGAGCACAAGACGTTCTTTGATGCCAAGACCCGCTGTGCTAAGTTTGCCGCGTGCGTTCCGCATGCCTCGGGCGCATCCGATATCGAGCTTGGAATCCTTACGGTTATCTTTGGCGGCAAGGAGCCGGGCGACGCGCGGCCCGCGTTTGTGCTGCGCGGCTGCATGACCATGCTGCTGCACGAGGGCCCCGTGGCGCTGGCCGCGCTGGTGGATAAGTACAGCGTGCGTGATGTTCTCTCTGCCTTTATGCTGCGCTGCTATGGGTTTGATGGGCCGCTTTACGAGCGTGACTCATTGCTTATGCTTGCATCCCATGTGTTCCTTACGGCGGCATCCACCGCGCTTCCCGAGGGAGCGCTCAAGGGGCTTGAGAGCCATGTGGCTCCCGCCTACGGGCCCTATTGCCTTGAGGCGGTGCGTACGTGGGACCAGACCGCCGATACCCAGGCATCGAGCGAGGACCTATTTGAGATTTGCCGTTTGGTTGAGGACGCCCGCGGACTCTTTGCACGGTTCGAGACCTTGCCGATCGATGTGCTGACCTCGCTTGATGTGTTTCCGTGCGTCAACGAGGCCGTGCTCTCGCAGCTGTTCTGCTCGTTTGCCCAGGGCGCGGACCGTGTTGAGGATGCGCGCGCCTTTGCGGCGCGTCGCTGCGACCTAAGCTGGTACCGTCGCGTCGAGAGCTACTTTGACCTGCTTGCCGCTGTGGCCGATATGTGCGCGTTTAGGCAGGCGCACGCGGGCGGCTTCCATCTGGCGCAGCCCCAGCAGGTGTGGGATGCCTACACGTCCGATTGGTATGCCATGGATGCCGCCTATCGTCATATGTGCACCGCGTATCTGCGGGCGCGCTCCGTCGAGTGCGATGTACTCGAGGAACCTGCCCGAGCTGTGGTGGATTGGGCGGAGAATCTCTACAGTAACTGGTTCTTGGTCGACGCCAATACCTGCTGGGCGGCCGCTGCGCAAGGGGAGTGGGCCGATTGCGGCTACATCGATGGTCCTGCGCGGCAGGATGAGTTCTACTGGCATGTGCTGCCCACCTATGTGGGCTCTGCTAAAACGACAGTCGTTATCGTGAGTGACGCGTTGCGCTATGAGGTGGCCCGCGACGTTGCGGCGCTGCTCGAGCGCGAGCGCGGCGGCAACGTCAAGGTTTCTAGTATGCAGGCGGTCTTTCCCTCCATTACCGAGGTAGGTATGCCTGCGCTGCTGCCATACCAAGCGCTTGAACTTGCAGCGGATGGCTCGTTTGTGTTGGCTGACGGCATGCCCACCGCAACGACTCCGCAACGCGAGGCCGTGCTTACCCATGTTGAGCCTACGGCCCGTGCTTTGCGCTCGAGCGCATACCTCAACATGGCGGGAACCGAGCGCAAGACGCTGCTCAAGGACTCAAAACTCGTCTACCTCTATCACAACAAGATCGATGCCACGGGCGAGAAGGCCGCTACGCAGGATGACGTCTTCGGTGCCTGCGCGGACGCCGTGGAGGAACTTGCTGCATTGGCGCGTCGCGTGTGCACCGACGCCCCGGGCGCGCGTGTTGTTATAACGGCGGACCACGGCTTTATCTACACGCGTCGGGAGCTCAGCGAGTGCCAGATGCTCGGCAAGCCGGACCTTCCCGTCCTTGACGCTCCCGTCATGTGCGGTAAGCGTCATCTGGTGGTGCCCAACGAGGCCGTGGGCGAGCTTTCGGACGAGGTACGCGGGGTGTTTGTTAATGTTGATATGGGACGTTTGGGCGCCGGTTTTGAGGGGTTTGCCCCGCGCGAGAATGTGCACTTCAAGCGTCCCGGTGGCACTAACAACTACGTCCACGGCGGCATGAGCCTGCAGGAGCTCTGCGTGCCCGTTATCGGTTTTTGGCGTGCGCGTTCGGGTTCCAAGGACTTTGTCGACACGCGCGCGGCGACGCTGCGCGTACTAAGTGAGGGACGCCGAGTGACCAACTCGCTCTTCTCGGTCAACTTGATCCAGGAAGAACCCGCCCAAGGCAAGGTTTTGCCGTGCGAGTACGAGCTGGTGTTTACCGATGCAAGTGGCAACGAGGTGAGCGATACGGTCAAGGCGCATGCTAACAAGACTTCTGTTAACTCGCAGGAGCGCGTGGTGCATGCCAAGTTTGCGTTGCATGCAGCGGATGGATTCTCGGCCAAGGGTCCGTACTATCTGGTCTGCCGCGAGCGCGAGACGGGCAAGATCGTTTGGCGCGAGACGTACACCATCGCTGTTTCGTTCGCCCCTGTTGCTGACTTTGGTTTTTAGGAGTGTGCCCTATGTTTGATAGTCATGACGACGATCTGTGGGAAGTTCCCTCGATTGATGTGGATGTGCCCGTGGAGGCTGCGGCGCCTGCGGAGGAGGTCGTGACTGCCACGTCCGCTCTGGAGCCGGTGGAGACTACTGCGCCTGTTGAGGTTGCGGTGCCCGTCGAGGACGAATCCTCGACCGATGGCTATGCCCAAGCCGTGGCTGAGGCACCCGAGGACGACGGTTACGACATGGATGGACTGGACGGCAAGCTGCTCGAGCACTTTGGCGGCAAGATCGTGCGCAAGGACCTCACGGCCCTTATGAAGCGTGGCGCCAACGTGCCCACTTTTGTGCTGGAGTACCTGTTGGGCATGTACTGCTCAACTGACGACGAGGATGCTGTGGCAGAGGGTCTGGAGCGCATCCGCAAGATCCTCACCGATAACTACGTGCGTCCCGACGAGTCCGAGCGCATTAAGTCCAAGATCCGCGAGCTGGGCCGCTTTACCATCATCGATAAGGTGACGGCCAAGCTCGACGAGTACAAAGACATCTATGTGGCGTCGTTTGCCAATCTGACCATCGAGCCTTTTGTGATGCCGGCCGAGTACGTGCGCGACTATTCCAAGATTCTGCAGGGTGGCATTTGGTGCATTATGAGCATCGAGTATCGTCACCCCTTGGATGAGGAAGACGAGTTTGGCATGGATGTCTTTGGCGATGATGCGCCGCGCCGCGCCAAGGCCAAGCGTAAGAAGCGTGGGCCCGAGGACTCTCCGTTTAGCGTGGCGTCGCTCACGCCCATCCAGATGCCCAACCTGGACCTGGATGCCATGGTCGAAGAGCGCCAGTATTTCTCGCGCGACGAGTGGCTCAACATGCTGCTGCGCTCCGCTGGCTATGAGCCCAGTGAGCTTTCCGAGAAAGAGCGCCTGCACTTTATCGAGCGTATGGTGCCGCTCATCGAGCGCAACTACAACCTGTGCGAGCTGGGTCCCCGCGGTACCGGTAAGAGCCATATCTACAAAGAGGTCTCGCCCTACGCCATCTTGCTTTCGGGCGGCCAGACCACCACGGCCAACCTGTTCGGCCGTATGAACTCCATGCGCGCCGACCGCGTGGGCCTGGTTGGCCACTGGGATTGCGTGACGTTCGACGAGGTTGCCGGCATGCGGTTTAAGGACACCAACGCCGTGCAGATCATGAAGGACTACATGGCGAGTGGCAGTTACGCACGCGGCCGCGACCAGATCAACGCCGATGCCTCCATGGTCTTCGAGGGCAACATCAACGACACCGTGCAAAACGTCCTTAAGACCACGCACCTGTTTGATCCGTTCCCGCCGGAGTTTAACAACGATTCGGCTTTCTTCGACCGCATCCACTATTACCTGCCGGGCTGGGAGATTCCCAAGATGCGCTCGAGCCTGCTGACCGGGCATTATGGCCTGATCACCGACTGCCTGTCGGAGTTTTGCAAGGAGATGCGCCGCAAGGACTTTACGCACCATATCGACCGGTATTTCCGCTTTAACAGCGACTTTAACAAGCGCGACGAGATCGCCGTGCGCAAGACCTTTAGCGGCCTGGCCAAGCTGCTGTTCCCCGATGAGGCCATGGACAAGGACGACGTGCGCTGGCTGCTGGACTACGCCATCGAAGGCCGTCGCCGCGTAAAGGAGCAACTCAAGATTATGGCGGGCGTCGAGTTTATCGACGTTAACCTGGGCTATATGGATGCCGACAACCCGCAGGACGTGCACGTGGTGCGCGTGCCCGAGCAGAGCGAGGACACGCTGATTCCCGACGGGCCGCTGCTGTCCGGTCACGTGTTTGGCGTGGGCAGGTCGCAGGGCGGCGAGGTTGCCGTGTACAAGCTGGAGAACAAGGCGGTTGCCGGCGAGTGCAAGTTTAAGCACGAGGGCGTGGCATTTAACAAGCCGGTGCGCGATACGCTAGAGGCCGCGTTCGACAACTTTGTGAACCTGGCGAACCGCGTGGCACCGGGCATGCACATTGGCTCCAAGGATTATCTGCTGTTCTACAACGACCTGCAGAGCAAGGGGCTGTCCGAGGAAGTTTCGCTCGCCGAGTTTGTGGGCCTGTGCTCCGCGGCGTGCAACCGCCCGGTGATGCCCGCGCTGGCGATTCCGGGAATCTTGCGCATGTCGGGCTCTATGGATGAGATCCGCGGGCTCGAGGACATTATGCGCGTGGCCAAAAACGCCGGCGCCAAGCGCGTTATTTTGCCGCTGAGCGCCATCGCGGGCTTGCAGAGTGTTTCGTCCGAGATTATCTCGGGGTTGAGCCCGGTGTTCTACATGGATGGCGACCCGGTTGATGCCGCGAAGAAGGCGCTGGATCTGTAGAAGTGCGGGCGTGCGGGCTTGCGTGCGCGTGGGCCCGCGGGCGTGTTGGCGTGTTCGAGTAGGGAGGCCTTGCCATGGCGAGCGAGCGTTCTGTTGGCGAGTTGCTCGACGAGCTGTTTGGCTTTGAGTCGGTAGCCAAGCGTCAGACGGCGCTTGAGCAGTACGATCGCGGGGAGCTGGTGCGCAAAGCACGCTCCCGCGAGCTGCTGGGCGTGCTTAGGGGCGTCGAGGCTTCCGAGCACGCTGCGCGCGAGTCTGTCGTGCGGGCTGTTGACGGGTATGTTCGCCGTGTTGAGGGAGCCGCGCTTGCACGCGCTCGCAAGCGGGCGGGCATTGTTGGTCCGCTGCGGATGGAGCGCCGCTATGCTGCCTTTTTGCGCATGGAGGACAAGGCCGAGTTGCTGACGCGACTGGCGCAGACACTTGCGTTTGTCGAGGTAAAGCTGCGGGCCAATACTGCGGCCAGGGTTCGCGCGGCGTACGATGCCGCGGGGGCTTTGGTGTTGCAGGGCACGGCACGTTTGAGTGATGTGCGCATTGCCGAGGCCGTGCCTCTGGATGCCGATCTGCTGTGTACGCAGCTGGAGCAGATGCGTTGTGCCGCCGATGCGACGGACCTTGCGGGCATGATCACGGCGACGTTTGAGTCCGAGCTGAGTGCGACGGGGTCGCAGGGTGCCGGCGGGTCTGAGAGCGATGTTGCTGGCGATGTTGCTGATGACGTGGCGTTGGAGCGTGAGCTTACCAACGTGCGCGGTGCTGCGCAGCGAGCGCGCTTGGCGGCGCAGGCGTATCGGGCCGAGCGCGCCGCCCGCGTTGCGGGGAGCACGGTGGAGCCGGTATCGTTGCCTGAGTCTGCGTGCATTGCGTGCGAGACGGCGTGCGATGCCGGGCAGCTTTCCGAGTTGCTCGCTCAGGTTAAGAAGTCGTTTGAGACCTACCGTCGAGTTGTTGCCGACGGCGGGTTATTCTGCGCGTTTGGCTCTGGCTCGCCGCATGGGGTTTGTAGGGGCTCGAGCTATTTCGACTATGATTCTCGACTTGATGAAGACGTGTTGGTGGGCGAGTACGATGGCGCTACCAGGCACGATGTTCGACGTGAGGTTCCGATTCCCGAGCTTGTTGATGAGGCTTTGGCCGAGGGCGGCGACTCGCTCGAGGTTGCCGTGGCGCGCATGCGCGAGTTTAACGGGCGCCGCTACGATGGCGTGCTGGACGAGGACCCTGCGCGCCATGTAAATGCGTTTTGGTATGGACTCAAAAAGCTCGGCCAGTATTGCGAGGCCGCCGTGCGTGTGGACGAGCGTGCTTGGGATTGCTTTATCGATAAGGTGCAGTTTGCCTACGACGAGCCCGTGGGGCGCCTGGTCACGCAGATGGACGACAAGCAAGTGGCAGCTTTTGTTGCTGCCGTGGATGCGCTCGGAGCTGACGAGTAAGGGCTTGGCTTGGCGGGAGGTTTCACCATGAAAATCGAAGTCGATGTAGACCAGCTGCGCGAGGGCTTGCTCGACCGTGCGGGGAGCGCGACTGGCGTGGGCTTTCCGGCCGCCATGCTCGACGTAGTGGATATCGAGGACGAGTCGCCCCAAGAGCTCCTAGCCCGAGCCGAACGCGAAGGCCTCGACCTCCGCGACTTTGCCGTCGACGACGACTGCGGAGCGTCTGACGACTGGTGACCCCGGGTCAGTTCATCCTTTTCTTCCTGAGATATAAGAGAAATCCCTTTTTGAACGTCCTTCGGGTTCCAAAAAATAGCCGATCAGTCTTTGTATCTTCCTTGCTGTCAAACTTGATAGCCGTTAGCTCGATCGTACAGATGTAGTCAGCAACTTGGAATAGCCGGTAGGCTCGTGGTGTGGCTTCTCGGTATACGATGACATCCCTTGCTAGAACGTACTCAAGCGCAGAATGAATGACCTCCGTTACAATCGGTTGGCCGTTGTCGTAGTAAATCTTAACGGTGTCGTATCGCTGGAAGAATTCCAGATGGTCGAAAAGTTCAACTGTGAGGTCTCGCCTCATTCTCTCCGCGAGACCGTTTTGATTGCCGGCGAATTCGCTCATTCGGTATTGCAGACAGAGATAGCGTATGGGGAGATGCTGAATGAACGCGCGAAATGCGCTCAACATGTGCCTTCGCTGCTCCTTGGGAAGATCTTTGTAGTCGCCGTTTCCATTCAGTAGGGGTCCTGCATGAAAAGGCGTATTGGGAAGCGAGGACTGCGACAGTGCGCGCTCGTAGCGGTCAATGCGTTCAACGATTGCATCGTTTTGATCGTGAAAAACGAGGGTGACGAGGTAGTAGTTGGAGACGCCTCCGAGGTCGCCAGATTCGTCAACAAAGACGGAGAGTTCGCTCATGATGGGCCTCCATTTTTGCAAAAAAATGCCGGGGGTAAGACCCCGGCTCTTGGAGGCCCCTCTTTTGGAGGGAACCGTATTCTTTATACCATGAGATAAGGGGTGCTTTCAAGTAATATTATAATAAGCAAACATATGTTCGTCAAACTACCTGCGAAAAGTCCTTAGCCGTCCAGAGGTGGGTAGAGCGGCTCGTAAATTGCTGACGCAATGGGCCGGCGTTTTCCCGAGAAGTATTTAGTCTTGACTCGCATAAAAAATGCCGGGGGACATCCCCCGGCTCTTGGAGGTCCCTTTATTCGAGGGTACCGATTTCTTTATAGCATGAGATCGGACGGCTTTTAAATGGCGCCATGTGGATGGGATGGCGCGCCTGAAAAAGCCCTCAATGAATGGCATCTAACTAGTGTTCGTGATATAAAGAAATCGGTCATCTCGAAAGAGAGGGCTTCCAAGTGCCGGGGACGTTTTCCCCGGCTTTTTTCATTTCGGTGTCAATTCAAATGTTTTTCAACCCATCCCCTCAATAACTTGCGGTGAAATAGGGACTGAAATGGCTGTTCAGAAGCTTATTCAATCCCTATTTCACCGCAACTTATGGGTGGGATGGCTACGACGCCAGGGTGGCAATGACGGCTTCGTCACCGGCGTATATGAGGGTGTTGCCGTCGGGGATGATCGTTTGGCCGTCGCGTTTGAGCATCACGACGATAAAGGGATGCTTGCCTTGCGGCACATCGCGAAGACGCTGGCCGGCCAGGCGACCGTGGGGAGTCACGGTGACCTCGCGCAGCGTAACCTCGGCACGCTCCTCAAACGTCGGCGCGGCCATCACCAGCAGATCTCCTTCCTGGATTACGGTGTCGCCATTGGGCAGTACCGGGTGCGCCCCGTCGCGCAGCACCAGGACCACGAGCATGTCCGTCGCGCTGCCAATATCGGCGAGCGAGCGCCCGGCAAACGGATGGCCAGCACCCACCTTGAGCTTTACAAATGACATGCCGTCTTCGTCGCGATAGTCGTTAAAGGTGCGGCGCACGTCGCCGGTCGCATCGATCATATCGAGCTTCTTCGCCACCGCCGGCAGCAGCGAGCCTTGCACCACAATGCTCGACACGGCAATCACAAACACCAGGTCAAATAGGTCGTGGCCACCGGGAACGCCGGACACTACGGCAAAGAGGCTAAAGACGACCGATGCTGCTCCGCGCAGGCCCGCCCAGCTTACGAGCGCCACCTGGTGAGGGTTCGTCTTAAAGGGCGCCAACAGCAGACCGACGGCGATGGGGCGGCTCACGAAGAGCATAAACGCCATGAGTGCCAGGCCCGGCAGCAGCATTTGCGGCAGGCGGACGGGCGTCACGAGCAGGCCGAGCAAAAAGAAGATGGTCATCTCGGCCATCTCGGTGAGGGTGTCAAAGAAGTGCGCCAGCTCGACCTTGCCGGTGATGTCGCTCGCACCGAGCACAATGCCGGCCAGGTACACGGCCAAAAAGCCGTTGCCGCCAAGGTGGCTCGGCAGTGAATATGCGACGATGGCCACGGCGAACAAGAATATAGTCTGGGCGCCCTCGGCCGTTGCGTGTGCGCGCTCGATCAGGCGGCCCGATGCCCAGCCGATGACAAGGCCCAGCCCCACGCCCAGGATGATCTGCTTGGCGAGCAGCACGGGGATGTTGATATCTCCGCCAGCCGCAAGAGTCGCAAGCACTGCGGTGAGCATGTAGGCGACGGGGTCGTTGGAGCCCGATTCGACCTCGAGAAGCGAGTCGGTGCCGTTGCGGAGCGACAGGTTGTGCTCGCGCAGGACACTAAAGACGCTCGCAGCGTCGGTGGACGCCACAACGGAGCCCAGCAGCAGGCCGCCAATCCAGTCGAAGCCCAGCACAAAGTGCGCGAACACGCCGGTGATGCCGGCGGTGATGACGACGCCGAGCGTGCTTAGCAGCACTGCGGGCGCGGCGACAGGTTTGGCGCGGTCGATGTTGGTGTTAAAGCCGCCGTAGAACATGATGAACAGCAGTGCCGTGCTGCAGACGGTTTCGGTAAGCGCGTAGTCGCTAAAGTCGATGTGCGCCGGGCCGTTGACGCCCAACAGCATACCGAGCGCGATAAAGATGAGCAGGGTGGGGAAGGGGAGCTTTTTGCCGACGGGTTTGATGGTCAGGCACAAAATGATGACGAGGCCAATAAAGAGAAGTATCTGGTTCATGGAAGGTGTCCGCTCCTGGGTGGTTGGCGTGGCACGGTCAGTTGTCTGCGGTTATTTGTACCCAAAGATGGTGGGTTTATGAGGCTGAGCCGTGGGCATGCGCATTTTCGACACGAGGCGGCGGTGCGGGCAGCGCTGGTCGGGACGTTGGCGCCGGTGGCGTGGCATGAATGACGCGTGTGGGCGGGCGCTGGCGACCGTTGACGGGGTGCGGCTCTTTCCAGCTTTATTGCAACGGAGTACAATGGGTAACGTTTAAGTTCAACTTGAAGTTTTAGTCGTGGCATCTGGCTTCGGCCGCAATGCAGGGAAAGGCGTTCCATGGCGATCTATGTGACATCCGATGTTCATGGGCACGTGCGTGCGCTTGACGAGGCCCTGTCCAAGATCTCGCTGACGTCCGACGACACACTGTACGTGCTGGGCGACATGATCGACCGCGGCCCCGATCCGGTCGGCGTCATCAACTTGGTACGCTCGCTGCCCAACGCTCGCGTGCTTAAGGGCAACCACGAGCAGATTATGCTCGACGCGATTATTGGCCAGGATCCGCTCGATGCCGAGACCTGGGATATCAACGGCGGCTGGACTACCCGCCAGCAGCTCAACGAAATGGAATTTGAGGCGTACGAGGAACTCGTGCGCTGGGCCGCCGCCCTGCCGCTCTACGCGGTGGTCGAGACTGTCGAGCGTCCGTATTTGTTGGTGCATGCCGGCATTCAGACCGAGGCGGCGCGTGCATTTTTGCTTGAGCATGGTGTCGATTGCGCCGATGGCAGGGGAGCGGTCGATGCCGATAGCGAGTTGCTGCAGCAGATGCTTGCGGTGCAGTCTTCCGATGACTTGCTGTGGATTCGCCATGGCTACTGGGATGCGCCGACGGAGCTGCTTTCTGCCGAGGGCAAGGGTCCGGTCGTGGTGAGCGGTCACACGCCAACGGTGTCGCTCGGGCGTTATTGCGAGGTCGGTGGTCTTGCGGGGCTCGATGAGGAGTCGGGCCGCGGGCAGATCGTGCGCCTGGGCGGCGAGGATGCCGCCGGTGTGCCCGATCGCATCGACATCGACTGCGCTGCCGCCACCGGCTCCGAGTTCGGTCGCGTGGGCATCCTGCGGCTCGATGATGGGGCGGAGTTCTACGCGAATATTCGCCCCGGGGAATAACGGCGCAAGAGGTTGGCGCCAAAACATCGACGTTTCTTTCCCAATGTACCAAGGTGGGCGTTATACGCCGTACGGGTTGCGGTCGCGTTCGATGCGTTGGCGGATGTGGGCGTACTCGATTATCAGCAGCACCAGGAGTAGGGCCATGATGGCTAGGTAGCTCACCACAGCGCCCATCAGACCCAGTAGCTTAATCAGGATCACCGGCAGCACCACGCTTACGGCGAAGCAGATCAGGTAGATCTTGGTGACGTCTCCAGCGTGGCGCAGCACCGTGATGATGGCGTAGATAAAGTCGATGGCCGCGGTGACGCCGCCGGCGACGACCATCAGCAGCGCCAGCGTACGGTAGCGTTCAAAGCTGAGGCCGTACATAAAGCTCATGAGGGGAATACCGGGACCTGCCATAAATGCGGCGCACACGCCGGTGATGGCCACGATCAGCGCCATAACGGCAACAATAATCAGGTCAAAGCGACGACGCTTGCGAGGATTAGCCCAAATGCTCGACAAGCGCAGGAGCTGCGGTTTATAGATAAATCCAATGCTCAGCAAAATAGCCTGCGCCGGAAAGAACAGGGCATTAAAGTACAGCTGATATTTGTATGCCAGCGTGCCTTCCATTACAAACTTGGGCATGCTCTCAATAAGGTTGAACAGGAACAGTGCACCAAAGAGCGGGGCGCACTGGACAAACAGGTGGCCGACCTCGCGCAGGCTCACGTGGCGCGATTTTTCGGTCTCGAGCAGGGCGAGCGGGGCGGTGACCAGCACGAGCGAGGCAATCGCGGCGATGCCCATGGCCATGGCCGCGATGGGCATGCTGCGCGTGAGGAACAGTGCCACGCTAAAGACCGCGATGACGCCGGCGGAACGCAGCGTTTGGCTCATGCCGGCCAAATAGAGCTTGTCGGCCTGCTGCAGGCGGCCCTCGTACACGTCGGCGATGCCGTCGATCACCTTATAGAGGTAGACGCCCAGGCCGATCGTGGCCATCTGCGCATCGTAGCCGCGTGCGCTGCTGTACGTGAGGCCGCAGCCTAGTGCGAGCGCTCCGCAAAGCCAACGGTTGAGCTGGTAGGAGGCGAAGGAGGTTTTTTCGTCGATGTCCGAGACCTGAAAGTTGCGCACGCCGTAGTTGCACGCGATCATGATGAGCGTGCCGGTAACAAAGGCGATGGAGAACTTGCCGGCCTCCTCGGCGCCCACGAGCTGCGTCGACACAATGGTGAGCAGCGGAAACGCCATGCCCCATACGGCGGTGCCCAGGGTGTTCCAAAGATAGTCGCGACTGGTGGCGTGCTCCTCGTATTCCGCTTCCTGCATGGAGAAGCCGCCGCCGTAGACGGCGCCGAGCAGACGGTTCCACCAAGCGTTGACCATGCGGCGGACGGGGCCGGGCTTGCGATCGCGTTCGCGCCGGCGACGTGTGGCTTGGCTGCTATCGGGCCCGCCGGCGTTGCGCTGACTCAGCTCTTGGATGCGTGCGAGTTCCTCGGCAGTGTGCGAGGCAGGGAAGAGGCCGTTCTCGATGCGGCCGCCCTGGGCCTTCGCGGCGCCGTCTCTCGATGCAGCGGGGTTGGAGACGCCGTTGCGGCGGGCGATGGCGCGGCGAATGCTATCGAGGGGCGTGATGCTCAAAGCGGAGTCCTTTCTATTGCTGCGCTTTAGTATAGACGCGACGGTGTTCGTTCGTGTTTTTGAACGGATTGTTCAATAATTTCGGCGGGCGGCTGTAATTTGTCGGTAAACGTGCGGTATCCTGTTGAAGTTTTGTGACACCCCCGATGCCGCCCATGCGGTACCAAGGAGCTTCTACCTATGGACGTCGCCGCATTCTTACTGGCTCTTGTGCCGATTATTTGGCTGGTCGTGATGCTGCTGTGCTTTAAATGGCCAGCTTGGAAGGCCGCTATCGGATCGTTTGTCCTTTCGTGCTTGCTTGCCTTCGCATGGTGGCACCTGCCGGCAGCGCAGATCGCGACCGCCTCGCTCGAAGGTTTTTTGATGGCTCTGTGGCCCATCGTCCTGGTGATCATCGCCGCGGTGTTCACGTATAACCTGTGCGTTCGTACGGGCGCCATGGACGTGATCGGCAGCATGATCACCTCCATCAGCAGCGACCGCCGTCTGCTGGCGCTGCTCGTGGCTTGGTGCTTCGGTGGCTTTATGGAGGGCATGGCCGGCTTCGGTACCGCTGTCGCCATTCCCGCCGGCATGCTCGCGGGCCTGGGCTTTGAGGCCGTGCCTGCCGTGCTCATCTGCCTGCTGGCCAACGGCGTGCCCACGCCCTACGGCTCCATCGGCATCCCCACGGTGTCCGTTGCCGACCTGGTGGGTTTGGATTCCCTTCACCTAGCGACCGTTCAGCTGGTGCAGCTCGCACCGTTCTTTGTGGTGATGCCGCTATTTATTGTGCTGGTTGCGGGCCGTGTTGCCGATGACCAGGGCAATGCCGCGAGTGTGGGCGAGCGTCTGCACGGTGTTGCCGGCGTGGCGTTGCTCTCCGGCGTGTCGTTTGTCGGCGCGGCTCTGGTCGTTGCCATGTTTGTGGGCCCCGAGCTGGCCGTGGTCGTAGGATCCATCGTTTCGCTCGCGCTGACAGCTGCGCTTGCCATGCGTGCCGAGAAGTCGGGGCATCTGGATGCACGCTTCCATATGAATATCGAGGCCGGCGAACAGCTCACCGTTAAATCGGCGCTTTCGGCCTGGTCGTGCTTCATTCTGATTTTTGTACTGCTGCTGGGTACGTCCAACCTGGTGCCCGCTGTACATGCTGCGCTCGCGCCGTTTGCGAGCCATGTGCAGGTGTATTGCGGTGAGAATCCCGGTATGCTTACGTTTTCGTGGATCAACACGCCAGGCGTCTGGATTTTCCTGGCGGCGTTTGTCGGCGGTGCCATTCAGGGCGCTTCGCCGCGCATGATGGGCGAGGTGCTGGCCGCGACTGTGAAGCAGATGATGCCGACGGTTATCACCATGCTTTCGGTGCTGGGCTGCGCCAAGGTGATGGGCTATGCCGGCATGATTTCGTCGATCAGCGCATTTTGCATTGCGGTCGCTGGCGGTCTGTACCCGATTCTGGCTCCGTGGATTGGTGCGGTCGGTGCTTTCGTGACCGGTTCGGGCACGTCCTCGGGCATGCTGTTTGGCCCCATCCAGAGCCAGGCTGCCACCGCGCTGGGCGTGAGTGACTACTGGATGGTTGCGCTGAACGCGCTTGGCGTTGCCGCCGGCAAGATGATCTCGCCGCAGACCCTCGCCATTGGTCTTGCCGCCGTGCACGTGCGCGGTAAGGATGCCGAACTCCTGGGCGCGGTGCTACCCCACGCTGCTGGCATGCTGGTCCTCATGAGCGTCATAGCCATACTCGGCCAAAACCTGCCGCTGTAGTCGGCACTTAGGGACGTTCCTTATGTGCCGGCACTTTGGGAACGTCCCTAAGTGCCGGCATCCGAGGACACTCCTTGAATGTTGCCTGTTCAAGAGTGTCCCCAATGACTAGGCGTTTAAAAACGTCCCCAATGACTAGGCCGCTTGCCTGCGATTTTTGACCGTTGGGCGGGCTTGCCGCCCTTGTCGCAAAAACGTTTTTGCATATCGGGTACAACGGGCTTTACGTGAGTAAAGTGCGCGCCGCGTCCACGTGTCGCGTTTTTAAAGGAGGCCCCATGCCTGGTGTTACCCCTGCAGAAGTTTTGTCCAACTTTGGTATTACACTCGTTGAAGATCCCGCCGAGAATCAACCCCGTCTGCTGGTCGATCTACCCGCCGCGGAGCTCGTCGAGCACGCCATCCGCCGCGAAGAAGGCCGCATGGCATCCAACGGCGCGCTGGTGATCGAGACGGGGGAGCGCACTGGTCGTTCGCCCAACGATCGTTTTATCGTTGACACCCCCGATGTTCACGACAAGATCGCCTGGGGTGCGGTCAACCGCCCGCTGTCCGTCGAGAGCTATGAGGCCATCAAGGCCGGCATCGTCGAC
>DAWEIC010000007.1:26809-27571 GCA_052364855.1 Collinsella sp.
TCATTAAGCAAATGCTCGCCCGTCCGCTCGCCCGTGAAATCGCGCGCACCGGCGAGCCCGACTTCTGCGTGCTCGCGGCACCCGGCTACCAGTGCGACCCTGCCATCAAGGGCCTCAACTCCAGCGCCGCCGTGGTCATCAACTTCCAGGAGCGCGTGATTTTGGTCGCGGGTACCGGCTACTCCGGCGAAATCAAAAAGTCCATCTTCAGTGTCATGAACTACCTGCTGCCTGTCGAGGACGACGTGCTGCCCATGCATTGCTCGGCCAGCATGGATCCCGTCACGCACGAGACCGCCGTGTTCTTTGGCCTGTCCGGCACCGGCAAGACCACGCTTTCGGCCAATCCCACGCGCCTGCTGATCGGCGACGACGAGCACGGCTGGTCCGACATGGGCATCTTCAACATCGAGGGCGGCTGCTACGCCAAGTGCGAGGGCTTGGATGCGTTCCACGAGCCCGAGATCTTCAACGCCGTTCGCTTTGGCGCCATCTGCGAAAACGTGGTGCTCGACGAGGGCCGCAAGCCTAACTACGACGACGTCTCCATCACGCACAACACACGTGTGGCCTACCCAGTGGAGCACATCCCCAACGCTTGGACCAAAGGCATGGGCACTACCCCGAGCGTCGTACTGTTTTTGACCTGCGATGCCTTTGGCGTGCTGCCACCCATCTCGCGCCTGACGGCCGACGCCGCCATGTATCACTTTGTGACGGGCTTTACGGCTAAGATTCCCGGCACCGAGGTCGGCGTCACCG
>DAWEIC010000008.1:0-27187 GCA_052364855.1 Collinsella sp.
TCACCGGTGGTGGGCAGGCCGCCCTTGGTGTTCGTCTTGTTGGTGGTTACCGTGGTCGTGGTGTTGTCCGACTTGCCAGGCTTCTCAGGCTTGACAGCGGGCTGCTCGGGCTTAGTGGGCTGCTCAGGCTGCTCGGGGGTGCTGGGCTGTTCGGGCTTACCGGGCTGCTCGGGAGTGCCGGGCTGATCCGGGGTGACCGGGTCGGTGGCAAGGGCGTCCTTGGCGTAGGTGATGGACTCCTTGAGGCCCTTGGTCTCGGTGTTCAGGTCGCTCGGGGTGAAGCGCTCGTCAAAGTTTCCGGCCTTCTGATAAGCGCGCATCTCCTGGAGCAGGGCCTTGCACTTCTTGTAGGTGTTCTCGGTGGCAGCCTTGCCTGCCTTGTTGGCCAGAGCGGTGCGACCCTCGGTGGTCGTCTCGGCCAGCATAGCGGCGTCAACTTCCTTGTTCTGCTCGATGAGCTCGTTCTGGAGCGCGTCGAGGTAGGTGCGGACACTGGTACCAAGGGTGTCAGGGTTCTCAAAGCAGAGCGAGCTGATGTCCATGAGGACGTAGTTAATGGAGTTCTCGGGCTCCTCGTTGTACACGACGTCTTTCGCATTGCAGTGGTCGAAGGAGACGGTCTGATCGCTGAAGTAGGGGCTAACTTCAGTTATCAGAGCGGAGTACAGCGGGATGGCGACAGAGTACGCGGCACGGGAGAGCATTTCCCACTGGATGGTAGCGACTTCGGGATCATACCCGCGACGAATCTGGAAGAGATTGATCTCGGTGTTGCGCTCGCTGCCGATGCAATAAACGCCATCAGTGTTCGCGTTGAGACCAGGGACGTTCTCTCCGCGGTTGCCGAAGGCACGAATCAGCTCAAAGGTGCTCCAACCAGACTTGCCAGGCTTGAAGAACAGAGGCTGGATTTCGCTGACCATAGCTCCCTTTTGGACGGGTTTTCCATCCTTATCGGTGATAGTTTTAATTTCGTAATCCGTGCCTTCGGTCAGCTGACTAGCAAAATAATGGCGGCCTTGCACATAGCGGGACCATTGGTTAACGCCAGAATCGGCGAGGCTTTCGCCATACGTTTGGGCGACATCGAATTTACCGTCAGCGGAGTATTTGGCGAAACCCTTCTCCACGGGCATGGACTCGATGTCCTTGGAGTGCAGGCAGTTCTCAGTATCGTTCAGGTCGACATCGTAGTTGAGGCTGCCGATGTTGGGGTTGAGTGAGGCGACGTCGTCGGCCAGCTTCATGGCAATCCATTGATGGGCAGAAAGCGTGGCGAACAGCCAGGTCTCGTTGTTGTCGGCGATAATGATCTGGTCGTTAGTGCAAGTGCCCTGCTCGTCGATCAGGCTGCCGAGGAGCTCGACGCCCTCGCGGGCATTGGCGCTCTGGCCCAGGATGACGCTGCCGTAGCTGTACTCGCCGATGCCGGTAGCCTCATCGATTGGGTCTGCTGCTTTGGCATCCTCGTTATAGGAGGTGCTCAGCGTAGCGGAGCAAGAGACACCCTTCTCGTTGATACCGGCTTCGGAGTAGGCGTCGGTGTGGCCCTCCCAATTGGAGGGATGGTCACGTACGTAGCTGTAGCGATATGTAGGCTTATTCGAAGTGTATTCGAAAGCAGACTCATTCGAGCTGTACGTAAAGCCGGCTTCGTGGGCGGGTTCGATGCCATAGTGCTTGAGATAGCGCTTGCCAAAGTCCTCGGCACGGCCATAGTACGTGTTGCCGTCGGCCGTTAGATCTTTGCCCATGTACATCTGCGTGCAGGCGAGCGCAGAGGTCGGCATGGACATGATGGTTGCAGCTCCAAAGGCGAGGCCTATGCCCAGCTTTTTGAGCGCGTTGACGGGGTGAGTTTTCCTCATAATCCCTCCCAGCGTGCGAAAGCCCTCTGTCGCCAGAGGGCTTCAGCCAATAAAGACACTCCCTTAGCGTAACGAATCGGAAACAATATTCATCTATGAAAAATACTTACTCGATAAGCGTAATGAAATATACGATGAGCGGTTAATTATACTCAGTCTGTAGCTTTAGCCAAATAAAGACGCCCTGCAATTACTGTATCTGGATAAAGCGTCTGGAAATACCGAAATGAAAAATCCCCCGCTGTTTGGCAAATGCATAAACAACGGGAGAGACGATAATTTGATGAATATCAGACCAATGTGGAATTACTTCTTTCGGCGGTGGATCACGTTGATGGCGTAACCGACGAGCATGGCCAAGACGATGACAATAAAGCCGATCAGGGGATTGTCGTTCATGGGGTCCTCCTATTTACCAAGCGGTGAGAATTCATCGACGATGAGGTCGAGGCATTGCGGAAGTGCGCGGGCACCAAAGACGCCCGAGTTGCTGGAGATGATCTCGCCATCGAACTGCATGCCCAGCGACGGGGTGCAGGTGATCTTGGCTTCCTTGGTCTGGATGATCTTGAACTGCGGGCGCCCGAGTACCTTGCCGGCGGGGTCGAGTGCGGCGGTGATCACAGTCGGTAGAAGCTGCACAGTTTTTACGGGTTCGATGACCGCAATGTCGACCATGCCATCGTTCATGCGGCAGTCGGGGAACAGGTTGATGTCGTTTTGGATGACCGAGGTGTTGCCGGCCATGCAGCAGATGCCGTCGAGCTCCTCGACAATGCCGTCATGCTCAATCGTAAAGTGCGCTACCGTAGGGTTGGGCGTGGCGAGCGCAGAGAGGAAGTAGGCGATCTCGCCGATGTCGTTTTTGGTTGGGGCGGCTTTCATCATGATCTCGGCGTCGAAGCCCGAGCCGGCGATGATGATAAAGCCGTGGCGCTTCTCGTTGCCGTTCTCGTCGAGCCAAAAGAGCTCGCCCATGTCGACTTTGACCGTGCGACCGGCGCGGCAAGCCTTGGCAAGCGCCGCCGCCTCAGGGGCATTGCCGATGTTGTTGAAGAACAGGCAGGCCGTACCGGAGGGGAAGACGAGCGTGGGGACACCGCACCCGCGCATCTGGTCGAGCACGTTGGAGACGGTGCCGTCGCCGCCCGAAACGACCACGCGATCAAACTCGCGCACGTCTGCCACGGCGTTCTCGGGCTCCATGCCATCGCCGATAAAGCGCATCACGACTTCGTCGCCGCCCTGCGCGAGGGCGTGCGTGAATGCGTAGATTTCATCTGAGCTGGGGCCCGATGCCGGGTTGTGGATGATAAGGCAGCGCATACTTACGTTCCCGTTCTGTGACTAACCGAGTATAGTTGTAAGGCAATGCCGATATCCTACCCGTGTTTTTCGGGCCTAACCTTATTCGATGGGTTGATATGTACATTTCCACACATCAGGCTCTACTCGACTTTTGTCAGCGCGCCCGTGAGTTTGACGCGATTGCCGTCGATACCGAGTTTTTGCGCGAGCGCACGTTCCATCCGCGCCTGTGCTTGGTTCAAATTGCCACCCCTGCCGAGAGCGTCGCGGTCGACCCTCTGGTAATCGACGACCTATCGCCGCTGGCCGAGCTTATGGCCGACGAGAGCGTGACTAAGGTCTTCCACGCCTGCTCGCAGGATATGGAGGTCATGCTCCATACCGTGGGCGTACTGCCGCGACCGATTTTCGATACGCAGGTCGCCGCCGCCTTTTTGGGCGAGCGCCAGCAGATTTCCTACGGCGCGCTCGTGCAGACGTTTTGCGGCGTCTCATTGCCCAAGACCGAGTCGCTGACCGATTGGTCGCGCCGCCCGCTGACCGATAAGCAGATCGAGTACGCGATCGATGACGTCAAGTACCTGATCGTTGCCTATACCGAGATGATGAGTCGCCTGCGCGAGCTGGGCCGGGTGGACTGGGTGCTCGACGAGTTGCGTTCGCTGGCCGACGAGTCGCACTATCGCGCCGATCGTCACGAGGCATTCCGCAAGGTCAAGCGCATCAACTCCTGCAGCCGCCATCAGCTGGGCATTGCGCGCGAGCTTGCCGCTTGGCGCGAGGACCGCGCCGAGCGCCGCAACATCCCGCGCAAGTGGGTCATGTCCGACGATACGCTGCTGGCCCTGGTTAAACGTAATCCCGTTCGTGTTGAGGAGTTCCGCAGCATTCGCGGTACCGACCAGCTGGGGGAGCGCGACGTGGACGGCGCGCTCATGGCCATTAAGCGCGGTGCGAGCTGCCCGCACGATCGCCTGCCGCTCATGGTGCGCGGGCACCGTCAGATTTCGCCGGAGTTGGAGAGCGTGACTGACCTTATGTATGCGCTTATTCGTCTGGTTGCCGAGCGTTCGGGCGTGGCGACCTCGGTCATTGCCTCGCGCGATGACCTGGCCGACTATATTGAGCACCCCGAGCAGAGTCCCCTGCGCGAAGGCTGGCGCTTTGAGCTCGTGGGCTCGCGCCTGGACGATCTGCTCTCGGGCAACATGGGACTCACCGTGAAGGACGGAAAGATTGAGTTGTTATAGGGAAGCCTAGCCGGCTGAGTGGGTAGAATGCCTCCAACGTGTAACTCGATTCGGAGGAATTCGCATGCCTTATTACTATGGATACGGCTTTGGCATTGACCCGCTGTACCTGCTGGTTGTTCTTGTCTGCACGGTGCTTGGCCTTGCCGCGCAGAGCTATATCAACTCGACATACAAGACCTGGTCCAAGGTTCGCTCGGACGGCGACACAGGTGCCACGGTCGCTCGCCGCATGCTCGATGCCAACGGTTGTAGCGCCGTGGGCATCAAGGGCGTCGCTGGCGAGCTCACCGATCATTACAACCCGCAGGACAATAACCTGTATCTCTCGGATGCCAACCGTTCGGGCGGGTCGGTCGCAAGCGTTGCCGTCGCCTGCCACGAGGCGGGCCATGCCGCCCAGCGTCAAAGCGGTTACGCCATGATGAAGGTTCGCACCGCCCTCGTGCCGGTCGTCAACTTTACCCAGAACACCTGGACCATCGTGTTGCTCTTGGGCCTGTTTATGAACATCGCGGGACTCACGACCCTCGCACTGATCTTCTTCTCGTTTAGCGTGCTGTTCCAACTGGTTACGCTGCCGGTCGAGATTGATGCCAGTCGCCGCGCCGTGGCGTACATCGAGCAGTCGGGCATGAGCTCCAAGCAGGTCAATGGTGCCAAGAAGGTCCTGACGGCAGCCGCGCTTACCTATGTTGCTGCAGCGCTCACTTCGATCATTCAGCTGCTCTACCTGATGGCTCGCTACAACAGAAACTCCAACCGATAACAAATTGGCTTGACAGGCGCCGCGGAGATTTGTGTCCCCGCGGCGCTGTACTATGTGTTGGACTTGAATTTGCGCAGGGCCGGAGCCCTTGTGCACGATAACGAAAGGAGGCTGCTTGGCAGGCTGGAATCTGACCGGCAATGCCGTTTCCGCCGAGTTCGACGGTTCGGACGAGCAGGAGCGTAAGGAACTCAGCGTGAGCCAGGCGGTAGAGATCGCCGCCGGTGCGCTCGATGCCATTCCGCAGCTGAGCGTTCTGGGCGAGGTCACGGGCTTCCGTGGCCCCAATGCCCGAAGCGGCCACTGCTACTTCCAGATTAAGGACGACTCGGCCGCCGTCGACTGCATCATCTGGAAGGGCGCCTACCTTAAGCGCACCTTCGACTTGCGCGATGGCATGCAGGTGAGCTTTAAGGGCAGCTTCAATCTCTATAAGGCCACCGGCCGCATGAGCTTTGTCGCTCGCTCGTTTTCGCTGGCGGGGGAGGGTCTGCTGCGTCAACAAGTGGCGCAACTGGCCGAAAAGCTACGCCGCGAGGGCCTGATGGACGAAGCGCGCAAGCGCCGCATCCCGGTGTTCTGCTCCCGCGTGGCGGTCGTCACCTCGCTTTCGGGTGCCGTAATCGACGACGTCAAGCGCACATTGCGTCGTCGCAACCCGCTCGTCGAGCTCGTCTGCGTGGGCGCCAAGGTTCAAGGCGAGGGTGCGCCGGCCGAGCTTATTGAGGGCCTGCGCCGTGTCGCCGCCATCACGCCGGCGCCCGACTGCATCTTGCTGGTGCGCGGCGGCGGCTCCTTTGAGGACCTCATGACCTTTAATGACGAGGAGCTTGCCCGTGCGGTGGCGGCTTGTCCTGTGCCCGTGGTGACCGGCATTGGCCATGAGCCCGATACCTCGATATGCGACATGGTGAGCGACCGCCGCGCCTCCACGCCCACGGCGGCGGCAGAATCGGTGGCGCCGGCTATGACGGAGTTGGCCGATGTGCTCGAGGCGCGCCATCAGCGTCTGGGTGCCGCGATGGCATCGATGATTGGGTCGGCCCAGGTCGACCTGGAGATGCTCGATCAGCGCGGTCGCCGCGCCTGGGATACCTATACGGCCCGTCTGGGCGATGCGCTCGATGCGGCTGCGTGCCGCCCGTGCCTCAACGACCCCACATTTATGGTTGAGCGTCGCGAATCGGAGCTTGCGCTGACTGCCGATCGCCTGTCGGGCGCCATAGTACGCTCGGTCGGGGCATTCCGCTCCAACTTTGAGCGCCTGCCCGAGCGCCTGGTTGCAAGCACCTCGGGGCTCGATGGCAAACGCCATGCGCTCACGCTTGCGAGTTCCCGTCTGGAGCATCAGGGGCGCACGATGCTCAACAAGCCAGCGTCCGACCTGGGCCGTGCGGCAGCCTCGCTCGATGCCCTGTCGCCGCTCAAGGTGCTTGCCCGTGGTTATTCCATCGCGTACAGCGATGATGGGGTGGCCACGAGCGCCAAGACCTTTAAGCCCGGCGACGCCATACGCGTGCGCATGGCAGACGGCAACGTGGCGGCAACGGTCAATACGGTCGAGTAGGCCGCGTTTCATAGCGATAAACCTTTGGGAAAGGAAACAGATATGGCAGAGAAGACCCCGGTCGAGCAGCTTACGTACAAGCAGGCCTCGCAGGAGCTGGAGCTCATCATTCGCAGCTTGGAGTCGGGCGATATGGAGCTTGAGCAGTCGCTCGAGAGCTATACCCGCGGCGTCGAGCTCCTCAAGAGCCTGCGCACCCGCCTGTCCGATGCCGAGCAGAAGGTCTCGGTGCTTCTTAAGGACGTCGACGGCAACGACGTTCTCGCCGACGGCGAAGCCGCCAACACCGACGACAACCTCTCGTTCTAACCGGAATTAAGAAACCCGCAGGTAGAACGCTTGCATAAAGATTTTGCGTCCTAATTTGTCCTTAAGGGTACCTAACTAATTATCAAACAATGCCTTATCGACCGTCTCGATGAACAGTTCTTTATCTGGGCGGTCGTAGTGTTTGCCGAGAATATTCTTCGCGGCGTGGCCCATCATTTTGTCCACCATCTGGGATGGAATGCCGTATTTCCACAACATTGCAGTCGCCCATGAGTTGCGAAGTTTGGTCATTTTCAGATATCGAAGGTCGATAGTTCCATCCCTGAATGGCTCAATCCACTTTTCAGTAACCCTTGCACGATCCATCGGCATTCCCGTGCCTTTGTCGCAGATATAGAGTTCTTCGTCATTGGTTCGCTGCTCGGCTATCTCGGCAAGACGTAGACTCCACGGGGGCGGGATTATGATTGGGCGGTAGCTATCGTTTGTTTTTAACCGAGTGAACTTGCTGCCTTGCGCGTACTGGTGGTGGAGGTCATAGACGGCATACGTGCGCCCGTGGTATTGCTCGAACGTAATGTCCTTCACTGCCGCAGCCACGGCTTCACCTACACGGCATGAGCCCTTAGCCATGAGGATTACGGTTCCCTCTATGCGGTTGCCGCGCAACGATTCTAGGATATTGTCCATTTCGGCTATCGTGTAGACCTCTAGTCCACCATCGTTTGTACGTTTCTTCTCACGGGGCATCTTGTATCTGGCGTCGACAAACGAAAAGCCGCCCACGTCATGGAGCTTCGCGCAGTTGACGAGATTGAGCACTAGGTTGTTGGAGCTGTGGGCTTGAGAATACGTGAAACCATCCAGCCATCGCTGATAGTCTTCGATTCTTACTTTGCTCATGGTGACGTTTGCCCACTTCGGCGATACCTTTGAGCGCCACGCGCTGCGGTAGCTATTGAATGTGTTACGGGATATATCGCCTGATTCCACCTGTTTTTTCAACTGCGGGAAATACCATTCGTCCCAGCATTGGGCGAACGTGGGGCAAGGTATTACGCGCTCGTTTGGCGGCAAATGGTGGAGTTGCCAAAGGCGGCGCAATTCATCGTCCGCTTCGCGCGAGGTGCAGGGGTAGAGCGTCTTTGAGCGGCGTACGCGGTTGAGCCCGTCCCACTCGCACCACCTGATGCGCCACTTGTTCTTGTCGATTTTGGTTTTGGTTCCCCATGATGAACGTGGCATAATGGGCCTATTCCCTTCTAATCGTGAGTTTGCAGGAGGGTTGGCGCTCCACTGGTCTTGGCGGGTTGGTGGGGCGCTTTTTTGATGGCTATACGCGGGTTATCGGCACGGTCACGTCCGTATCCCCGAGCTTCGCAATTATCTCCTGTGTGGAGTCGGGCACTTGGAAGAACACAGCTTCACGATCTGTCTGCCCCTTATTGGCGAGCATGTATCCGGCGAGCGCGTCGCCGTAGCCCTTATAGTCGTACCCCGAGCAGAACGGCGTCACCGACACGCCGTCAGGTGTGGTGAAGTCGATTCCGGCTTGGGTGTAATCGAACCCATCGTTGCCGTCCGGGTCTTCCACGCTCTCGTTGCCCACAATGAGCATGAGGGCACAGACCACGTTGCCGTCCGCTATCTCTTCTGAGCCGTCCTGATATTTCTGCGTGAGCGACTGGGACGCATCGCACCCCTCTACCGTTATGGTGAGCTTGCCGAGCTTCGATTTGACTTCTACGGCATCGCCAACGTTCGCGGTCTTTCGGACGGTCTTCTTTTTGGCCTTGGGTTTCTTTTCCTGTTTCGCAGAGCCGGACGGCTCCTGTCCGCTCGTCCCGCATCCTGCAAGCCCGATGGCACCTGCCGCCACCGTCGCAATGAACGCCCTTCTGCTGAGTTCCATTTACTCCATCTCCTTTGACGATTGGAACCATACGACCGTGCCGTGGAACTCCACCGTGTGCTCGGTGGTGGCGGCAAATACCATGTCCACGTGTTCGGCGTTATGCGAATCAGGGGACAGTATCAGCGTGTTGGCACCTCGATATAGGCGGCGCATTACGTAGTCGGCCCCATCTATGCTAACGACCGCGATTGAGCCGTTTGAGGGGCACTGCTCAGGGTCTATGAGGATATAGCAGCCCTCGGGATAGACGTTATCCATGCAGTCGCCCTCCACCTGTAGGAAGTAGCCCTGCGGGTGGCGCTTGATGATTTCGTATGGCACGGGTACTGCATCCTGCAATACATCAGGCTCCTGGGCTTTCCCCGCGTGGACGCGGCCTAATAGGGGAGCGTAGGCGGGTTTTGCTGTGGCGGGCTTGATCGCGCCATCAACGATGGAAAACTTTCCGAACATGCCCCCATCTTCGATTATGTCGCTCTTGGATATACCGAAGTGGTCGGCTAGCTTTTGGATAGAACCCATGCGTGGTTCCGAGAAGCCGCTTTCCCATTGCGCGACTGCCGCGCGAGTTACGCCAGCAATTTTTGCAAACTCTTCTTGCGTTAGCTTTTCGCGTTTCCGCAGTTCAGCTATGTTTTCTTTGATGCCCATACACACCACCTAAGTTAATCTTTTTTACATTGTACGCAAATTATTGTTGACACGCCACGTTAATCTAACTAACATGCAAAACAGTTGAAAAACTGAAAGGAGGTAAGCCGAAATGCCTAATGAGACTTTGGAAGAAGCACGTAAACGTGCTGGATACACTCAGCAATATATGGCTGATAAGCTGGGATGTTCTCGCCCTACATACGCGGCAATTGAAGCAGACCCCGCTAGGGCAACTGTTCTTCAAGCCAAGACGATATGCTCGTTGCTTTCAAAGAACTACGAGTATATTTTTTTCGGCTCGAACGTTAATAAAACTAACGTTTAGCTAATTTAACCAACCACTTATTTACCAACTGCGTTTCGCACGCGCCGCACTGGCGAATCACGAACCTCTCTACGTGAACATGCCTCCTGCGATCGGGCCAACCACACTCGCCAGTACGGTGCGAGCGGGACGCAAAGGGAGATAGCGCCCCTTGAGAACCGCATACCCTCCACTGTTAGCCGAGCCAAGAACGCCCCTTGCGAGGGTCAACGAGAGCGGGTGGGCGAACAGTTGGGGGGGAGCGCAATACGCGAGTCTAGCCGGAGCTGGCTAGGCGAAACCAAGATTCCAGCCCACGGGCTGGCGGTAAGCGTGGAGAGCCGTAGCGCGGTAGGAAATGACCGCGTATCCCACGCAGAAACCCCATACACGCCCCAGCGTCACGTGGTGCGTATCCGCGAATCAAGACGTCGTAGAGTTTTCGATTTGTTCTCAGTCCCCCTATAAGCAACAGGATACGTACCGCATGGCGCTGGGGCGCACTTATAGAACCGCGAACGCGGTACTGCCGTGTCACAAGGAAATGTGTACAGCCCCTTTTGATTGCGTATCTAGGCAGTATCGCGCTGGCGGCTCTAGGAGGTGAAGCATGGAAGAGATCGAAAGTCGAGCGCTGCAATTCGCTATAGCCGCTGGGCTGAAGCCGCAAATGGCGTACACAGTCCGTCAGACGGCGCTCTATTCGGGCGTGCCGCGCTCCACCTTGTATGCGGAGCATCGGGCGGGACGCTTGAAGTTCAAGACCTACGGAAAGCGCAACGCGCTAATCAGCGTGAGCGAGTTCGACCGCTGGATGAATGAAAACTAAAAAAGCCGTTCCACGGGCTACCAACACGGGAAACGGCTTTAAGACCCGACAGAAAGGAGGTCTCAGATGAATTATATCAGCACGCTGGCGCTGGTGGCCTACGACAAGGCTAGTGGATGGTGGAGCAGGCAGAGCGAACGGACGCAAAGCGCTATATGCGCCGCCGTCCTGCTCATACTGTTCATCATCGCTGGGAAAATCGAGGGCACCGCGCCGAGCGGCATGTACTACTAGGAGGGTCATGTCGTTTTTCGGATGGACTGCGGAGCAGAGGGGCGGCGTTTGGTACGCCCGTAAGTTGGTGGACGGCGGCAATTACGGCTCCACTGGTGCGGTATGGGTGCGCAAGGCGATAACGGGTCTCGGTCGCAACGCTACCAAGCGCGATGCCGAGCGTGGAATCATGCGCATGTACCGCGCGGGGGTGCTCAGCTAATGCCGAAGCGCACGAAAAGCTACCGTGTTGATTCTGTGGAACGTGCGCGAGTTGTTAAGCGTGCGCGTAACAAGTCCACCTACTTTTGGCGCGATGCCGAGGACAGGTATATATCCCAGCACCGCACCGATGGATACGTGCTTATTTCCGAAGGCCTAAAGGGCATGGGCTACTACCGAAGCCCCGAGGCCGTGAGAATGCACGCCTACAGGTGCCTGAAGTTCCCACTAAGCAAATACCCCGAGCACGGCGTACGCAAGTGCGTCGAGTGCGGATGCTATGACGCTCGACCCGGCACGGTGGCTGGCAGGGCTGGTTTCTGCCCCACCTGCTGGACGAAACGCAAGGCACAGGCCATGCGCGAGGGGAGAAGCGAACGCGCCGCCGAGTCGGAATATCAGCGCGAGAAGAAGAAACGCAGGAAACGGGACGAATAGCCCCAACGAAAGGAAGATGAATATGAAGGTCTATGTCGTGAGCCAAGGATACACTCCCATTGGCGTTTTCAAGGACAGGGAGACGGCGCTTGCCGTGAGCAAGGGCGCTAACGGAAGTCTGTTCGGTGGCGAGGACGATTGCCACGTGAAGGAGTTCCCCATCGTATCTGAACCCGTTGTCTGCGAGGTGATTGGCGATGCCGAACGTGACTAGCGAAGAGCGCCTTGCGGTAATCACCGCTTTCGGCAAGGCCGTGAAACAGGCCGAGAAGCAGGTGCGCGAGGAAGTTGACGCGCAAATGCGCGAGGACTTCATGGCAAACGGCGTCACCCAAAAGCAGCTCACCGTGAACGGTCAGAAGGTCGGCACGATCTCAGCGCGTATGACAAAGGAGAAGGTCGGCAAGTACCCCATGCTCAAGTCCGCTCCCGAGTTCGTGGAGTGGCTGCGCACATCGGATGGCGGCTTGGATACGCTGAACCGCCTTGTCTCCATCAAGCCCGATTTGGTACTGGATGCCGCCGTTGCGGATGGAGAACTGCCCGATGGCTGCGAGCTGGTCGAGCGCTGCGAGCCGCCGATGATGACCGGCACGACCGTCCGCGTACAGCTGCCAAAGGTCATTGACGCACTCGGCAACAACCTCGGCGCTGCTGCCGCCGCACTGCTTACGGGAGAGGTTGAGTAATGGACGATTTCAAGAAGGTCGCGGTTGAGTTCTACAAGCTAGCTCTTGAAGAACACGCGATGCTTGCTCTTACTTCACTTATTGGTTCTAAAGATGCTTTCAAGCGCTTTTTGGATGTGGCTACTAAGGTCAATGATTACTTGGTTCAGCACCATGACGATTTTGAAAAGGCAGTCCTTGAAGTCGAAGCCAACGAGATGCTTAATCAGGAGGTCTAGCCGATGGGTACCGCAATCCTAGTCCTAGGCAAATCAGGCTCAGGCAAGTCCACCTCGCTACGCAACTTCGCGCCAGACGAGGTGGGCATTTTCAACGTCCTCGGCAAACCACTGCCGTTCCGTGGCGGGGCTAAGTTCCCGCAGGCGAACCGTCCCGTGTACCGCCAAATCATGGACACCATGCGTAAGAATAACCTGCGCTGCTACGTAGTGGACGATTCCACCTTTCTCATGCAAAACGAGAACTTCAATCGTGCCCGTGAGAAGGGCTACGACAAGTTCACTGAAATGGCACTCCACTTCCAGCAGCTAATCAGCACCGCGATCGGCACAGACCAAGACACAATCGTTTACTTCCTCCACCACGTGGACGAGGACGCGAACGGCAACGAAAAGGTCATGACCGTTGGCAAGATGCTTGACGAGAAATGGAACATCGCGGGTGCCTGCCCCGTGGTTATCGACTGTGTTGTCGAAGATGGCAACCACGTGTTCGTGACCGAGAACAACGGTCGAAACCTCGCAAAAGCACCGATGGGGAGCCTACCAGAGAAGATGGACAACGACCTGAAAGCGGTAGACACCGCGCTCAGGGAGTACTGGGGCATGAAGCCCATCAAGGACGAACAAGAGACGAAGGGAACCGAGCAGTAATGCGTCAACTCAACCTCAATTCCATCAAGGCCAAGGCCGAAGGCGACTTTAAGAACATCACCCCCGGCGCGTATGCGTGCATCATCACCGAGGTCACGGACAACGAGAACAAGGAGTATCTCGATGCCCTGTTCGACATTCAGGTAGGCGAGTTCGAGGGCTATTACTCTTCGGACTTCTACAAAGACAAGCCGTGGGCGCACCACATGATCCTTTCCTACAAGGAAAAGGCGCTGCCCATCTTCAAGGGTCGCATGGAAGCCATCACCGAATGCAACACGGGTTTCGATGCCGTTGCCGCGCTCGATGCCGGACAGTACAAGATGCTTGAGGGCAAGGTCATCGGTATCGTTTTCCGCGAGGAAGAGTACTTCGACAAGAAAACGTCCGAGTTCAAGCTGGGCGGCGCACGCGCTTTCCGCTTCTGTACCACCAAGGACATTCAGGAGGGCAAGAACGCCAACCCCAAGCCCAAGATGCTCGACCATGCTGGCAAGATTGACGCACTGAAGCGTGCAGGCGTTGCCAGTAACGAGGATGATGCCGAGGACTGGCTGGCTGAGTACGAGAACAATAACGTTGCGTCCACGCTCGCCCCGCTCAACCCCACGAGCGCAACCATTGTCCAGCCCGATGACATTCCGTTCTAATGCTCATTATCGATAGTCGTCAAAAAGCTGGTAAGCACGTAACCAAGAACAAATGGTGGATGGAGCACGGGGTTCCGCTAGTCACTATGAAACTCGATTTCGGAGACTATCAGCGCCCCGGCTCCAACATATCCATCGACACCAAGAACAGCATCCAAGAGCTTGTCATGGATGTTGGAAGAGACCACGCGCGTTTCGTGCGTGAGTGCGAGAGGGCGGCGGCTGCTGGCTACCGCCTTCTTGTTTTGGTGGAATCGAACGAGAAGTACAACGACCCTGCCCAGCTCGAAAGATGGGTATCGGACGTGTGCAAGCGCTGCCGCATGTGCTCCACCCCTAGAGAGAGTGGACGGAGGTGCAGGCGCGGCTCGCGACCGATGCACGGGCAGACGCTCGTTAAGATTCTCGCAACGTTGGAAAAGAAATACGGCGTGAGGTTCGAGTTCACATCGAAGCGGAACTGCGCCAAGCGCATTTGCGAGGTTCTAGGCATTGAATACCAATGAGTATGTACCGCCGTGCGCTCGCGCGGCGCTCGATTACATAGACAAGGGGCTTGCCGTTATCCCGCTGAAAGTGAGGGATAAAGTCCCCGCGACACAGCACGGGAGCGCCGATTACTCGGACAACCCCGAGCAGGTTCAGGTGTGGTGGGGTTTCGGGAAGTACAAGGGGTTTGAGACCTCAGACCCCGATTACAACGTTGGAATCGTCTGCGGAAAAGCGTCCTACGGGCTGATCGTAATCGACCTGGACGTTCACGGGACAGCCAACGGTCTCGAAACCCTGCGCAACTGGGAGGTGGAGCACGGCGAGCTGCCCAAGACGTGGACGCAAATCACGGGCTCAGGTGGCAAGCAGATGTTCTACCGCACGTCACGCGAGATTAGGAACTCGGCTGGCGGCGCACTGGGCGTGGACGTACGCGGCGAGGGCGGGTACGTGGTGGCTCCGCCGTCACTCCACCCCTGCGGCGATTACTATGAATGGAGCGTTTCGCCAGACGATTGTGAACTGGCTCAAGCAGACGATAGGGTCTATTCCTTTATCGATTATGTGCGACCGAGCCACAATGACGGCGAGCATCACGAGCGTTTCGTTCTGGACGATGTGATTACGGTCAACCGCAACGATACGTTATTTAGGTACGCCAGTTCATTACGTTCGCGTGGCTGCAACTCGATGGAGATTAACAGCCTGCTGCACACGGTCAACTCCACTAGAGTCCAACCGCCGCTGGACGAACGCGAGCTGATGAAAATCATCGGTTCGGTCTGCCGCTATGAGCCGGGCAACAAGTACTCGCAGCCAGTTGAGGACGCCCCGCCCGTGTCCACGGCAGGGGAGGGGGAGGTTGAAAAGACTGGCATCAGCATTTTCGACCGACCCGATGAACCCGCGAGCCGCATCAAGGACGAGACGGTGGATGCGATCAAGAACATCCTGCTCAATCTTGACGAGGTGCGCGAGTACATCAAGTTCAACAAGTTCGACTCAAGGCTCCACGTACTCGGGCGATGCATCCCAGATGTTCAGTTCGAGCGCCAACACGTCATGGAGCAGAGCGAATCGGTGAACCTTCGGGCTGTACTTGAACGCGACTACGGCGTTCGCAACAAGCAGAAGTTCGAGGATGCTTTGGTAGGCTTTGGCGGCGTTGATGGTCAGCGCTATAACCCGATGCATGATTTGTTGAACACGCTCCCCATCGTCGAGTACATAGATGAGGAAACGGCTGGATGCACCGGAACGCCCATCCGCATCAGCGAGGACGGCGGCAAGACGTGGCGCGAATCCACGGCGGTTGTCGGAACGCTCACCTACGAAATGCTGGAAGTGGAGCCCACGGGCTACAGCATGGAGGTGGAAAAGCTCATGTTCCGTCAGCTGGTGGCGCGTGCGATGTGCCCCGGCTGCAAGGCAGACCAGATGTTTGTGTTTGTCGGAAAGCAGGGCACTGGCAAGTCCACGTTCGTAAAACTGCTGTCCCTTTCCCCAGACTTCTTTGTCGAGGGCTTTTCAAACTTCGATAACGAGGATCTAAAGCGAATCAGCGGCAGGCTGGTGGTTGAGATACCCGAGCTTGACGGCTTCAACGGCAAGGACAAGAACAAAATCAAGTCCATGATTACGCAGACCACGGACATATACCGTGAGAGCTACGCCAGAACGCCTGTTGAGCATCCGCGTACCGCCGTGTTCTTCGGCACGACCAATGACGGCGCGTTTCTGAATGACTCCACTGGTGGACGGCGTTTCATGCTGGTCGAGTCCAAGAAACCTATGCTCGCCGCCGACCCACGGCTATTCAACGGAGAGGGGGAGGGGATGATACGTCAGGCGTGGGCAGAAACGCTCGCGCTCTACAAGCTGTGGGGAGAGAAGAAGTTCCTACGATCTCTTACCCTGCCGCCAGAAGTCCTCAGAGAAGCGACTGAGCATCAGCAGAAGTTCAGTGAGGAAGTTCCGTTGATTACGGCGACCAACAACTATCTTGATGAACTGAAGACCAAGGGCATAACGCGCGTCAACGTTCGCATGGTGTTTATCGACGGCTTGGGTTATTCGGACTACCAATTCACCAACACGAAGCGGTTTATGCAACAACAAGTGACGATGGCTTTGGACAATAACCCCGAGTGGAAAAGGCTCGAAAGGGCGCGAGTTGCAGGCTATGGAATCTCCCGCGCATGGGAGCTTTGTGACCCAACATTGTAGAGTCACACCTTTGGGTCACACCTAGGATCACACATAAAATAGCAGGTAGACATACGTTTTCTAGCATTTTGTGACCCTGTGACCCTACTTTTACTCGGAATCAGCTAAAGCTATCAAAAATAAAGTTATATTTTATAAATGTAGAGTCACACCTTTGGGTCACACCTAATCAATAAACCGCAGGTAAATGCCCATTTTTAGCTCTAAAAAACGTGTGACCCTACGCTTTTTGGAGCACACCAGAGCAACAACCCAATAGAAAAGGAGTTCGCATGAGCAAGTATGCGAAGTACGCCTCATGGCTGGCGAAAGCGATTATCGCCGTTGCCGCTTTTACCAATGCCGTGTTGTATTTCACGACCTATGAGGACGTGCGCTTGGCGATGTTCGGCGCTGATGTTGCCATGCTCGCCTGTTTCATCGAAGCAGACGAAGTGGCGATGCAGAAAAAGCGAATCGAAATCATCGAGAGCAAGCAGCGCGGGTTCATGTCGTTTGAAGCGGCGATTGCCGCCGAACAGCTCGACTGCAAGGAGCGCGTGGACAACCTCATCAAAACGCTTAACGGTGATGAGCAATGAACGGCTATCAACCGCTAGCCCTGAGCTTTGCCGAGGAGCTATCCGATCTAAAGCGCCGATACGAGAAGCTAGAGCGCAAGCATGCCGACCTAGAGCGCCATTGCCGTGGGCTCGAATCGAAGCTATCCAAGACGCGCGACCGAATGAAGCTCTACCGCGAACGCTGCCGAGCGTGGGAGATGGCGCTAGAAAACGTGGATAGGCTTTACTGGGGCTTTATGAGTGATGAAGAACTCACGGCACCGTCTAAGGCATATGGCGTGGCGGTATGCGCGGCGAACATCCGCAAAGAGGTAGCGCCGACCTATCCGAGCGCCGATTGCGCGGAACTTCGCCACAAGATTCTCAATCATCCGGCCCCTCCCTATAGGCACATAGGTGGAGAGTAGCCAAATAACCGATTTTCAGCGCGTACAAGGCGCGATTTGGCTTGACCCTACACCGACTCTAGGGGAGGGCGGCTATCGCGCCGTCAACGCTGCCTGAGCAAGCGAAAACGGCATATTTCAGAAAGGGAGAACATGAACGTAATCGAACTCGGTTACAACTACCGTCTCAAACGCTGCGATTCCATGAATTGGGAGCTTGAGCATTTCCACTTGCCGATGCTCCACGGAAAGCCAACGTCCGACACGCCTAAGTGGATGAAGACTGGCAAGTTCTTCCAGAGCCTTAGCGCCGCGCTAACCGTGGTCTACGGGCTAGTTCTACGCAAGGACGAGGAAGGTGCTTTCCAAATCATGCAGGCTCTCGACCGCGCCGAGAAGATTGAGCGCGACCTGAAGGCCGTGGCGGTCGATTTGACCAAGCTGCAATAGCGACAACGACAGAAAGGAAGAAACCAAATGAAAATCTATCTACCGAATGATGCCGACGGGAACGTTATCCCATCGAACGTCAAGGTGATGTACAAGAAGGACGGTTCCGCAGTTCGAGTGGACGATATGATTTACCTTATCAGCTCGAAAAAGTGGCGCGTCCTTTCCGGGCTGTTGGCGTTTGAGCCAGACGAGCTCCATCTCACCAAGTCCGACAATCTAAATCGACTGGCTGCTGACATTGATAGGGTCATCAATCATCCAGAAGGGATTATCTGCGCATACGCCAACCGTAAAAAACGCGAGTGCAGCGGATGCAAGTTCAACAAGCAACCAAGTTGCCTTAATGCGTTTGTGCGCGATATTTCGTCCCGTGTCCACCATCTGTGCGGTGATGCCGAATGAGTGTCAAGGCCATAGACAGCGCCACTACCTGCGAGCAGTATGTGGTCGCCAAACTCAAGTTTGAGGAAGCAACGGTTAAAAGACTGAATGAAACAATTGCTGACCTTAATTGCAAGATTAAGGAACTTGAAGCCGAGCGCGATAGCGAGATAGCCAAGTTCATTCGTGAAAAAGGAAGAGATTCAATCATCCGTAATGCACGGAGCTGGCGTAGCGATGAATCAGTTACTCGGGATGATAAAGTCAAAACCTTTTGGAATTGGGCAAATGACTACGTCGATAGGTACTCAATTCCCGAGTTCATAACCAAAGATGAGTTCATTCGTGAGTTCCATCCTGAATTATCTGAGATTTACAACGATCTAGTTGCTGAAGCCAAGGAGGAAAACGAATGAGTATCGAACTGCCCAAAGATGCGGAAGGCCGCGAGATTCCGCTAGACACCAAAGTACTGTACGACAGTGATGGAATCGAGTTCTTCACTGATAGATCCACGTATATGCGCGTGACCGATGAATGGTGGTTCTTTGGACATTTTGGTTCATCGACCTCTAAGCATCGAATCGCAGCGACGAAACTGTACCTCACCTCGCCCGACAGTTGGGAGAAGCTGGAGGAGGACTTGGGAAGAGCGGCAGAACGCGATGTTGTTCCGACGGGCTGCCGATACTTCAACGCCACCAACAAATGCAAAGGTTGTCCGCTTTATGGCTGCGTTAACTGTGATGTGCATAGAGACGAGCGTGCATTTGAGAACATTCTCGACCGTATCCGCAAGCTGAGGGGTGAGGGCGAATGAACTCCGAAACCAAATCAAAGCAATGTCCGTTCTGTACTGGCGAACCAGTGGACTTCGCCGATGATGCAGGCTACGAAATGACAATCTTCTGGAAGGGTGTCGGCGAGCCCGTTATCCGCGTCAACGAGTACCCGTACAGCGTCCTCATGTACAACTTCCAATCGCGCCGTATTTTCTACTGCCCGATTTGCGGTCGCAAGCTGACGAGGGAGGACTGATGGACGAAATCACCCGCTTAGCACAGCTAGCCGCCGAGTTCACGACAAACGTTGCCGAGACTGTGGAGGAACGCGAGGAATGGCTAACGTCATGGCATCCCGGTGACGAGAAGATGCCCCGCGAACTAAGCAAAACGAGCGTTCTGAACAGTATTCGGTCTGTGCGTGTGCTGCTGCTCAGGCTCTACAAGATGGTGGAGGTTGACGATCTGTGATTACCGATAAAGAGCGCCGCAAGGTGGCGGCGCGACTGCGAAACCAACTCACATACATGCGAGAAAACGGGGAGTACTACAAAAACGACCTCGACATTGTGGAATGCGGTAACAGCGCCTACCGCAACATCGCTGATTCAGTTGAGAAATACAGCAACAACCTTACTGGCTACTACATCCCCATCGTCGAAAGGCTTGCCGATCTGATAGACCGTCCGACATGCACTATCGTCCACAGCTGGCAGGAGATAACTCCCGGCCTTGACGAACTCGACCTGAGCGATATGTGCGGCTTCGAGCTTTCCTGCGGACATGAAGTGCAGGGATATGAGAAGCCGAAGTACTGCTCTAAATGCAGTGCGGTGGTCATTGATGAAGATTAAGCGCAAGCTATGCGAACCAGTAGGCAGGCTTCGCGATTCAGTGCGCGACTCATATGAAGATCAGTGCATACAAGTCGCTGCGCCGTGCCGTTACTTTGGTGCCATCGTTATGAACAACAAGAAGCCGCTCAAGGTATCGTGCGCCAAATGCCGCGCCGAGCGTATGGTGGCTTTCGACAATGCGCTAGCCGATACGGACTGCTACACGCTCATGATTATCGACTTCCTGAAAAGCTGCGGCGTGGAGGTGGAGGATGCCTAAGACCAAGCGCACCATCTACCTAGTCACCGATTGCGGCGGCAAATGGGAGGATGCATATGAGTACCCATACATGGCGTTCGACAACGATCAAGCCGCCCATGAGTGCGCCGAGAAGCGTACCAAGCTCCTAAAGTCAGATACAAGCAGTTGTCCCTATTACTATTGCGACTACGATTCCTCAGAAGTCAGCGCTATTACCTTGATAGCGGATGAACAGACCTGCGAGAACGTCTACGACGAGTACGAAATGGGATCCTGCGACAACGGCTTCGAGTGTTCGGTTTGCGGATGCAGGGTCGAGGACTGTGAGGGCTATTACGTCCACGGCACGTGGAACTATTGCCCGAAATGTCGTAGGAAGGTGGTAAAGGGTGTACATTAAATGCCCTAACTGCGGAAAGCAAATTGGCTTCCATGTTGACCACATCAATGACGGTCGAGTTTTCATCTACGAAGAGGGAAAGCCGCTTGTCCGCAAGACCAAGTATTACTGCCGGAACTGTGGTTCGACCATCATCTTTATCAAGAAGTGCGATCCTGAATGGGCTGAATCATGATTGATGGCAAGCCAACGTGCGCCGAGTGCGCGTGCATGCGCGAATACTGCTGCGACTACGGCATTTGCACTCGTGAGTTTAACGCCGCTTTTGGTCAAGAACTTTACGGTCATGAGATACCAATAGACGTGGCAACATGGGCACTCAACTGGACTGCCAACCACATGCGCGATATGCAAAGCGTGGCGTGCGATTACTTTTGGAATAGAAAGGAACTCGAAAAATGAATATCACCAAGCGTAGGGTCGCATTTATTGCGGCCCTAATTGTATCCGTTCTGGCTATCGTCACGGTGTGCGGTCTGTCTGGCTGCACCGAGCGTAGCCAAGTCAGTTACAACCTTTCCCAAGATGCCGACAACTTCAACGTTCGCCGCCGAGTGACAGTTATCAACATGCGCTCGGACAAGGTGCTGTTGCAGATGGAGGGCTGTCTTTCCATCAAGACCGACCCGGATACTAACGAGCTGAACGTTATTGCCGAGCTGCCCAACGGCAAGTACCAGAAGCATTTCATCTACCTCAACGAGTGGACTATGTACACGGTTGAGCAAATCGACTCCTCCAAGACCGACAAGTTCAACTATGAGTTCAACTTCCTGCCGCAAGAGCTGCCCGGCGTGAAGATCACAAACAAGGAGTAGCGATGTATTCCGAAGGAAGCGAAGCTGCCCTCGTGTTGCATCAGGCGCTGAGCAAGACGCAGACCGTCAAAGACCTATACACGCTGAAGGGGAACTGCAAAGGGTGCGGTGAATGCTGCTCCCGTTTTCTCCCCATGAGCGAGTTCGATATGCAACGCCTGTGCAGCTATGTTCGCAAGCACCATATCAAGCCGCAAAAGCGCGTTGCTAGAGGAATCGACCTCATGTGCCCATATCTAACGGATGCCAAGGAGTGTGCCGTGTATCATGCACGCCCCGAAGTGTGCCGCACGTACCGCTGCGATAAGCATGTGCGCGGGGAATTGCTTGGCTTCTATGGATGCGACAGCGCGGAAGTATGCGACATGTACGCGGTTGCAGGCGTATTGGAAATGTCAAATGACGACCTGCGCAAAATAGCAGACGAGCTAGAAGAACATACGGAGGACTAGATGAAAGTCTCACCCAACATCCAAGTGATTCAAGCGCAATTCGATAGCCCCAAGCCGAAACCCACCTACGCTCATGGCGTGGGCGATGCGGGCTGCGACATGCGAGCCAACATCACGGAACCAAAGACCATCTTCCCAAGCGAGATTGTGAAGTTCGGTACGGGTATCCACCTTGCCATGCCGCATAGAATGTTCGCGTTGCAGGCTATTCGTTCGGGGCTGTCCATCAACCACGGGTTACAGCTCGCAAACGCGCCCGGAATCATCGACAGCGACTATCGCGGCGAGATCGTGTGCGCTTTGGTCAACATGTCCACCGAGCCATACACGGTGGAGCCGTTCGAGCGAATCGGTCAGCTCATTTTCCTAGCGCACTATTCCGTGGCATTCGAGGAAGTTGAGCACCTGCCCCAGACCTCGCGCGGCGCTGACGGCTTCGGTTCATCGGGGCGATTCTGATGCCAAGCCAAATAGGTAAGCGCTGCGCTAACTGCGCATACGCCATGCACGTTGTTATCGAAAGCGCGTGGCCGCCCAAGAGTACATACGTGGGTCTGATGTGCCATCTCGACCCAGATAAAAAGCAATTCACAAAGCCTTGGCGCGGGTGCGCCGGATGGAAACCAAAGGAGGCCGAGCAATGAGCGACCATCCAGAGTGTGGGCTGTCGTATGAGCAGATTCAGTCTATCGCCAATAAGACCAATAGCCAGAAGAACGTGTTCCGCAAAGCCGTCCGCGCCGTCGGTTTCCTCGAAGGTTTCGGTGCGCTTTTGTGGACGCAGGTCGGCCCCAATCTAGCGGACGAAGAAGTAGCGAAGTTTGAGAAGCGCGTTGCCGATATTGCCGCATATATCGGACTGCCGCCACGCGAGGTGGATGCCGAATGAGCAGAGCGAAAAGCCCCAAGACCCTGAGAGCGATGGAGCTGATGAAGGATAAGCGCTTGACCAACAAGCAGATAGCCATGCGCTGCGGTATGGACTCATCGTATGTTGGCTATCTCCGTAGAAAAATGGAGGTGGAGAAGTGAAGTTTAGCGCCATTTGTACGAGCGTCGATTTGATTCATGCTGACATAAAGATGAGCGGTCACGGCATGAAGGCCAGCCCGATGTGGTGTGGGGTTACGTTTACCTTTTTTAGTAAGCTCGCAACCGATACGGTCACTATCCCGTTCGAGCTTGGCGAAGTTCCCAATATCGGCGATAAGTACGAAATCGAGGTGCGCCCATGCAAGTAATGGGAGTGGAGCTTGAGGATGATTCCCGCAAAGTTCTTACCTACGACGCGAATTGCCCGCGCCATTATCTCGGTGAAGGCTATATCACCGCGACCCGTGCCATGCAATCCGCTATGACGTGGTGGAGGGACGAGTTCAACCATTCGGCAATCATCGTCTGGTGGTGGTGCTGCTCGTTCAAGTACGTCTGGCGCTGTCTATCCAAAGGCCAGACGCTTTCCGATATCGACAAAGCCATAGACTGCCTAAAGAAACTCCGCAAGGAGGTGGAGCCGATATGCTCGAATAATTCCAGCACAGCTCCATGCGGAAGCGGTGCCGAATGAAGTTCGTAGGTTATACCGTCACTCGCTCCGATGGAGTGACATACCCGTCCATCAGGGCGGCTGCTCGCGCAAACCGCATCGCCGAGACCACGATGAAGCGCTATCTCCGCAGCGGCAAGAAGACCTATAGCGGCTTCTCGTTCAGCGTCTCGGAAGAACAGACTTGTCTAGGGCGCGAGCACTTGAGCGAGCCTGTCGTTTGCCCTATGTGCGGCAGGAACACGTACAACGTGACTGGACTCTGCCAGTACTGTTACCGTGACGTTCGAGCGCTCAACCGCAAGGAGGACGCATACAGGGCGGCTCGCGTCTATGCCTAGCTCGATGTGCCCCATATGCGGTAAGCCCTACTCGGGCGCGTCGTGCCCGCGCTGCAAACGCGTCTCTCGTTCGTCTCGCTCGCACTCGAAGCGCTCCCAGAGCCAAGAGAAAGCGCGTAAGCAGGCGAACCCGTGGCGCTCGGAATATTCCAAATCGGAATACAAGACCGCACGTCAAATCGCAATACAGCGCTCGGGCGGGCGTTGCGCGGCGTGCGGCAAGGTGTGTGCCAAGCGTCGCGGTTCGTCCTGGCTACTTACCGGCGCGGGTGTGCATCACATCCGCCCCCTCTCCCAAGGTGGAGGGAACGGAGCCGACAACCTCGTACTGCTTTGCGTCTCGTGCCACAACCGAATTGATGCCGCCAGACGAGCGGCGGGAAGGTAGGCAGATGGTATTTATACTCGCCTTACTGGTGATACTCCTGCTGATTGAGGTAGTGGTCGCGGCGTGTGTCGCTATCACTATCATCATCGATATTTTCAGTCACCTATAGCCGGTGAAAACAATTCGCCCCCGCAGCACTACGCTACGGGGGCTTTTTCTTTTTCGGGCTTCTCGTTTGTCCCTTGTTGTCTATTTCGGTGGCTCGATGATATAGCGCGTCTCGCCTGTCTCGCGGTCAATCAAAGCCACATCCAGACCGTACACATTTGCGATCAGCGCCACGGTGCCGATGGATGGCTCGCGTTTGGTTCGGGCGTTGGAAACATACACGTGGTTTCGGTTTGCCGCCACGCTCGCGTCCTTCATGGTCATGCCGCCGTCGCTTACCATCTCGCCGATAACCTCGGACTGCTCAACTCGTTTCATGGTTCCCTCTCGTTCTATGCGCTTCTGCGGCGCTTTTTCTTCGGCTTAGGTAGCGTGCCCTCGCGTTTGCAGCGGTCGTAGACGTCGAGCGCCCACCAGCCCCAAGCATCGGCCCAGACTTCGGCGTTCTCGTCCATGCGCAGCAGTCCGGCTACAACCTCGCGCTCAATCTCGCCGCTCCACGTGAGCTCAGGGTTCTCAAACTGCTTGTGTTGCAGCAGAAACCCGAACGGATGGGTGGATGGGTCGGTAACCACGAGCGACTGGTCGGGCTTCTCGGGCACCTCGAATATCTCAAACGGTGTGCCCTCTAGGTCTGTGTACCGCGCCACGCCTTTTTGGGTGGTCATGGTTCGTCCTTTCTCGTTTACGAATGGATTTAGTTTATCCGTTCGCATTGCTGATATCTCGCCGTTCCGGTAAACGGTGCGGCAGTCTGCCAACTCATTACAAGTTGGCAGCGTGCCGAATCGTCTAGCGCTTCTCGATCGTCGCGTCCTGGCTTACCTGCTTCACCCACTCGAAAGCGTCGGTGAGTGTCTCGCAGAAATGACCGATACCGCAGTCGTATCCATCGGTGAGCAGGTGCGCGTCATAGCTGAAACCGTAGGCGCGTGCCGGATGGTCTTCGGGGAGCGGGGAGATAATTGCCTTGTTCATGTTTAATGCTTCCTCTCGTTAAACTTCTCGTATGCCATAAACCAGCCGTACGCGTAGCTAAGTGCCATTGCTCCCAGTAGCAGAAGCGCCAACTTCCAAACGGGATAGCTCACGATATCGAAGAGATCTACGCCCATTACGCAGCCGCCTTAATCGCCTTGGCAATGCAGCAGACGCGGCGGCAGGCCTGCGCAAGTGCTCTTGCTTGCACGTCTAACCACTCTTCGCAGCTGTTCGGCGGGAGTGTCCCGTTACGCTTGCGCTTGAGCGTGGAGGGAGGGCAAAGCAGCTTTGCAATATCCTCGTCATAGATAAGCGAGCAACCGCCCCAGCTGTATTGACTCCAGTCCCTCGCGCCATTCAATGCGATACGCTCAATTGCCGCCCTCGTCGGCTCGACCTCGTGCGCTCGGTCTGCCAAGGTTTCCGCAATCTCGGTTGCATAGGCCTGCACGCCACGCTTCCAAGTGGAGCGCTCCGGCTTTTCGTTGCAGTCGTTCAGCACTGCCAAATAAAGCTCATGCGTGTTAATATTGCTCATGGTCTTAGTCCTTTCTCACTTTGACCTATGCCCGGCGTTTGTGTAGTGGCTCACGCCGGGCGTTTTTTTATGTCTCGCGTTCGTCACTTGTAAAGACCTATGCCGCCTTGGGTGACTTACGTTTTGCTCGGTTGAGGTCTAGCAACTCGGCTAGATACTCGACTGGGAGTGATGGATCGTAGTACTCGACGCCGTTGCACTCGACCTTTACGGCCTTGCCATGTTCGACCTTGATAACGCATTCGGGCAGGCCGTCGGCGTTGGGTGACTCGGGATAGCGGTCAATCAGAACTGCGCTATCGATAGGCTCGAAACAATGGAGCCATTCGGTCGGGTTGCCCTTCTCGTCCCAAGCGGTAGCGACCCTGCTGTTAATCCTGCACCACGTACCACTCGGCTGGTGATAGTAAGCATCGGCTGCCCTGCGATACTTTGAGCGCTGAAAACCCCAACGAGTCTTTAGGCATTCGACCTCAGCGCCTACGATCCGGCTACCGTCCTCGGCTATCTCGACCGTGGGAAGAGTCCGGCGGCGGTAGTAGTACGTGCCGCCTTTAGTGAGCTTGAACGTTCTAGCCATTGTTCGGCCTCCTAGTTCTGCCAGATCGTGACAGACTCGTCTTCGATAAGCTCGGCATCTTCCGGGTCTTCGCTATCAGATTCGAGATAGATAACGGTTACACGTTTGACCTTGACGCCTTCCATGCGCTGGGCAAACTCGACGGCCTCGGTCTCGCTGTCACGGTTGCCAAGCCAGCGACCTTCGTTAGTGTCAATGCTCCAGTTGGTGCCGATGCTGTAAGTCTTGGCGCCTTCGTGGTACCAGACCGTGCCGCCTAGCGCCTCGCTGATCTGCTTGGCTTCCTTGATGCTGCAAAGGCTATAGGCTGCCTTTTTGCTGTAAGCGTTGGTGGTCATTGCTTGTCCTTTCTCGATGTGGTGTAACCCGTTCGGGTTGTTGACCACATCATGAAACAACCCGTACGGGTTTGCAAGCGAAAACTTGAAAATATTTTCTAAACCAAACAAAAGCCCAGCTAGATACCTATAAAAAACTTTTACAAGTGACGGAACCCAGCGCAAAACGTAGGCAGATCGTAAGCAGCCAGGCATTGCCAGACCGGAGCGCAAGAGTCTGTCAAGACCGGAGCCATGCCAAATAGCCAAGGGCGAAGAGCCAAAGCCTAACCAGATCGTAACCACTGGGCAAAGCCAAGCCAAGCCAGACAAAGCGCCAGCCCTGCCAGATCGCAACGAAGCGAAGCCAGCCAAGTGAAGCCAAGCCCCCAGGCATCAGCAAAGCCCCAGCTCAGCGAAGGTATTTACAAGTGACGAAGCCCCCTTCGTTACTAGTGACGAGAGCAAAACGTTAACAAGTCAACATATATTGATATGAAAACGATTGCAATAACCCCC
>DAWEIC010000009.1:0-26314 GCA_052364855.1 Collinsella sp.
AGTTCCGCACGCAAAGGAAAGCACTTAATGTGCTTTCCGTCTTGCGCAGGACTGTCCGAGCAGCAGACTTAACTGCCGACCGCCTCGCCCAGTTTCCTTATTGCGGCTGCTTGCCGATGTAGGCGAGGATGCCGCCGTCGACGTACAGAATGTGCCCGTTGACGAAGTTCGATGCGTCGGAAGCCAGGAACACGGCGGGGCCCTTCAGGTCCTCGGGCGTGCCCCAACGGGCGGCCGGCGTCTTGGCAATGATGAACTGGTCAAACGGGTGACGGCTGCCATCGGGCTGCGTCTCGCGCAGCGGTGCGGTCTGCGGGGTGGCGATGTAGCCGGGCCCAATGCCGTTGCACTGGATATTGGCCTCGCCAAACTCAGAGCAGATGTTCTTGGTGAGCATCTTGAGTCCGCCCTTGGCGGCGGCATAGCCGGCGATGGTCTCGCGGCCGAGCTCGCTCATCATGGAGCAGATGTTGATGATCTTGCCGTGGCCTTTGGCGATCATACCGGGCAGGCAGGCCTTGGACACGATAAACGGCGCATTGAGGTCGATGTCGACGACACGGCGGAAGTCCTCGGCGCTCATGTCGAGCATGGGGGTGCGCTGGATAACACCTGCATTGTTGACCAGGATGTCGGGCGTGGTGCCAAAATCGGCCTCGATCTTGGCGACGAGCTCGGCGACGACGGCCTCGTCAGTGACATCGGCCACGTAGCCGTGAGCCTCAAAGCCCAGCTCGCGGTAGTGCTTCTCGGCCTCGGCGACCTTGTCGGCGTGGCGGGCGTTAAAGGCGATCTTGGCGCCGGCCTCGCCGAGCGCCTCGGCAATGGCCATGCCAATGCCGTAGGTGGCGCCGGTCACGAGTGCGACCTTGCCATCCAGGCGGAAGCTGTCCATAAGATCAGACATAGCGATCCTTTCAAAAGAAACGTTCATCTATATAAGTCTTGCTTTTAATACAAGCTCAGTATAGGAGAAGCGGAGGAATTGACGCCCCTATTCTCCTAAAAATAGGTGAACGTTCACTTTTAAAAGGTGAACGGTTGAAATCGGTTGTCGCGATGCCCTTACTCGCTTTTCGCCATCGCGCCTTCCGCGATCATGTTGCGGTTGTAGACCAGGTGCAGATACATGGCGTCGTGCGCGGCGGTGGGGTTGCGCGCCTCGATGGCGTCGGCCACGCCGCGGTGCGTGCGGATGGTCTCCTCGACGAGCTTTTTGCCCGTAACGTCGATAAAGAGGGGAACGGATGCCTTGAGCACGCCCATCAGGCGGGGAACGACGAGGTTGCCGCCATTCAGGGTGACTACATGGAGTAGCGCCCGTACGCATCGAATTTCTCCTCTCATAGATGCGCGGCACAAAGAGCCCCGAGTTCATACGAGCTCGGGGCTTTTTCGTCTGGATTGCGGACGTATTGACGGACGAAAACGATTTGCGTCTGGCATTTAGCCGTACGAAAGCGCAATTTGCGTCTTAATTCCGGACGTAAATCAAGACGAAAATCGTTTGCGTCTGTCTGAAATCCGTACGCAAACGGTTTTCGTCTTATAATACGATTCAGATGAGTATGAATAGAGAGGTGCGGTGCATATGGTTGTTAGAGAGAGCCCTACAGTCGAATACAAGGAAAGCGTTACGCCGACGTTTCTTAAAACGGTGAGCGCCTATGCAAACTACGGGACGGGCAAGATTGAGTTTGGCGTTGATGACGAGGGCGTTGCTGTCGGTCTTGCAGATCCGGTTGCCGAATGTCTGCGCATCGAAAATATGATTAATGACAGCTTAGATCCAGCCCCCCGTTACTCGCTTGAGCCCGATGAGAAACACGGGACCGTAATCCTTACGGTCTATGAGGGCCAGGACAAACCCTATCGAAGCAAAGGAAAGGCATATAGGCGTAACGATTCGGCAACGGTGGAGGTCGATCGGTTTGAGTATGGCAGACTAACGCTCGAGGGCAGTAACCTGACGTTCGATGCGCTCACGTCGGCTTTTCAGGACTTGAGTTTTCACACGCTCGAGCATAAGTGTGTTGAACACCTTGGTATTTCCGAGCTAACGCCGGATATCATGCGTACGCTTCGCTTGCTCGGCAAGGACGGCTATACCAATGCCGCGGCGATATTGGCGGATAAAAACGATTTTCCGGGCATCGACTGTGTGCGGTTTGGTGAGACCGAGGACGTTCTCTTAGATCGTGAGACGGCGACAGGTCTATCTGCAATTGAGCAGGTGGACAGGGCGGTTGCTATGTTTGCACGCTACTACCGTTATGAGCGTATCGAGGGGATGGAACGCGTCCAAACCGATCGAATTCCTCTTGAGGCGTTCCGCGAAGCTGTCGCAAACGCTTTGGTGCATCGGACATGGGACGTTCGGGCGAATGTTCAAATCGCTTTGTACGATGATCGCGTCGTTGTGACTTCCCCTGGATCGCTACCCGCCGGTTTGACGACGGAACAATACCTGTATGGGCAGATATCCGTGCTCAGAAACCCAATTGTCGCCGAGGTCTTTTTAAAGCTGGATTACATCGAGAAGTTCGGTACGGGAATCGCGCGAATCAGGCGAGCGTATCGAGATTCTTTGAGCCAGCCGGTATTTGATGTTCGCGGCGGCATGGTGGCCGTCACGTTGCCCGTTATCGATGCCTTTGAAGGGTCTGAGGAAGAGGTCCAGGTTCTCAAGGTTTTGTCAGGCGGACGAATACTGTCGCGGGGTGAGATTGAGCAACAGACGGGATTGAGCCGCACGCGCACGTTGACGGCGCTTGAATCTTTGCTCAACCGAAACTCGATCGTAAGGCGGGGGACAGGACGCGCCACGAAATACGAGCGCGCATAGCTCAAAAGAGCAAAGCTACAAAACAGGCCCCAAGCCTACACCGGCTTGGGGCCTGCTGTCCTCTGGGATATTGGCGCCTCTACAGTTCAACTTCCAGTTCGGCTTTGTGTTCGTTGAGGTAGTCGCGCATGTAGGGGATGGCAAATGAGACCTTGCCGTACGAGGGCGCCTCAATGATCGACTCTCTCAGCAGACGACTGCGGATGGAACTTACCTGTTGAGGTGTCTTGTTTAAGTCATCGGCAACCATGCTGGTCGAGCATGTCTGTCCCAGTGAAGCCATGCTCAAAAGATAAGCGATGCACGTGGGCGGAATGCGCTGCAGCGCGGGTTCAATCACCATGGCGCAGAAGCGTTCGCGTGCTGTTGCGATGCCTCGCTTCGCCTCTTCCTCTCCAATAACAGTTGTATGGGCGCGTCGTGCCAGTTGCCATGCGTAATATCCAACGAGCTGGATCATAAAGGGGTAGCCCTGCGTTGCCTCGGCAAGTTGCCCGGCAATACCTGGCTGCAGCTCCATGCCAGACGTTTCAATGGTTTCCTCGAGGGAGTACGAAACTTCGGTTACTGCCACAGCCTTCAGGTCAAAGGGGAGGGCGCGGCGCAAAAACGTAAGTGTCTTTCCGTTGATGACACTTTCTATCATCGAAGGCAGCCCCGCAAAAACAAAGGCGATATCAAGGTCTTCGCCGATAACCTGTTGAATCGCAATGGAGAGCGTTCGGACCTCATCGAGCTCTGCGTCTTGGACCTCATCGAGGGTGATGAGCAGACCATTGCCGTTCTTTGATATTGCCTGCCTCATGGCGTCACGCAGCGATGGGCCGATTCGCTCAATGTCTATGCTGCCGATGGATATGCCAGCTACGCTTGGCTCAAATCTGGCGTGTTTGGCCTGGAATTTGGGCTGCAGCTGCTCGAGAATGCGCTGACAAAGTCCTTCGGTTGCGACTTCTTTTATGACCGTCCAGCCATGGCTTTGCGCCAAACGTGAGCACTCGTCAAGGAGGACCGTCTTGCCCGTTCCGCGGACGCCGGCTATGCGCATAAGGCGTCCCGGGGCGCCAGGACCGTTGACGAGGCCTTCATTGAATTCCTCGAGGACATCTTCGCGGCCGATAATTGTGGGAGGTGTTTTGCCTGCCGTGGGCTTAAAAGGGTTTGTTTGCATGCGAGCCACCTTTGCTCAAAATATAGCAAGATATAGCAAAGTATAGCAAGATATAGCAAAGTATAGTGAGATATAGCAACGTATAGCGCTGCTCGCGGGTTCTTGCGGTGGCGCTATTTTCCAAAGGCCGCGCGGATAAAGCGCTGGGCGAACAGCTTGTTGGCGACGTTGATGACATGGCCCAGGAACAGTGCCGAGATGGCGGTCGTGACGCCAAAGCCGCCCAGGTTGTGCATAAAGACCAGCGACAGCGCGAGCGAGGCGGCAACGTGCGAGCAGTCGAATACGACCTTCACATCGCCAAAGCGGCGCTTGAGCTTTTCGGCAATGACCTGCACCAGGCCGTCAGGCGCGTTGGGAACGACGCCCATGTTGACGACGAGGCTCACGCCAAACGCGGTGATGGCAAGCGAGAGCAGCATGGTTATGACTTGCGCCGGCAGCGCGGTGGGGTGCAGAGGGTTAACGTTCATAAAGAAGTCGGTGAAGCCACCGATCAGCGTTGAGAAAAAGAGCTCGAGCAAAATGCGCGGCTGAAACTCGCGGCGCAAGATGGCTGCCTGTGCGGCAATGTAGGCGACATAGGTCGCGGTAATCCAAAAGCCGAGCGTCTTGCCGGTGAGCATGGACAGTGTCGTGGCAAAACAAGTGAGTGCGGCAACGCCCAGGCCCGATGCGGTCTGAATACTCATGCCGAGGGCGAGCGTCGCGACACCTGCTAAATACATCAGCATTCTGATGACGGTACGGCACCAGTCGATCTTCTCGCCATTCATGATGATGAGCGGTCGCATATTGCTGCCCGTCCTTTCGGTTGTGAAGAAAAGGCTGACCTGGGCCGGCAAAAGAGGGTTATCGGAGGCACTGCTGTAAAAGCAGAAAAGCCGGCCCCATGGTCAGTCGTCTAGGAAATGTCTCGCTGTGCCGGAATGGGACTGAAGGGCCAACGAGACGGGAGGAAAGCAAATGACAACGTGTGGGCAATAAGATGCCAAGATGGTAGGGTGCGTCTTAGCATCCTATTGCCCACGCTTAACGAAATCGGTTTCGTTTGAGCCTTAGTATACGCACGGGATTCTATTTGCAAAGAGAAAAAATAATAAAAAGGTGAACGTTCACCTAATCGCAACAACTCGTTGGCGGTATCATGGCAAAGACATGCTCGAAACCGATTTCGCAACGGTTAGAGAGCGCATTGTGCGTTTGTCGTAGATTGCCGGGCAGCTTGGTCGCGCCCGCCGGTCGCATTGCGGCGGACGCCTTCACCCAGATCGAAAGGATCACCATGGAACAGCACACCGATTGCTCGTACTGCATGTGCGGGACCGACAACACGCTCGTCGATGCCTTTGGCATCCCCATGCTCGACCTGCCCGCCAGCAAGCTTATCCTGTTTAAGGAGCAGAGCCACAAGGGTCGCGTAATCGTGGCCTCCAAGCAGCACGTCGACGACATCTCCTGTATGTCCGAGGAGGACGCCGCCGCCTTTATGGCCGATGTCCGCCACGTCGCGGCGGCGCTGCACAAGGCGTTCAACCCCGACAAGATTAACTTTGGTGCTTACGGCGACACCATGCATCATTTGCACGTGCATATCGTCCCCAAGTACAAGGACGACCCGTTTGAGTTTGGCGATGTGTTTGCTATGAACCCCGGTCGCGTCACGCTCGAGCCGGCCCAGTACGACGAAATTGCCCAGGCAATCATCGACAACCTGTAAAACCCCTTCGCCCCCTCATAAGTTGCGGTGGAATAGTTCCTGTTTTTGCTGCTGAAGGCCTTGAACAGGAACTATTCCACCGCAACTTATGAGGGGGCGGGGGATGCGATAGTATTGCATGGTGGTATTCGATTAACCGAGGCTTCATCCGAGGGCTTTATGGAACAACACCAGCATTATCAGAGCCTGCAAGACCAGGCATACAACGCATTGCGCTCCAAGATCATCTATGCCGAGCTCAAGCCCGGCACGCGCCTTTCGGCGATTGGTCTGGAAAAGGAGACGGGAATCGGGCGCACGCCCATTCGCGAGTCCTTTGTACGCCTGCGTGAGCAGGAGCTGGTGGAAACGCGCCCCAAAAGCGGCACCTACGTCTCTAAGATCAGCATGGAACACGCCGAAAACGCCTGCTTCTTGCGTGAGAAGCTCGAGAGAAGCGTGCTTATTAAATGCTGTTCGGCCGCCACGCCCGAGCAAAAGCATCGGCTCGAGCAGATTCTTGCCGAGTCCGAGTCGCTCGACCATAGCGAAACGCGTCGCTTTTTCGATCTGGACAACCTGTTCCATGAGACGTGTTTTGAGATTGCCGGCCGCCACATGTTGTGGGATTGGATGAAGAGCGTCAATACGCATTTTGAGCGATACAACTGGTTGCGTATGGTCTCTCAGGATCTGGATTGGGAGCCGATTCGTCGGCAGCATCGCCGAATTCTCGAGGCCATTAAAAAGGGCGATACCGACACGGCGAGCTATCTGGCCGAGACACACCTGCACCTGATGCCCGAGGAGCAGGGCCCGGTTATCGCCTTACATCCCGACTATTTTGAGCTGTCCAAAGACTCGGCCATCTAACTCGTTCTCTTCATTAGTTGCGGTGAAATAGGGATTGTTTTGCGGCTCTGATGGTGTAAGCAGTCCGTATTCCACCGCAAGTGCCGGGGCACATCGGGGCACGAAAACGCTGCGGCGCCGCTTGGAGGAAAAGACCGGAAGCAAGGGTCCATTCCTCCAGACGGTGCCGCAGCTGTTTTGATGGTTCGGCTTTTGTCGAAGTGTCTTAGTTGAGTGCGACTGCCAGCCGAGTAGGCAAAGCGGCTCGGGGGCGTGTCGCTTCCGTCACGTTCTATCAGCATACAAGACGTTTTCGGTTCTTGCTCGTGACGGAAACGGCGCGCTTCCGAGCCGTTTTAAAAGAAAGGGGGCGAGGTCTAGGGCACGCCCCCTTTCACGATAGAGAGCTAAACCTAGCCGCGGACCTTCTTGACGACGTCCATGGCCTCGCGGGCAATCTGCTCGACCTTGGAGAAGTCGCCGTCGGCAAACAGGGCCGGCTTAACCATCCAGGTGCCACCGCAGGCGATGATGGCGGAGGAGCTCAGGTACTCCTCGACGTTGGCGGTGCTCACGCCGCCGGTAGGCATAAAGCGGTGACCGACAAACGGAGCGGCGAGGGCCTTGATGGTGTTCAGGCCGCCATACTGGGACGCGGGGAAGAACTTGGTGACCTTGAGGCCCAGGTTCTCGGCTGCGGTGACCTCGGAGGGGGTCACGGTGCCGGGAAGGACGGGCAGGTCGATGTCGATGCAGTGCTTCACGACGTCCTCGTTGTAACCCGGGGAGACGATGAACTTGGCACCGGCTGCGCGGGCCTGCTCAACCTGCTCGACGGTCAGGACAGTGCCGGCGCCAACGCACATCTCGGGCTCGGCCTCGGCCATAGCGGCGATGCACTCGGCGGCGCAGGCGGTGCGGAAGGTGACCTCGGCGGACTTCATGCCAGCTGCCATAAGGGCGTGGGCGAGCGGAGCGGCGTCCTCGACCTTGTCGAGCACAACGACCGGCACGATGCCCAGGGACTCAAGCGTGGTGTAGAACTGATCGAACATGATGTTCCTTTCGATGTGTGGCGCGCATGGGCGCGTGATTGCCAAATGTGCTGGTCAGGAGCCGATTTTGGATTGGTTATCGGAGGCACTGCTTGGGGTTCAAGCAATTCCAAAACCGGCTGCTCGACCAGTCATGTAGGGAATGCCAGGCAAAACCGGAATGGGACTGGTGGTTTTGCCCGGCCGGAGGAATCGGGGAGCGGGCCGCAGGGGTATGGGATTGGAAAGCTGCGGCCCGCGGAATGGAGACGGACTAGCGCGCGACGCGGGTGCCACCGTCGGCGGCGGATGCCACGGCTGCGATCTCGCTTGCGGTAACCAAGTTGGAATCGCCCTTGATGGTGAGCTTGAGGATCGAGGCTGCAATCGCGTAGTTGACGGCGTCCTGCGGGTCAAAGTCGTTGATGAGGGCATGGACGAGGCCGGCGTTGAAAGCGTCGCCGGCGGCAACGCCCTCGAGCACGTGCACGTCGTGAGCAGGGGAGAACCAGTGCTCGCCGCTCTCGGCGTCAAAGAGCATGCCCATCCAGATGGAGCGCTCGACGCAGGAAATGTTGCGGACGACCGAGGCGACCTTCTTGCAACCGTACTCGGCGCAGATCTGACGGGCCATCTCGACGTAGGTGTCACGCTCCTCGATGCCGTGGGCAAGGGAGCCGGAGACGCAGGTCATGCCAAGGCCGGCAGGCGCATCCTCGTCGTTGGCGATGCAGATGTCGACGAGCGGCAGGAGTTCCTTCATGGTTGCCTGCGATTTCTCGGGCGACCACATCTTGCCGCGATAGTTCACGTCGCACACGGTGGTGATGCCCTTGGCGCGGCAGACGGCGAGAGCCTCCTTGCAGGCGGCGGCCATCTCGTCGGAGACGGCGGGGGTCACGCCGGAGAAGTAGAAGACATCGATGCCCTTGAGGATCTCGTCCCAGTCAAAAACATCGCGCTTGGCCATGTTGATGGCAGAGAACTTGCGGTCGTAGACGCAGCCGTTGCCGCGCTGCGAGGCACCGACCTCAAACACATAGGAGCCAAGACGGTCGCCCTGACGCACGACGCGCGTGGTGTCGACGCCGTAGGCCTTCAGCGAACGCAGGGCGCACTCGCCCAGACGGTTGGCCGGGACAACGGAGACGTAAGTGGCCTTGTCGCCCTGGTAGGCCAGGGAAAGCGCGGTGTTTGCCTCGGCGCCGCCGTAGCGGACATCAAACTCGGTTGCCTGCTCAATACGCAGGTGGTCTTTGGGCGATAGCCTCATCATGATCTCGCCGAAGGTAAGAACCGTTTTACCCATGGTTGCGTAGCTCCTTCTTGCTCGTGCGTACACCTTTGATATGGCGTTGGCACGCAGGTGCCAAGACGGTAGGGTGCGTCTTTGCACCTGCGTGCCAACGCTCACCGAAATCGGTTTACGAAATCGGTTTCGTTTCGAGTTGTAGTATACTCACCTACAGCGTTTTGCAACCGAGATTTTTAAAAAAATGCCTAAAATGGCTCAGACCGCCGACAATTGGGAAACGGGGTGCGTTATGGCGCAGATGAGAATCAAGGACATTGCCGCCGAGGCGGGCGTGAGCCCGGCCACGGTCTCGCGCTATCTCAACAACCGCCCCGGGCAAATGACTGAGGAAACCCGTGCTCGCATCGCGGCGGTTATCGAGCGCACCGGCTATCGCCCGCGTGCCGCCGCGCGCAATCTACGCAGCTCGCGCACCAACCTCATCGGTGTGATCCTGGCCGACATCGCCAACCCATTCTCCAGCGCCATGCTCGAAGGGCTTTCCGTCAGCGCCGCCGCGCGCGGCTGCTCGCTCATGACGGCCATTAGCGGCAACGACCCCGCTAAGGAAGCGGAGTCGCTCACCAGGCTTATCGATGCCGGCGTGGACGGCCTGGTCGTCAACACCTGCGGAGGCAATGACGAGGCGATCGCCGCGGCAGCGGGACGTCTGCCTGTTGTGCTGCTCGACCGCGATGTTGCCGACGGCGGTGTCGATCTGGTGACATCTAACAACCGTGAGCTGGTCGCTGGCTTGGTAGACGAGCTCGCCGCCGCTGGCAGCGAGCGCCTGTGCCTGCTCACCGAGGCAAGCGACGACAGCCCCGTGCGTCGCGAGCGTGCCGAGGCCTTTGCCGACGAACTTTCGCGACGCGGCCTTGCGGGTGAGGTCGTCACTCTGGCCGACGGTGGCGCCTCGGGCGTCGGCCGCTTGGACGAGACCATCCGCGGCTATGCAGGCAAAAAGCTCGGCCTCATTGCTGTCAACGGCCTGGTTTTCCTGCGTCTGACCGAGGCGCTGGCGCAGCTTGGTCCCTCGCTGCCGGCGGGGCTCAAAATCGCGACGTTTGACGACTACCCCTGGAACCATGTGCTCTTTGGCGGCGTGACCACGGCCGCGCAAGACACCCTTACCATCGCCGAGCGCGTGGTCGAGCGCCTCTCCGAGCGCATTGACGTTGTTACCACTACGGTGGGCGAGGCCGCAAAGCTGGCGCCCAAACGCATCGAGATTCCCGGCCACATCGAACACCGCGCATCAACCTCGCGCTAACCATTCGTTCGCAACTGCCTGTTCACACACGTTTTTTGAGCGCTTGATACGCTTTAACCCTGCGGAAACATTTTTCTGCGATAGTATCTGCGATATAGACCAGTCGAAACCCGCCCGAAAGAAAGGGGAGCGACATGAACCAGCAGAACATCGATTACGTACTCCGTTCCGTAGAGCAGCGTGATATCCGCTTTGTGCGTCTGTGGTTTGTCGACATTCTCGGCCGCCTCAAGAACTTTGCCATTAGCCCCGAGGACCTCGAGGTCGCTTTTGAGGAGGGCATTGGCTTTGACGGCTCCGCCATCGAGGGCTTTGCCACGCCCGAGGAAGCTGACATGCTGGCATTCCCCGATGCTTCGACCTTCCAGATTTTGCCGTGGCGCCCGAGCCACAACGGCGTCGCCCGCGTGTTCTGCGATGTGTGCACCCCCGACCGCAAGCCCTTCGCCGGCGATCCGCGCGATGCGTTGCGCCGCATGTTCTATAAGGCCGAGAAGGCTGGCTACCTGCTCAACGTGGGTGCCGAGCTGGAGTATTACTACTTCCCCGACGAGCACACCCCCGAGCCGCTCGACAACGTGGGCTACTTCGATCTTTCGGTGAGCGATGCCGCTCGCGACCTGCGCCGCAACACGGTCCTCACGCTCGAGAAGATGTCCGTGCCCGTGGAGTACACCTTCCACGCCGCCGGCCGCTCGCAGCACGGCATGAGCCTGCGCCACGCCGAGGCCCTGAGCATGTCCGACGCCATCACCACGGCCAAACTCATCATTAAGCAGCAGGCTTACGAGAGCGGGTGCCACGCCTCCTTTATGCCCAAGCCGTTGGCGGGCGAGGACGGCAGCGCTATGTTCCTGTGCCAGTCGCTATTCGACCACGACGGCAACAACGTCTTTTGGGGCGAGGACGACGAGAAGTACCACCTCTCCGATATCGCCAAGCACTACATGGCCGGCATCTTGGCGCACGCGCGCGAGATCAGCGCCATCACTAACCCCACGGTCAACTCGTACAAGCGCATCACCACGGGCGGCGACTCCGTGCCGCAGTACGCCACGTGGGGCCTGCGCAACCGCGCGAGTATGGTCCGCATTCCGGTCTACAAGCCCGGCAAGCAGCTGTCCACGCGCATCGAGCTTCGCAGCCCCGACCCCATGGCCAACCCGTACCTGGTCAACGCCGTCACGCTGGCGGCTGGTCTGGACGGCATCGAGCGCAAGCTGGAGCTCCCGCCCGAGGCAACGGCTGAGACGCTCAAGCTTACCGACCGTCAGATGGTCGAGGCCGGCTACACGCCGCTGCCGCGCTCGCTTAAAGAGGCGCTCGACGTGTTTGAGGACTCGCAGTTTATGAAGGATGCCCTCGGCGAGCACATCCACAGCTTCTTCCTCAAAAAGAAGCGCGACGAGTGGCATAAGTTCGAGTCTACGATCACCGAGTGGGAGATCAAGCACTACCTGGCGAACTCCTAATCGCGCTGGCTCGTTCCAGTACGATTGAGCTCATTTCTTTGGAGGCCGATATGTCCGAAAAGAGTGCCCTGTTCATGGCGCGCACGACGCGCTTCCACGAGTTTGCCCGCAGCTTGACGACCACCCTGGGTGTCGAGGTGAGCCTGGCAACTCCCGATTCGCCGACCGCGGCGCACGACTTTGACCTGCTGATCCTCGATTCCGATGGCATCCGCAGCGACCGCATCGATCAGATTGCCAAGTGGCTTGACGATCGCGGCGGCGTCCCCATGTTGGTGATCGTCGACGACGAGGCGCTCGGCACCCTGCGCCTGCCCAATCACGCGCATGCCGACTTTGTATGCCCCACGGCGACGCCCAACGAGCTTAAGGCTCGTGCGCAGCGCCTGATGGGCGAGGAGGAGACCGTCGCCGCCGACGATGTGCTCAACATCGATAACCTCGAGATCAACTTGGCCACCTACCAGGTGACGCTCGATAACGAGCCTATCGACCTGACGCTGATGGAGTACTCGCTGCTGAGCTTTTTGGCGACGCACCCCAACCGCGCCTACAGCCGCGAGGTGCTGCTGCACCGCGTATGGGGCTTTGAGTACTGCGGCGGCACGCGCACCGTCGACGTGCACATTCGACGCATCCGCTCCAAGGTGGGTCCGCAGATCGCGGCGCACATCACCACCGTCCGCGGCGTGGGCTATCTGTTTAAGGACTAGATTTCCACCACAAAGGGGACAGGCACTTTTGTGGTGGTTTTGACGCAGGTACGGATTCCTTTCGGGTCTGCGGCAGAACTTAAGCCTTCCTAAAAGATTGCGTTCTCATACACTTGCGCCCGCATATTGGGGTACAACTCAACGTGAACAATGATGGCCCGCCACATGTTTGGCGGGCCTTTGGTTATTTGACGAAAGGATCGCAGCCATGAGCGAGTACGATTCCCAGCGTCCCCAGGATGCGGGCAACGCCGGCGAGACCCAGCAGCAGCCGCGTGTGCAGGTGGAGTCGACGCCTGCCGGCAGTAACATTCCCTACGTGCAGGTCTACGACACGCAGACCGGCAAGCCGCTGGGTGGCCAGCAGGTCGTGAACAAGCACACGGTGGTCAAGACCAAGACCAAAAAGCTGCCGATCTTTATTACGGCGCTCGCCGGCTGCGCCTGCGGTGCCCTGCTGGTCATCGCGCTTATCATGAGCGGCACGCTCAACATTGGCGGCGGCAAGAACGCCGTGACGGCGGGCGCTTCGGGCTCATCGACGCAAAAGATTACGATTGATTCCGAGGACACCACGTTGGCCGAGGCCGTTTCTGCCAAGGCCCTGCCCTCCGTCGTTTCCATTACCGCCACTTCGAGCGGTAGCCAGAATGGCTCGCTTTCGCAGTCTGCCGACGAGTCGGACAGCTCGGGCAGCGTCGGTTCGGGCGTGGTGCTCGATACCGAGGGCCACATCCTCACCAACAACCACGTGGTCGATGGCTATGACCAGTACGTGGTTACCATGGACGACGGCACCACCTACGAGGCCGAGTTCGTGGGCAACGACGCCTCGAGCGACCTGGCCGTCATCAAGCTCAAGGACGCCGACGCCTCCAAGCTCACGCCGATTGAGATCGGCGACTCCTCCAAGCTCAACGTGGGCGAGTGGGTCATGGCGATCGGCTCGCCGTTCGGCAACGAGCAGTCCGTCTCCACGGGCATTGTGTCGGCGCTGTATCGCTCCACGGCCATGAGCTCCACCAGCGGCAATACCATCTATGCCAACATGATTCAGACCGATGCCGCCATCAACCCGGGCAACTCCGGCGGCGCGCTCGTCAACGACAACGGTGAGCTGGTGGGTATCAACTCGCTTATCGAGAGCTATTCGGGCTCCAGCTCGGGCGTGGGCTTTGCCATTCCGGTTAACTACGCCAAGAACATTGCCGACCAGATTATCGACGGCAAGACACCGGTGCATCCGTACATGGGCGCTACGCTTTCGAGCGTCAATGCGCTCAACGCCCGCACCAACAAGCTGAGCACCGATAGCGGCGCGTATGTGGCGAGCGTCGTTGAGGATGGTCCTGCTGCCAAGGCCGGCATTCAGGAGGGCGACGTCATCACCAAGCTGGGCGACGACGAAATCACGAGCGCCGATGGCCTGATCATCGCGCTGCGCAGCCACGAGGTGGGCGAGAAGGTCGAGATCTCGCTTATGCGCGGCAAGGAAGAGAAGAAGGTCACCGTCGAGCTGGGTTCCGATGAAGAGCTGCAGAACCAGCAGCAGGACGACAGTTCGACCGACACCGGCAATGGCGGTACTACCGACGAGCAGCTGCGCCAGTACCTGGAGGAGCTGTTAGGCCAGCAGGGCCAGGGTCAAGGCTACGGCCAGGGCTACTAGCGAGCCGTTTCGCATATGCCGAAGCCAGAGGGGCTGTCCCGCCAAGTGTGGGACAGCCCCTCTTTTCTTATTGATCCGTTGGGGACGGAGGAAAACGGATCATTTAGAAACGGCAAGGGCATGGTTTGATCGCGCGATCCGCCCCGGTCTAGCGGCTGCCGATTCGGTGCGGTTCGAAAGGGTTATTCGGCGCCATGGTGACCGGTGGTACTCTTGTATCCGTTTGAAATCGAGCGAAGGAGTGCCGCTATGGAGCAATCGAGCCTGTTTGGTGACGGTGTGGACATCGATACCGAAACGCCCGCGAGCGCGGATGCCGCCGCACCGACCAACGCCCGTGCCCAGGCGGCAGCGCGTGCAGCCGAGCTGCGCCACGAGCTCGATTACCACGCGTACCGCTACTACATGCTCGACGCGCCCGAGATCACGGACGCCGCCTTTGACAAAATGCTCGTTGAGCTGCAGGAAATTGAGGCGACCTACCCCGATTTGGTAACGCCCGACAGCTATACCCAGCGTGTGGGCGGATACGTGAGCGAGCAGTTTACGCCGGTAACGCACATGGCACGCATGTATTCCATGGACGATGCCATGGACCTGGACGAACTCGACGCGTGGCTCCAGCGTACCGAGGATGCGCTCGGTGCCGGTAGCGTCACCTATACCTGCGAGCTCAAGATCGACGGCCTGGGCGTGGCCCTTACCTACCAAAATGGCACCTTCGTGCGCGCGGCCACGCGCGGCGACGGCACCACGGGCGAGGACGTGTCGCTCAACGTGCGCACCATCAAGGACGTGCCCATGCACCTGTCCGAGCCGGCGCTCACTCACATGGGCGCCGATCGCGAGCGCGCCATCGAGGTCCGCGGCGAGGTCTATATGCCTAAGGGCAGCTTTGTTCGTCTGAATGAAGAGGCCGATGCCGAGGGCCGCGACCCCTTCGCCAACCCGCGCAACGCCGCCGCCGGCAGCCTGCGCCAAAAGGACCCCAAGATCACGGCGCGCCGCGATCTGGCCACCTTTATCTACGCCATCGCCGATACCGACCCGCTGCACGTCCACAGCCAGCGCGAATTCCTCGATTGGCTGCGTAGCGCCGGCTTTAGCGTCAACCCCAACGTGGCACGCTGCGCCACGCCGGCCGAGGTCCACGAGTTCTGTGCCCAGGCGCTCGAGCACCGCGGTGACCTGGATTACGACATCGACGGTGTGGTCGTAAAGGTCGACAGCTTCCAGCAGCAGCTCGACCTGGGCTTTACCGCCCGCGCGCCGCGCTGGGCCATTGCCTTTAAGTTCCCGCCCGAGGAAAAGCAGACCGTCCTGCGCGAAATTCGCATCCAGGTGGGCCGCACCGGCGTGCTCACGCCGGTCGCCGAGTTCGATCCGGTGACGGTCGCCGGCTCCACCATCGCGCGCGCTACGCTGCACAACATCGACGAGATCCGCCGAAAAAACGTGCGCGAGGGCGATACCATCATCGTGCACAAGGCGGGTGACGTGATCCCGGAGGTCGTGGGCCCGGTACTCGACAAGCGCCCGGCCGATTCGGTCGACTGGCACATGCCCGAGGTCTGCCCCGTGTGCGGCAGCCCCGTGGTCCACGAGGACGGCGAGGTCGCTTACCGCTGCGTCTCCATCGACTGCCCCGCGCAGCTCAAGGAGCGCCTGCTCCACTGGGTGAGCCGCGGCTGCATGGACGTCGACGGCCTGGGCGACGAGATTGTCGACAAGATGATCGCCGCCGGGCTGATTCACGATGTCGCTGACTTCTACCAGCTCACGGTTGACGACATCGCCGGGCTGGACACGGGGCGCACCTATGCCAGCTCAAACAGCAAAAAGGGCGTCAAGAAGGGCGATCCCATTCCGGTGGGCCTCAAGACGGCCGAAAAGATCATCGCCGAGCTCAACAAGTCCAAGAGTCAGCCGCTCGGTCGCGTGCTGTTTGCCCTGGGTATACGCCACGTGGGCAAGAGTGTGGGCGAGGTCATCGCCGAGCGATTCCTGTCGATTGACAAGCTTATCTTGGCGAGCGAAGAGGATATCGCCGAGTGCGAGGGCATCGGTCCCAAGATTGCGGCGAGCGTCAAGCAGTTCCTGGCCGTGCCCGAGAACCTTGCCGTGCTGGAACGTCTGCGCCAAGCGGGCCTTTCGCTCGAGGTCGACTTGGGCGCCGCTCATGCGCAAGCCGCGGCCGAAGCTGGCGTGGCGGGCGAGCTCGCCGACGCACAGCCGCTTGCGGGTCTGACCTTCGTGCTCACCGGCACGCTCGTCAACCGCACGCGCGACGAGGCGGGCGCGGCGCTCAAGGTGCTCGGCGCCAAGGTCTCGGGCAGCGTGTCCAAGAAGACGAGCTATCTGGTCGCCGGCCCCAAAGCGGGCTCCAAGCTCACCAAGGCCGAGCAGCTGGGCGTACCCGTGCTGGACGAGGACGCACTCGAGCAGATCTTGGCTACTGGTCAGGTGCCCCAGGCTTAGCGCATCGATAGCCAAATTGAAGAACCGCCCGGAAGCACGATGCCTTCCGGGCGGTTCTTACTTTGCTGGGACGACCGGCACCGTGATCTGCGTCACGTAGGTCGCTGGGTCATCGCTGATGATGTCGTCGATGAGGGCGATCTCGCGCGACGGACCGGCGGGTGTCAGGTTGTGTCCATGCATATAGCTCAGCAGCTGCTCATAGCGCGGGCCCGCTTGCCCGTGCGTGCCGCGGAAGCTTATGGTCAGGCAGCGCGCGGCAGGTCGCGTCTCAACATCGCCCAAGTAATCATCGGTGTCATCGAGCAGCAGAAAGACCTCGTCGTAGCCATCAAAGTCGCCGGCGGCCAGGCGTTCGGGCGCGATACCCACACCCAGATTGCCCAGATAGGCAAAGGTTTCGTGCTGCCCCTGCTGAAGCTGGCGGATATGCCATCCCAGCGAATAGGCGTCGGTGGGATTGACGCGCTCGTGCAGCGTGGCGCAGCGAAGTTCGGGTTCCTCGATTTCGCTAATGGTGTCGAGATCAGCATTCAAAGCGCCATGAAGCAAGGCAAGCCGCTGGTCAATCTTGCGCGACATGCGCTCCAACTCACGCCGCCTGTGCTCAATTAACTCCTGTTGCTTGGTCAGTTGCCGTTGCATCAAATCCATATCGCGCGTAGTGACAAACTCGCGAATCTGCGCCAGCGGCAAGTCGAGAACGCGCAGGTTGCCGATGGTGTTGAGGGTGGAGAGCTGCCGCGATCCGTAGTAGCGGTATCCACTCGCCTGATCGACATATGCCGGCTCCAACAGCCCCATCTGCTCGTAATGGCGCAGTGTGCCCACGCTCAAATTGAGCAAGCGCGCCACCTCGCCAATGCGAAGCAGGCCCTCGGTGTGTTCACTTGGCATGTCGGTCACAGGACCGCTCCTTTCGGTAAAACAGGGGAGAGGCGCTAGGCATGCGTCGCCCCGCTACGCTGCCAATTTGTCAAAAGCTCCGCGGCGGTTGAGTACGGTAAATGCAATCACGCAAATGACCGCCGACAGAATTGACCCGCACGGCGAGGCGATGCCCATGGGGAACAGCGTGTCAGAATAGGCGTTCGACAGCAGCCACGCGCCCGGCACGCGAATGAGTGCCACAGCCAGCACGTTGTGCGCAAAGCCGATGTAGCTCTTGCCGTATGCAGCGAAAAAGCCGCTAAAGCAAATGTGGATGCCGGCAAAAATCGCATCGAAAATATAACTGTGCATATAGCCGGTACCGGCCGCGACCACCGCGGGGTCCTTGGCAAAAAAGCCGATAAACGCCGGCGCCACCAGCCACATCAGCACCGTGATCAGGCAGCCGTATACTACCGAGATGGTCATGGCATCCTTGAGTACCTGACGTGCACGATCGCCCTTGCCCGCGCCGGCGTTTTGCGCCGTGAGTGCGCTAACGGTGGCACCCATGGAACTCGGCACAATGAACAAAAAGCTGATCATCTTCTCGACCAGGCCCACGGCGGCGGCGTCGACCAGGCCGCGGTGGTTGGCGATGACGGTGATAAACATAAACGCCACCTGGATGCAGCCGTCCTGCACGGCCACGGGCACGCCGATCTTAAGAATGCTGCCGAGCACCTCGGGCTGGGGGCGCAGGTCGCTGCGCTTAACATGGATGTTTGTGCGACGGCTCTTGAGCCACACGAGTGCGAGGGCAACGCTGGCTGTCTGCGCGGTCACCGTGCCGAGCGCCGCGCCCACGGGGCCGAGCCCCATGTGGCCGATAAACAGAAAATCAAGCGCGATGTTGATGATGCATGCCACGCCAATCACGTACATAGGCGAGCGCGAATCGCCCAGCCCGCGAAAGATGGCCGAAAGAATGTTGTACGCGGCGATAAAGGGAATGCCGATAAAGCAGATACGCAGGTAGGCGGCAGTGCCTTCGACCGCCTCGGGCGGCGTACCAATGAGCGCCACAATCTGCGGACACAGTGCGAGCAGGACAGCGGCCAGCACCACCGAGACGCCCATAAAGAGCGTGATGGTGTTGCCGATGGCGGTCTCGGCGCGATCGAAGCAGCGCGAGCCCACGGCGTGGCCGACGATGACCGTCGTTCCCATGGCCAGACCCACAAGCGTCACGGTAATAATGTAGAGCGTCTGCGCGCCATTGCCCACGGCGGTGATGCCGGCGGCGCCGCTAAACTGCCCCATCATGTACAGGTCGGCCATGCCGTAGAGCATCTGCAAAAAGTACGAGAGCATATAGGGCAGGGCAAAGACCGCGATGGTCTTAAGGACATTGCCGCGTGTGAGGTCGTGTTCCATGGGCGGGCGCTTTCTGGCTTGGTTCGTTTACGTACCAGTGTAGTGAAAACCCTACAACGATTATAGAGTCAAGGTCTAGGTTGCCGGTGGGACTAAAAAATCGCGTCTCCAATCATTTCCATTTGAATACGGTCACGCGCCACGCGGGCTTGGCTCCTGCGCTAGCCTTGCAGAAATCGATTTCGGAATACTTGACACCATTATTCGGCGCGCAATAATACGTGCGTTTGCGAACAACGTTTGATGGGGGTTGAACCTGCGTGCGCAATCTCAAAATACTGTTTTCCTATCTAGGGGCATACCGTCGCGATGCCATCCTCGGCGTGTTCTTTGTGTCGGCCGAGACGGCGCTCGAGCTGTTTATCCCGGTCATCATGGCAAACATCATCGACGTGGGCGTGCCCACGGGCGACGTCAATTACATGCTGCTGCAGGGCGCGTGCATGCTGGTGTGCGCGGCGTTTTCGCTGGTGCTGGGTCTGGGCTACGCACGCACGTCCGCTCGCGTGGCCTCGGGCCTGGGCGCCAACCTGCGCGAGGCCGAGTATCGTAAGATTCAGACGCTCGCTTTTGGCAATCTGGACAACTACGACGCCAGCTCGCTCGTCACGCGCATGACCACCGACATCACCGTTATCCAAAACGCCATCGGCAACGGCTTCCGCCCCATGGTGCGTGGACCGGTGACGCTCATCGTCGGCCTGGTCTATGCCCTGGTACTGTCGCGCCCGCTCGCCACGGTCTTCGCGATTATCCTGCCTGTACTGGCGATTGTGCTGGGCGTTATCACCTACCGTGTGAGTCCGCTCTACCGCCAGCTGCAGGCCTCGATGGATCACCTCAACGGTGTGGTGCAGGAGGACCTCACTGCCGTGCGCGCCGTCAAGGCGTATGTACGCGCCGAGCACGAGGAAGCCAAGTTCGATACCGTCAATATCGAGCTCGCGCACACGGCGACGAAGACTTTCGGCAACGCCGTGCTCAACCTGCCGGTGTTTCAGTTGTCGATGTACGTGGCCGCCATCTCCATCCTGTGGATCGGCGGGCGCATGATTATCGCCGGTGAGCTGGGCGTGGGCTCGCTTACGGGCTTTATGAGCTATGTGCTGCTGATCATGAACTCGCTTATGATGATCTCCAACGTGTTTTTGCTGCTCACGCGCGCGCTCGCCAGCGTGGAGCGCATTTCGCGCGTGATCGACGAACAATCGCTCATCCAAGCGCCCGCGGCAGACGCGGTCGTGCGCGAAGTGGCCGACGGAAGCGTCGAGTTCCGCGACGTGTCGTTTAAGTACCGCGCGGATGCTGCCGAGGATGTGCTCGAGCATATCGACCTTCGTATTGAGCCGGGCTCCACGGTGGGTGTGCTCGGCGGCACGGGCTCGGGCAAGAGCTCGCTCGTGCAGCTCATCGCGCGCCTGTACGACGCGACCGAGGGCGCCGTGCTCGTGGGCGGGCGCGATGTGCGCGACTACGACCTGGCTGCCCTGCGCGATGCCGTGGGCATTGTGCTGCAAAAGAACGTGCTGTTTACGGGCACCGTGCGCGAGAACCTGCGGTGGGGCGCGCCCGATGCCACCGACGAGGAGCTGCTGCGTGCCTGCCGCGCGGCGTGTGTGGACGAGTTCCTGGACCGCATCGGCGGGCTCGACGGCGAGTTGGGCCAGGGCGGCGCTGGCGTTTCGGGTGGGCAGAAGCAGCGCCTGTGCATCGCGCGTACACTGCTCAAACATCCGCGCGTGCTTATTTTTGATGACTCGACCAGCGCGGTCGATATGGCGACCGACGCCAGGATCCGCGAGCATATCGCGCAGATTCCCGATACGACCGTGATCATCATCGCCCAGCGTATCGCGAGCGTGATGGATGCCGACCGCATTGTCGTGCTGGACGACGGCCGCATTCACGGCGTGGGCACGCACCGGGAGCTGCTGGCGGGTGACAACATCTACCAGGAGATTTACGCCTCGCAGATGGAGTTCGCGGGGAATGCGACTTCAGATGCCCCGGCCCGAGAAGGGGGTGAGCTCCATGCCTAAGACATCCGCTCAGGCCCGCCCAGCCAATTTGGGACAGACGCTCCGCCGCCTGCTCTCATACATGGGCCATGCCAAGTTCTCGCTGCTTGCGGTGGGCGTGCTAGCCTCCGTCGCCGCCATCGCGAGCCTCGCCGGTACCTATATGGTGCGACCCATCGTCAACGGCCTGGCTACGGGCGGGGAGGAGCTGCTCACCAAGCAGGTTTTCTTTACGGCCGCCATCTACGCCGCGGGCGTGCTGTCGGCCCTGGGCTACTCGCAGATTATGGTGCGCGCGGCCCAACGTGTGGTGTCCGACATCCGCCGCGACCTGTTCGCGCACATCCAGACACTGCCGCTCAGCTATTTCGACGGCACGCGTTCGGGCGACATCATGAGCTTCTTCACCAACGACGTCGACACGGTCTCCGAGGCGCTCAACAACAGCTTTGCCAACGTGATCCAGGCGACCATCCAGGTGATCGGCACCACGGCCATGCTCATCATCCTCAATTGGCAGCTCACGATCATCACGCTCGTGTGCGACGCGGCCATCGTGCTGTACGCACGCTACTCGGGTATCCGCTCCAAGCGATTCTTTGCCGCCCAGCAGGCGTCGCTCGGCGACTTGGACGGATATGTCGAGGAGATGGTCTCGGGCCAAAAGGTCATCAAGGTCTTTAACCACGAGCAGGCCAACGTGGCCGGTTTCGATGCGCGCAACCAGGAGCTGCGCCGCACCGGTGGCGCCGCGCAGGCCTATGCCAACTCGATGGTGCCCATGACCGTGGTGATCGGGTACGCCAACTACGCGATCGTCGCGGTGGCGGGCGGCATGCTCTGCATCAACGGTCTGACCGACGTGGGCGCGCTCGCGAGCTACCTGGTCTTTGTTCGCCAGGCGGCCATGCCCATCAACCAGTTCACGCAGCTGGGCAACTTCTTGCTCAACGCGCTGGCCGGTGCCGAGCGCCTGTTCGCCGCGATGGACCTGCAGCCCGAGGTGGACGAGGGCTGTGTGGAGCTGGTGCAGACGGGCGATTCCGCGTGGGCGTGGAAGATTCCCGAAGGTCGTGGCGTGGGCACGTACGGGCATCTGCACGATGTGGCCTCGGTCGACGATGCGGGCCGTGCGGTGGCTGCCGACGGCACTGAGCTTGTCACCGGCCTCGTGCCGCTTGCCGGCGACGTGCGCTTCCATGCCGTGGACTTTTCCTACGTGCCGGGCACGCGCGTGCTCACGGACCTCAACTTGTTTGCCAAGCCGGGGCAAAAGATCGCCTTTGTGGGCTCGACGGGCGCCGGAAAGACGACCATCACCAACCTCATCAACCGCTTCTACGAGGTCGATGACGGCGAGATCACGTACGACGGCATCGACGTCAAGCACATCGCCAAGGCCAGCCTGCGCGGGTCGCTCGGCATTGTGCTGCAGGATACGCACCTGTTTAGCGGCACCATTGCGCAGAACATTCGCTTTGGCAAGCTCGACGCGACCGACGAGGAAGTGCGCGCCGCCGCCGAGGCCGCCTGCGCCGACTCGTTTATCCGCCGCTTGCCACAAGGCTACGACACGCCGGTTACGGCCGATGGCGCCAACCTGTCGCAGGGCCAACGCCAGCTGCTCGCCATCGCACGTGTGGCCGTGGCCGATCCGCCGGTGCTCATCCTGGACGAGGCCACGAGTTCCATCGACACGCGCACCGAAAAGCTCATCGAGCGCGGCATGGACCGCATCATGCGCGGTCGCACCACGTTTATGATCGCGCACCGCCTGTCCACCGTCCGCGACGCCGACGCGATCATGGTCCTCGAGCACGGCCGCATCATCGAACGCGGCACCCACGAGGAGCTCCTCGCCCAGCACGGCGAGTACTGGCAGCTGGCGCACGGACTGAAGGAGTTGGATTAACCCGTTTGAGCACGGTGCTTTGGCTCTCCATGCTCCTCACCCCGCCTCAAACCGTCCCAACATTCGACGTTTTTTGCCAAAATCGGGAAAAGCATCGAATGTTGTGATGGTTTTTCTGCCACTCGATCGGGTGGAATCGCTTTCTTGCGCACGAAGGTGTGCGGACCCGTGGGCAGGGGAATAAGGTTGGTTATCCGACTCCATTGGAGGGCTCATGGACCTGCCGATCGTCCTGTCCCATAAGACTGCCTGGCTGTACCACAACGTGGCGCGCCCGTCCGAGCCGCTCTCGCGAGCAAGCAGCCTATACGATGAGGATTCGCTTGCCAACGAGGCGGAGCCGACCGCGAGCCTGCCCAAATTGGGACTCGATGCCAAGGGGCTGAGGGCTTCGACGGCAGTCGGGATCGTTACCGACTATCTGGTTTCGCTTGGTATTCCACGAGAAGAGCTCGATCATATCGACACGCTCGTCAACTTCGATTTTGAGCGCTCGACGCCGGCTGGATTTAGGTGCCACGTGTTTGGAGCGCCGGTACCTCCAGACCATCTTATCGAGGTGACAGAGGGCCTTCTGGTGGTTGATGAGGCCATGTGCTTTGTCCAAGCGGGTTCGTGGATGAGCGAGCCCGAGCAGCTGGAATATGGCTACGAAATCTGCGCCCGATACCATTTGAATCATCTGTCGACAGGCGATTATATCGAGATGGGGCAGAGGTATACCGTTGCCGACTTGATTGCCTATTGCAATGAGAACCGATCTCGCCAGGGGGCTATACGCGCGGCCGCCGTGCTCAAGCGCGTACACGATGGCGCGCGGTCGCCCATGGAGACGGCCACCGCAATCATGGTCGTAGCAAAACGCTCCCAGGGCGGGCTGGGATACGCCAAGATCGAGCTCAACCATCGGGCCGATGTTCCCAACGAGTTCAAGTATCTCGCTAAGTCCGGGTATTTCGAGATCGACGTATATGCGCCTGCGAGCGGTACGGGGATTGAATACAATGGCTCGGACCATCTTGATAAACAACGCAGCGCGTCGGATGCGGAGCGTATGACCGTGCTGAGCGCGCTGGGCTTTAGGATGATCGTCCTCACCGGGACTCAGTTTGCCCACCAGCTGCAATTGCACCGGGCGATGAACGCTATCGCGCTCGCTATGGGTCTCACGTGCGACCGAAGCGAAGCTTTCCAGAAACGTCAGAACGACCTACGAGAATTCGTGATTCGGCACTGGGACGGCGTCCTTTAGGGACGTTCCGGTCCTTCTGCGGGGTGCCGTGGGCAGGCAAACCATCACAACATTCGACGTTTTTTGCCAAAATCGGGAAAAGCATCGAATGTTGTGATGGTTTGTATGCTGAGGATGGGCTTGGAAAGTCCGTTTTGCTCGAAGCGACTTGTCCTGTCGTACGGGTGTCGGCATGATTCTCTCGTGGGGTATTATGTTTCCCGAAGAATAAATCGCTGCGCGAGGGGAGGACTGCGTGGACGGGCGCGTGCAACATGACGGTTTTGGCCGCGATATCAACTACCTGCGCATTGCCGTTACCGACAAGTGCAATTTCCGCTGCATTTACTGCATGCCGGCCGATGGCGTGGCGCCCCGCGCGCACGACGAGCTACTCAGTGCCGAGGAAATCGCCCGCTTTGTGCGCCTGGTGGCGGGGGAGGGCATTCGCCGCGTACGCCTGACGGGTGGCGAGCCGCTGGTCAGCCGCCGTATCATTCCGCTCATTCGTGATATCCGCGCGATTCCGCTGATCGAGGACATCTCGCTTACCACCAACGGCGCCCTGCTGCCCAAGCTGGCACCGCAGCTCAAGGACGCGGGGCTTAACCGCGTCAACATTTCGCTCGACACACTCGACCCTACGCTCTTTGGAAAGATCACGCGTCTGGGCCGACTCGAGCAGACCATGTCTGGCATCGACGCGGCGCTGGCTTGGGGCTTTGAGCCCGTTAAGGTCAACTGCGTTGTTGTGCGCCGACTCAACCAGGACGTGGAGGCCCTCGCGCGCTTGACCGCCGACCGCCCCATCCACCTGCGCTTTATCGAATACATGCCCATCGGCGACGAGCGCACGAGCTCGCATTGCGCTGTGGATCCGCATGCGCCCGCGCTCAATCCCGAGCTGTGGGATGCGAGCGATACCGTGCCGAGCGACGAGCTGCGGGCGCGCATCAACGCCGGGGCCGCCGCGACGGGACTGGGCGAGCTCGAGCCGCTCGACATCAACGACGCTCCTGCCGGCGCGGGCCCTGCGCGCTATTGGCACTTTCCGGGCGCGGCGGGAACGGTCGGCTTTATTAGCGCCATGTCCAACCATTTTTGCGCGAATTGCAATCGTCTGCGCCTGACGGCAGACGGCAACGTGCGTCCGTGCCTGTTCAGCGATGCCGAGTATTCGGTGCGTGAGGCGCTGCGCCGTGGTGATGATATGCAGGTACTTTCGATTTGGCGCGATGCCGTGGCCCACAAACCGCAGGAACACGCGATAATTGAGGGCACGCAACGATTTATGTCCCAAATCGGAGGATGATCATATGGCCAAGAGCAGGTACGCCGATGCCACCAAGGCCGCTCGCAGGGCCGCGATGTCTGCCCACAAAGCCACGGCTGCGGCGAATGCTGGTAACGCCGACGCGTCCGCACAGCCGACTGCCAGTGCTGCCACCGAGCCCGCCCGCGACGCCCGTCGCGACGAGCTGACGCATGTGGACGCCAAGGGCGAGGTGTGCATGGTCGACGTGTCCGACAAGGCCGAGACCCATCGCATCGCCATCGCCGAGGGCACCATCCTAATGCACCCCGAGACGCAGGCCATGGTGCTGCAGGACCGCGCCAAAAAGGGCGACGTGCTCGCTTGCGCGCGCGTGGCGGGCATCATGGCCATCAAACGCACGAGCGACATCATCCCCATGTGCCATCCGTTGCTCATTACCAAGAGCAAGTGCGACATTGCGCCCATCGCTGCGGCGGGGACGCCGGCCGAGGACGTGCCCGAGGGCTGGGCACCGGCGCGCACGGACGGGCAGGTTGGCTTTCACGTACTGGTTACGGCCGGCGTGACGGGCAAGACGGGTATCGAGATGGAGGCGTTGACCGGCGCGAGTGCCGCTTGCCTAACGATCTACGACATGTGCAAAGCCGTCGATCGCGGCATGGAGATTGTCGACGTGCGCCTGTTGCACAAGGAGGGCGGCCGCTCGGGCGTGTGGGATCGCGCAGAGCGCCAGGCCGCTGCTACTGAGGCCGTGGCCGCTGACGGTGCCGCGCCCGCAAGCGCACCCGTCGCCGTCGCTCCCGCAGCTCCCACTCCGGCCGTCCCCGCGATCGCGTTTATCGGCTACCAGAACTCGGGTAAGACCACGCTCGTCGAGAAGGTTATCGCCGAGCTCACCCGCCGCGACCTGCGCGTGGGTTCGCTCAAGCATCATGGGCACCACGGCTTTGATATCGACGTGCCCGCTAAGGACACTTGGCGCCATCACCAGGCCGGATCCAAGCATGTGGGCCTCATCTGCGCCACGCGCTGGGCGGAGTACGCCGACACGCGCGAGGAGGACGAGATGC